>SKQL01000016.1 GCA_007119035.1 Nitriliruptorales bacterium | reverse complement strand
GGCGTCATGGGTGTCTCGGTGGACCAACGGATACTCGTCTCCCGGCGGTTCAACGGGGGCGCACGGGCGCGGGAGCTGGTCATCGATCTCGCCGGCAAGGCGCTCGGTGCCCCACAGGACGGGCTCCCGTGCCCAGCCGCGGAGCACCTCAGCTGGCACGAGAAGGAGGTCTTCAAGGGCGAGGCCCGGGTGCCAGCCGCTGGCCCCATGGCCGCTGAGCAGACCGCTCGGTACCGCTGCTAGGTCGTAGAAGGCCTCCGTCGCGCGGATCGAGCTCCTCAGACGCCCCAGACCCTCACCTGAGCCACCGGACCGGAGTCACCACCTGCCGCTCGTGGTTTGGGGCCCTGGCATCCGTGACACGTGGGAGCCGAAGGCGACGCTCGAGGGCGAGACCCGGGTCGTCGCCGGCGTCTTCGCCGAGACGTGGCTGGGCAAGATGACCGACGCCGCCGGCCACATCGGCCTGGACTTCGCCGCCTACAAAGGCCGTCGAGGATCTTGCCCGGGTAGGCGACCACACCTCCACGTGGTAGCCGTGCAGCGTCGCCTCGTTGGTGCGGGGTGCCCGACACCGGCTGTCGGCTGCGGCGACGCTTGAGCTGACCCGCGGCGATACCTCAAGGGAGTCTCGGTAGCTCGCGGATCGGTCCCGGGCCTGGCTGCAACCCGGCTGACGACCCGGGCCGGTCAGGCTGCTACGGGGCATCAGTCGACCGCTGACCGCCTTCCGGAGGCTCGGCCTCCCCATCGCCGAACACGAGCGCGTCGAACCGGCTGGCGGCGGCTTCGTCCATGCCGGGGATGACGTGCTGGTACGTGTCGGCGGTGAAGGAGTGGGAGTGGTGGCCGAGTCGCTCCTGGACGACCATGACGTTGACGCCGCCCTCGCCGATCAGGAGCGTCGCGTGCGTGTGGCGGAGATCCTGTAGGGCCGGATCCGTGGCAGTCCGCTCGCGATCACCAGTTCCCGCAGGGTCTTGCTCACGCGGTCGGGGTGCCACGCGTCGCCGTCGGGGCGGCAGAACACCAGGGCCTGCTCGGGCGGGACCGCCCGCAGCCGCGCCTGGCCGGCCTGCCACTCGCGCAGGTCGGGGAGCAGCTGGGTCACCCGGGGTGGGATGCTGATCGTGCGAACCCGTGCGTGGACTTGGGTGCGTCCTTGAACAGGGGCTGCCCGTCAACCAAGACCAGCACGCGGCGGGTGGACAGCAGCCGCCGTTGCAGGTCGAGGTCGACCCTCCGTCGTACCTCACCAACTCGCTCGGCCGGCCACCGACCGACGGCTGGCCGCGTGACCGCTGGGAAGGCACGGCCGCCGAGATCGAGCACCATCGTCTGCGATGGGGCATCACCGACCCGATCGACGCCCTCGGGGAGCGTGGCGGCTACGGCCGGGCCCGACGGTCCCGCGAGCTCCTCCACGTCGAGATCCGCCGCACGGTCGACGACCTCCACCGCGACCGCGCACCACAGCAGGAGCTGGGGTGGGAGCGATGAGGGCCCTGACCACGATCGCTGATCGCGTAGACGTGGGTGGAGATGACGGGGTGGCCGCTCGTCGTGGCAGAGGGGTGGATGGTGCTGAGAGCCAATCGGGCTGGGGAGCGCCCTACTGATGCGCTGCGTTGCGCTACCCTCGCGCTACATCTGCGAGGGAGGCACCCATGGCGCCGCGCAGCACCTCGTTCCGCCTCAGTGACGACGCCCGGCAGCGCCTGTCCCAACGGGCTGAACGTGAGGGCTGCAGTGTGACCACGCTGCTCGAACGGCTCATCGTCGAAGGCATCGACACGCTGGACCATCCCGGGATCGTCTACCGCGGCCCGAGTCACGACCGGCGCGCCGCTCTGGCCGCTGGCCCCGACGTGTGGGAGATCGTGGCCCGACTCCGTGAGCTCGACGGTGACGAGGAGGAGCGCATCGCTGCCCTCGCAGCCGAGTCCGACCTGCACCCTCGCCAGATCCGCACGGCACTGGAGTTCGCCGCCCGCCACCCGGATGACGTCGAGGCACGCATCGCCCGCAACGAGCAGGCCATCGAGGAAGGGCGCGAGGCGGCCAAGCGCCGTCAGGCGCTGCTGACGTGAGGCTGCTGCTGGACGAGATGTTCCCCAGCGACGCGGCCCGTCAGTTGCACCATGACTTCGGGCACGACGCCGTGCACGTGGACGACCTCGGGCTCACAGGAGCCGATGACCAGCAGGTCGCCGAGGTGGCTCGGGCCGAGGGGCGCGCCGTGGTGACCGAGAACGTCGCCGACTACGCCGCCGAGCGGGACCTCGTGCTGGTGTGCGGGCTCAAGCGCAGCCTGCCTGCCAGAGGCGCGCAGGCCAGCGCGCTGGCCGAGCACCTCGACCGCTGGATCCGGAACAACCCCCGCCCGTACGTCGGGCAACACTGGCCCGGATAGCTGTCGCACGAACCGGTCCCGAACCCGAGGTGGATCGGTTCCAGCGTTGGAAGGACCGAGATCAGCGGCTGGTCGAGCGGATCCGATCGGTGCTCCGTGAGGTCGGCACCCGCCTCGGGGACATCGGCGTGCTGTGCATGGCCCACGCCGGAGCGAACCGTGCGGCTGACGTGCTGCGTGGCGCTGGACTCGAGGTGGTCATGCTCGAGCGGTACGACGGGAGCGAGGTCGACGCGGTCAAGGTCGGCACGAACAAGCGCGCGGGACGGCCGGTGGGTCGGCGTGGCCTGAGAACGTCAGCGGCGCCGCGCAATACGTGCCACAGCCGGATGCTACTTGCGGTTCGCTGCCGATGCATGCAAACTGCAGCTATGCCTTCGATCACCATTCGTGACGTGCCCGATGACGTCCGCGACGAACTCGCGGCGCGAGCTCGTCTGTCCGGGCGCTCGCTCCAGGAGTACCTGCGGACCGAGCTCGCGAGGTTGGCCAGCCGCCCCGATCCCGACGTGCTCATCGACAAGGCACGTGAACGCACCAAGCGCACGGGCAGTCGCCTCGCCGCGGAGCAGATCCTCGCGCACCGCGATCACGACCGCCGGTGACCCTCGTCATCGATGCCTCGGTGCTGGTGGCCGCACTCGTCGACAGCGGGCCGGACGGCGAGTGGGCCGCCGCAGCGATCGGCGATCATGAGCTCGCCGCGCCCCACCTGATGCCCATCGAGGCAGCCAACATCCTGCGTCGCGCCGCCCTCACCGGCGACATCACGGCCGATTCCGCATCGCTCGCGCACGGCGATCTGATCGAACTGCGCGTCGAGCTGTGGCCATACGCTCCCCTCGCTGAACGTTGCTGGCAGCTCCGGCAGAACGTGACGACCTACGACGGCACCTACGTCGCTCTGGCAGAGCTGCTCGATGCTCCTCTGGCGACCCTGGATCTGGGGCTCGCGGCCGCGCCCGGCCCCCGCTGCCGCTTCACGACGCCGACGTAGAGCCAGCCCCCGCCCACATCAGCTGCCGGCATGGTCCACCGCAGCTCGGAAGACCCCCGATGGGCCGCAGAGGTCCGATTCGCCCCCGTACATGCCGCGCGTGCTCCGAAGTAGCCCCCCCTGCAGCCGGACATCCCCTCATCCGAGGTGTCCGGCTGCAGGGGGGAACCCCAGACACCCTCCTCACACGTGCTCGCATCGCGCGGGTTGCGGGACGCCGCAGCAGCGCCACCCCGGTGCCGGTCGCCTACGCGAGGAGCGTGACGGCCCGAGGGCGCACGTCCCGACCGGAGGACCAGCGAGAACGACGCTACGCACGTGGCGGAGCGGCTACATCAGGAGAACCACCGTAAGTACGGACGGCAGTCACCGTATTTGTGGCGGCCCTGACACAGCGCGGTCGGCACCTCGGAGGCAGCCGTACGCTCGAGACGGCGACCACCGACGATGAGGAGGGATCGGCATGATCCTGCGACTGTTCAGGTCGACCTGCGCGTCGGGGGACGGATCCGCATCCACGTGAGAGAGTTCGGCTCGGGCGTCAAGGCGCGGCTGGCTGCGTACGGGATGAAGTGGCGCTACGACGCTCAGCTCGACAAGCTCGACACGCTGCTCTCGTCGCCCCGAACGGAGACATGAATCGATGGAGCACTTCCCCGACGTCCATGCCTACCTCCAGGCCTCTGAACGGTGGCCGGCGGAGATCCGGGCGTTGCGTCCGCTGCTGCTCGCGGCCGGCCTCGACGAGGAGATCAAGTGGGGCAAGCCCTGCTACTCACACGACCACGCGAACATCGCGATCATCCAGGAGTTCTCGGACACCCTCGCGCTGATGTTCTTCAAGGGCATCCTCCTCGACGACCCCGCGGGAGTGCTCGAAGAGGTCGGGCCGAACTCGCACGCCGCCCGCCGGATGATGTTCACCTCGGTGGAGGACGTCGACACGCACGCCGACATCGTCACCGCGTACGTCCAGGAGGCGATCGCCCACGAGGATGCCGGCACCCAGGTGCCACCACGACCCGAGGAGGAACTCGCCCCGGAACTCGCCGAACGGCTCGCAGACGACCCCGAGCTCGCTGCATCCTTCGACGAGCTCACGCCCGGTCGTCAACGGGAGTACAACCTGCATATCGCCGGTGCGAAGCAGCCCAGCACCCGCGAACGACGCATGGACGACATCGCCCCGCGCATCCGCCAAGGCAGAGGCCTACGCGATCGCTGATGCCGGGTCACGCCGACCGGGACGCGGGTTCAGGGGCGCAGCCGTTCTGCGAGCGCGTTGAGCGAGCCTTCGACCTCCCGGCGGAGCATG
>SKQL01000038.1 GCA_007119035.1 Nitriliruptorales bacterium | reverse complement strand
CGTCGATCGGGCGGGAGCCGGCGGTGACCGTCGGGGTGTTCGCCGGCCTCAGCTGGTTCGTGCTCCTGACCGTGGAGCGGGGCGTGCTCCGCGAGTGGATCCAGGCTCGGCGGGCCACAGGGGATTTCGGGGCTCCCGTCCTGGTCGTGGGCGGCGCGATGGCGTCGACGGTGGCTATCGGGCACTTCCTCGCCGACAACCCCTTCCTCGGTTTCCGGGTCAGCGGCATCTCCTGTCCCACGTCGCGCGAGGTCGTCGCCTGCCCCTACACGCTCTACCGTGATCAACATGACGTGCTCGAACAGGTCCATCGCTCCGGCTCGGTGGGAGTGGTGTTGGACGCCAACAGTCTCACCGGCTCAGAGCTCAGCGCTTACGTCCATCGGCTCCAGGCGGCCGGCCTTCATGTGCACGTGTCGAGTGGGCTCCGGGGAGTGGCCGCGAGGCGCTTCAGCGTGTCCCCGCTCGCCGACGAGACCTTCCTTCACATCGCGCCGATCGGCCTCAGCCGCCGGCAGGTCGTGGCCAAACGCATGGTCGACGTCACCGGGGCAGCGATCGCGCTCCTGCTGCTCTCACCGCTGCTGGTGGTCGCCGGGCTGCTCGTCTGGGGGCAGGATCGCGGACCGATGCTCTTCTCCCAGGAGCGGGTAGGCAAGGATGGTGAGCGGTTCCGGCTGTTCAAAGTGCGAACGATGGTCAGGGACGCGGAGCGTCTCAAGGCGCAGCTCGAGGCGGTGAACGCGCGCCAGGGCCCGTTGTTCAAGGTCGGTCACGATCCCCGGGTCACGCGCGCAGGGCGGATCCTCCGAGCGTCGAGCATCGATGAGATCCCACAGCTGTTCAACGTGCTCGAGGGGACGATGAGCCTTGTCGGGCCGCGTCCGGCCCTGCCCGACGAGGTGGCACAGTTCGACGAACAGCTCAACGTCCGGTTGACGGTCAAGCCCGGTGTCACCGGCTTGTGGCAGGTCGAGGCTCGCGATCTGCCGAGCTTCGACCTCTACCGCCGCTACGACCTGCTCTACGTGCAGAACTGGTCCCTTGGCCTCGATCTGGCGGTCATCGCCCGGACCATGGTCGTGGTAGGGCTCCGGGCGGGCGCCGCCTTGCTCCCCGCACGGTTCCGGCCCGCAGAGGTGCGGTGACGCCCCGCTTCCCACGCGGCGGTGATCGCTCGCGTTGGGGGTGGCGATTACCGTGCGAGCCGGGACCGTCGTAGGCTCGGGCGCCACCTCGCATCGGAGATCGTGGGATGACGCCAGACGACGGGTTCGAAGCCGCCAAGGCCCGCGAGCTGGTCCCGACGCGGATCCCAGGGGTGGGGCGGCGCGTCCTGGCCTGTGCATCGTCGGGGGGGCACTTCAAGCAGTTGGTCAGCTTGGTCGGCAGGCTGACCGACGTGGGAGAGGTGACGTGGGTCACCTACGACCGGGGCTTGAGCGTCGACCTGCTGGCCGCTGCTGGCAGGGACCAGGAGACGCTCGTCTACGCCCCCTACGCGGCGCCACGGGACGCCGTGAACCTCGCGCGCGACGCGAGGGTGATCGGGGGCCTGCTGCGGGCGGATCGGTACGACCTCGCGGTGTCGACCGGTGCCGGGATCGCCCTGGCGGCGCTCCCGCTGGCGCGCGCGATGGGTGTCCGGGCCTGCTTCATCGAGAGCGCCACGCGTGCGGGCGGGCCCTCCATGTCCGGACGCATCCTGCGGCGCGTACCCGGGGTCGAGCTGTTCACCCAGAACCCCGGCTACGACACGAGGTGGCGGGACGTCGGCTCCGTTCACGACGAGTTCGCCCGCGGTCCCGACCACGACGAGACGCCCCTGCGCAAGGTCGTGGTGACCCTCGGCACGATCGCTCCGTACAGCTTCCGGCGGCTGGCGGAACGGATCGTGCAGGTACTCCCGGCGGACGTCGAGGTGTTCTGGCAGACCGGCGCCACCGACGTCGCCGGCCTGCCCATCGTGCCGCGCGAGGCCGTTCCCGGTCCGGAGTTGGAAGCGGCCATGCGGGGTGCGGACCTGGTCATCGCGCACGCCGGCACGGGCACCGCCCTGACCGCCTTCGAGCTGGGCCTGTGCCCCGTGCTGGTGCCACGCCGAGGCAGCTTCGACGAACACATCGACGACCATCAGGTCGCCACCGCCAGGATGCTCGCCGGTCGCGAACTCGTCAGCTATCTCGAGGTCGAGGACATCAGCCTCGATGCGTTGCGGGCCGCGGCTCGTCGGACCGTCGTGCGGCGCGAGCGCGCGCCGGAACTCGCCCTCTGAAGTCCCGCGGCACGACCGGAACCGACGGCGGACATCAGCTCCCGACCGCGTACCGTGCATCCATGCGGAGGAGGGCGGGGTGCAGATGAGCGATGGGGCTGGCCCCGTGACGCCCGGGTACGAGGACCGCCCCTCCAGCGGGCGATCGTTGCTGGTGCGGGTCATCGTGGGCGCGGTCGTCGCGGGAGGCCTGCTCGGCGTCTGGGGGATCGCCGCCGGGGCGACCGCGTTCTCGGCCGCGCGCGAACTCGTGGTGGCTCGTGACGAGCTGTCCGCCTCCGAGCGAAGCCTCCGAGACGCGGAACTCACGATCGCGAGAGAGCAGCTGACCGCCGCCGTGGACGCATCGTCGTCCGCGTCGAGCAGGCTGAACCGCATCCACATGGTGCCCCTGCGTGTCGTGCCGGTGTTGGGGCCGAACCTGCGTGCCGCGACCACGCTCAGCGACACCGCGCGCGACGTCGGGAGCGCCGCGGCGGAGCTGTTGGACGTGGCCGCCGTGATCGTGAGCGACGACCGTTCGCAGGAGCCCGGGGAGATCTCGCTCGAGTACCTCGAGGAGCTCGGGCCACCATTGCGGGAGCTGGTCACCACGCTGCAGCACTCCACCGCCGAGGTCGTCGAGCTCGACCCGCAGCGGCTGATCGGTCGCATCACGGACGCCCGCGGGCGGTTCCTCGAGGTCGTCGAACCGAACCTCGAGCAGGCCGCGCTCGCGGCCGACCTGATCGAGGCCCTGCCGAGCTTCCTGGGTGAGGACGAGCCGCGCACCTACCTGGTGGGTGCGGCGGCGCTCTCGGAGATCCGCGGCTCGGGGGGGCTGCTGGGCTCGTGGACGGTGATGCGTGCGAGCGAGGGGAAGATGAGCTTCGAGGCGTTCGTGGACGTCGACGAGCTCCCGGTACCGACCGGTGACGTGGCCTCGCCGTCCGACGACTTCGAGCGCCGTTACGCCCGCTACGGCGGACTGCGCACGTGGCGGAACGTGAACATCAGCCCTGACTTCCCGGCGGTCGCCGAGGTGGTGATGCGACTCTACGAGGAGGGTGGCGGGGACCCGGTCGACGGGGTCATCGTGGCCGACGCGGTGGTCTTCGAACGGCTCTCCGAGCGGTCGGGGGGCTTGCAGGTGCCCGGTGTGGGCCGGTTGGCCCCACAGGACACGCTGCAGTTCGTCGGCCTGGACGCCTACGCGGCGTTCGATGACGACGACCAACGCAAGCGGGTGCTGGGCGCCACGGCCACGGCCGCGTTCGCGGAGCTGTTCCAGATCCTCGAGGACGACGACGTGCCCGCCACCGTCGAGATGCTCGCGAGCATCGCCGACGGGGGACACCTGCTCATGCACGTGCGCGACGGATCGATCCAGCCGGTGTTCGAACGTGCCGGGGTCGCTGGGGAGCTTCCCCACGTGGACGGTGAGAGCGTCGGGATCTTCGTCAGCAACTTCGCGGAGAACAAGCTCGACTACTTCTCGGAGCGATCCATCGATCACCACATCCGGCTCGCCGATGGCGGGGTGACCCACGCGACCATCGGTACCCGCATCGTCAACGACGCACCGCAGGAGGGCTATCCCCGGGCGGTGCTCGGCCCATGGGTCGAGGGCACCGCGGCCGGCGAGAACGTCTCGCTCGTCACCGTTGCATGCAGCCGATCGTGCACCTTCACCACCGTTCCTGACGCAGCCGGCGATGGAGGGGCCGAGCAGGGACGCCCGATGCAGGACGCGATCGTGCGGACACGCGCCGGCGAGACGCTGCAGCTGACCTACGAGACCACCTCCCGGTCGGGGTGGCGGATCGTCGACGGGCAGCTGGTGGTCGAGGTGGACGATCTGATCCAGCCGACGATCCATGGCACCACGCTGCGTGTCCGGATCGACGTCCCGCCGGGCTACGAGGTCGTCGCCGCCCCGCCGGGCGCCCAGGTGGAGGGCGACCACGTGGTGTGGGAGGATGGGGCGTCGGGGCGTACCCGGTTGTCGTTCGCGTTCTCGAGGTCGCCGGAGCGCAGCGCGGCTCCGTGACGGTGGCGACGAACTGGTAGGCGACCGATCGGGATCGGATCGCCCCTCGTGCGGCGCGGGTGCCCCTGCTACTCTCGGTGAAGGATGCGCCGGGCTCAACCACCTCGCGTGGTGCGAGCCGTACCCGACCCACGGGCGGCGTCGGGTACAGGGGAGTCCGCTCATGAGGTTCGTTCGGGGCATGTCGGTCGCTGCAGCGGCCTCGTTGTTGATGGTCGGGGGCATGGCTCCGGCACTCGCGCAGGACGCCGAGGTCTGCGGGCCCTACACCAGCATTGCGTGCGACGAGGACCCGGAAGAGCCAGAGGTGCTCGACGACGCGCTGGAGCAACCCGACGCCCCGGAAGAGCCAGAGGTGCTCGATGACGCTCTCGAGCTGACACCGGAGGCCGGTGACGAGGTGGCGGCGGTGGCCGACGACACCTCGGTGCTCGGCGTCG
>SKQL01000120.1 GCA_007119035.1 Nitriliruptorales bacterium | reverse complement strand
GCGCTCGTCGCACTGCGGATGGGCGTCTCCGAGGTGTCCGGTGACAGGAGCCGCCACGTCGACGCGGCAGCGGTCGAGTCCGTCACGCGCCACGACGGCGTCTGGATCGTCCGACTCGTCGCGGTGGTGCTGGAAGGCGACCTCGAGGCCTGGCGCGAGACCGTGGTCGAGCGCTTCGCCGTGGCGGTGACCGCGAGGCCCGACGGCACCGCGAGCGCAGCCGGCGACCCGTGGAGCCTGCCCGACCCCGGCAGGGAGGACCGCGACGACGCGGTCGTGGCCTGGCAGCGCGGCGAGCCCGTCGAGGGCATCGAGACCGCCCTCGGCGACGCGGGCTTTCGAGATGTCACAGACCTCGCGGTCTTCGAGAGCGTGGACCTCCCCGCCACGCTGCGCGCGACGTTCACCACCCGGGACGGCCCGCGGGAGGCGTGGGTCGGCCTGGAGCCGGGCCCGCGCGTGCTCGGCCTCCCCCCCGGAGCAGACCGCACACAGGAGCGACCCCATGAGTGACGTCCTTGCCCCACCGGTGCGGCGCGAGAGCCTCGAGACCCGGCTGCCCCGCATGGCCCGTGCCTTCGCCGTGCTCTTCCTCGAGATCGAGGCCGGCCATCGTCAGCGGCGCCATCTGAGGAAGCTCATGACCCCGCTCCTCTACGCCCGGCTCACCGAGGTGTGGGTCCGGCCGGCCGCGAGCACGCCCACCGTCCTGAAGGTGCGGGGCAGGCGCTCGGCCGCCGGGCTCTACGACGTCGTAGCGACCGTCGACCGGGGCCACCGCATCACCGCGCTCGCGTTCAGCCTGCGCCGGACGCCGGCGGGATGGCGCGTCGACGACCTCATACGCCCCGAGCACGGGCCCCTCCCCGAGCCCCCCTTCCCCGTGCCCGTCGACGAGCCCGACATCTTCGATCTCCTGGGGGTCTGAGAGGCCGCGACCGAAGGTACATGGAAAGGCGTGGAGGTCGTCAGTAAACTGAAAGGCAATGCGTGCCTCTATTCGCACGCGGCGGGGCACCGGGACCTTGCGGGCAGCCTGCCTTGCCGTGCTCACCGTGACCCTCGTCGCCGTCACCGGCGTCGTGTCCCTGCCTGCGAGCTTCGCCGATCCCCGCCTCGAGGGCGCGCAGGAGCACCGCGAGGCGCAGCAGGAGCGCCTGGACGGGCTGCTCGGGCGGATCGACGGGCTCGAAGCCGACATCTCGGGCGTGCGAGCGGAGCTCGACTCGCTGGGTGACGAGGAGCGCCGTCACCGCGCCGAGGCGGATCGCGCGGCCCTGCGCGTCGAGCGCCGGGTGCGTGCGGCCTACACGTACGGGCAGACGGACCCGACCCTGTCCCTGCTGGCCGCCGACGGCATCGGCGAGGTCTCCGAGCGCACGCGGGTCCTGGCCATGCTCGCGACACGCGGCCGCGGCGAGGCCGAGGAGGCCCTCGCCGCGCGCTCCCGGGTCGAGGCTGGGGCCGACCGCGCCAGCGAGCTGCTCGCCGACCTCCGCGAGCGCCGCGAGGAGCTCGAGGTGGCGCAGAAGGAGGCCGCTGGGCTCGTGGCTGATGCGAAGGACGCGGAGGCAGAGGTCAAGGAGACGATCGCCCGGGAGGAGGCGGAGGAACGGCGGCGCAGGGAGGAGGCCGAGCGTCGACGCGTCGCGACGGCACAGCGCGCCTCACGTGGGGACGCGGGCGGTGACGACTCCGGTGAGAGCGGCGGCGACGCAGGGGCCTCCGACACCGCGAGCGCGCCCACGAGCGGCGGGGTCGCGTGCCCGGTCGGTCGCCCGCACAGCTTCAGCGACACGTACGGGGCCGCCCGCTCCGGTGGGCGCTCGCATATGGGGACCGACATCCTCGCCGCCCGCGGCATTCCAATCTATGCGTACGAGGACGGCCAGATCAGCCGGATGAGCTCAACGCGCCTCGGCGGCATCTCCCTGTGGCTGCGCGGCGACAGCGGCAACTCGTACTACTACACCCACCTGCAGGGCTACGTAAGCGGCCTCTCCACCGGCCAGCGCGTCAGCGCGGGCGAGCAGATCGCCTACAACGGGGATACGGGCAACGCCCGGGGGATCCCCCATCTCCACATCGAGGTCATGCCGGGCGGCGGCAGCAACGTGAACCCGTATCCCTTCATGCGTAGCGCCTGCGGCTGAGCGCGGGCGCTACGCTCTTCCGGAGTCATGAGCAACGCCTCGATAGCCGATGCCGTCGTCGCGGCCGTGCTGCGTGCGACCGAGCACCCGTCCCCTGAGCCGGTCGTCGCCGACGACGCGGGGATCGCAGCCCGGCTCGTCGCAGAGGGACGGCAGGTGGTGGCCGGCCCGCTGCACACGCTGCCGGAGGAGAGCGTCGCCGCGGCCGTGCTGATAGGCGACGAGCTGAGCCACGCGGGCGAGGACGCGGAAGCGCTCGTGCACGAGGCCGCACGCGCGCTGCGCCCCCATGGCCTGCTCGCGGCCACGGCCCGTAACCGGCTCTTCGCGGAGCTCACGGGGCTGCCTGCACCCCGCCGGGGCTTCTCCGCTACGGAGCTCGACCGCCTGATCGGCCACTACGGCTTCATGCCGGAGCTGCTCTGCGCACCGGGTGCGGCCGGCCGGCTGCGGGCGAGCCTCGATCCCCACTCGCTCGGCGACGACGCCCCCCTCGACGTCGAGGCGGACCGCCATCCGGGGCTGCTCGATGCGGGACCGCACCTGCTCGCGCTCGCCCGAAGGGCAGCCGACCCCGAGGCCCGCAGCTCCCGCTTCTTCGCCACGCTGCCGCGCAAGGTGGTCGCGGCAGCCGTGCTCTGCCGGGCAGACGACGGCCGCATGCTCGTCGTGCACGACAGCTTCAAGGGGCACTGGACCATACCCGGCGGGGTCGTCGACGCGGACGAGAGCCCCCGTGACGGCGCGGAGCGGGAAGCGCGCGAGGAGGCGGGCCTGCCCGTCGCTGCGGGCCCCGTCCTCGGGGTGTTCGCGGGCACGTGGCCGGACCGCGTGGTGTTCGTCTACGACGGGGTCCCCGTCGGCGGCGGCGCACCCACTCCCGCACCGGTCCACGAGCACGAGATCGACGCGGCGCAGTGGGTCAGTGTGCGGGAGGCCCTCGATCGGCTCGCGCCCCACGTCGCGTTCCAGGTGCGGCGCTGCCTCAGCCAGCCGGGCGGCACCTGGGTCCAGCCGCGCTCCTAGCGCGGCCGACGGCCCTAGCGGGATTGCGGTCGATCCGGCCGGGATCCCGGCCGGATCGACCGCAGCAACTCACGCGCCGTGGCACTTCTTGTACTTGACGCCGGATCCGCACGGGCACGGGTCGTTGCGTCCCGCCTTCTCCTCGTTGACCACCGTCCCCGAGGCCTGCTTCTGCGCCGCGGCAGCTGCGGCCGCGCCCGGCGAGCCCGCGCCGATGCCGACCGTGTATGACCCCGACGAACCGCCGGTCTGTGCCGCGGCGACCTTTTCCGGCTGCGCCGCCTGCTGCGAGGTCGACCTGTAGTTGAGCCTGGTCGGGTCGACGCCGCGGGGCTCCTCGCTGATCCGCGGCCGCTGGACCTGCGCGGCCTTGCGCTCCTCGGGCTCGGCCTCGCGCGCCTCGAGCTTCTGCACGGGCAGGTTGAAGAAGTAGCCGGCGGCTTCCTCCCGGATCCTGTCCATCATCGCGCTGAACGCGTCGTAGGCCTCGCGTTGGTACTCCACGAGGGGGTCGCGTTGGCCGACCGCGCGGAGGCCGATGCCGTCGCGCAGCTGGTCCATCTCGTAGAGGTGCTCACGCCAGACCCGGTCCACGACAGAGAGGATCACGCGGCGCTCGACCTCGCGGAGGCGCTCCGGGCCCACCTCCTCCTCCCGCTCCGCGTAGCGGTCGAGGGCATCCTCGACGAGCATCTCGACAAGGTCGGGAGCCTTGATCGTCTCGAGGTCGAGCGAGTCGAAGTCCACCGACAGCGGGAAGATGCGCTCGAGCGCGGTCTGGAGCTCCTCGAGGCTCCACTCCTCCGGGTACACCCCTTCAGGCGCGAACTGGGCGCAGAGCCCTCCGACGGCTTCCTCGATGAACTGCTGCGCCACCTCCTCGACCTGCTCGGCCTCCCCCTGGAGAACGGTGTTGCGCTGGTGGTAGACGACCTTGCGCTGCTCGTTCATGACGTCGTCGTACTTGAGCACCGTCTTGCGGATCTCGAAGTTGCGGGACTCTACCTGCGCCTGCGCGCGCTGCACCGCCTTCGAGACCATCTTGTGCTCGATCGGCAGGTCCTCGGGGAGGTTCAGCCGGTTCATGATCGAGTCGACCGCGCTCGCGTTGAACAACCGCATGAGGTCGTCCTCGAGCGAGAGGTAGAACCGCGACTCGCCGGGGTCGCCCTGGCGCCCGGAGCGGCCGCGAAGCTGGTTGTCGATGCGACGGGACTCGTGACGCTCCGTGCCGAGCACGTAGAGCCCGCCGCTCGCGATGACCTGCTCGCGCTCCTCCTGGGTCGCCTCCGTGAAGCGCTCGAGCAGCTCCCCGTAGACGCGACCGAACTCCTCGACCTCGACCTCCTCGGACTCGGGGCCACCGCCGAGCTGCTTGCGGGTCTCCGAGTCCGCGAGGAACTCGGGGTTGCCGCCGAGCATGATGTCCACACCACGCCCGGCCATGTTCGTCGCGACGGTGACCGCGCCGATGCGCCCCGCCTGCGCGATGATCTCCGCCTCCTTGAAGTGGTTCTTCGCGTTCAGCACCTCGTGGGGGATCCCCCGGCGGTCGAGCAGGCGGGCGAGCTCCTCCGACTTCTCGATCGAGACGGTGCCGACGAGGACCGGCTGGCCGTCCTCATGGCGCTGCGCGATGTTGTCGGCCAGCGCCTCGAACTTCGCCTGCCCCGTCTTGTAGATGAGGTCGGCCTGGTCGGCGCGGGCGAGCGGGCGGTTGGTCGGGACCTGCACGACCCCCGCACCGTAGATGTGGGCGAACTCGCCCTCCTCGGTCTTGGCCGTGCCCGTCATGCCCGCGAGCTTGTCGTAGAGGCGGAAGTAGTTCTGCAGGGTGATCGTCGCGAGCGTCTGGTTCTCCGCCTTGACCGTCACACCCTCCTTAGCCTCGATCGCCTGGTGCAAACCCTCCGAGTACCGACGGCCGGAGAGCACACGCCCGGTGAACTCGTCGACGATGTTGACCTCACCGTCCTTGACGACGTACTCCTGGTCGCGGCGGTAGAGCTCGCGGGCCTTGATCGCGTTCTGCAGATGGTGGATGAGCGGGGTGTTGACCGACTCGTAGAGGTTCGCCACCCCGAGCAGCTCCTCGACGCGGGTGACGCCCTCCTCGGTGACCGCGACGGTCCGCTTGCCCTCGTCCACCTCGTAGTGCTCGTCGCGCTTCAAGCGGGGCACGACACGCTTGGCGAAGACGGTGTACCACTCGGTGGCCTGGTCGGCGGGCCCGGAGATGATCAGCGGCGTGCGGGCCTCGTCGATGAGGATCGAGTCGACTTCGTCGACGATCACGTAGTGGTGGCCACGCTGCACCTTGTTCTCGACCTTCTGGACCATGTGGTCGCGCAGGAAGTCGAACCCGAGCTCGTTGTTCGTGCCGTACGTGATGTCCGCCGCGTAGGCCTGACGCTTGTCGCCCTTGGACTGGCCGGAGAACACGAGCCCGACGTCGAGGCCGAGGAACCGGTACACCCGGCCCATCCACTCGGCGTCGCGGGCCGCGAGGTACGGGTTGGCGGTGACCACGTGCACGCCCTCGCCGGCGAGCGCGTTCAGGTACACGGGCATCGTCGACGTGAGCGTCTTGCCCTCACCTGTCTTCATCTCCGCGATGTCGCCCTCGTGCAACGCGACCCCGCCGAGGACCTGCACGTCGAAGGCGCGCTGGCCCAGGACCCGGTTGGCCGCTTCGCGCACCGTCGCGAAGGCCTCGGGCAGGAGGTCGTCGACGGTCTCGCCCCCGTCGAGCCGCTCGCGGAACTCGACGGTGAGATGGGAGAGGTCGTCATCGGACAGGCCGGTGACGGTCTCCTCGATCTCGGTCACCGCCGCGGCACGCTTCTGGAGATTCTTGAGCCGCTTGCCCTCGCCGAAGCGGAGCAGTCTCTCGAGTTGCACGGGCGCCTCCCCAAGGGGTACGAAGAATGGCCCCTAGTGTAGGGCGCACGACCACGATCGACCGGACAACGGTCTCGCGCCGGGGCCGGCCCCTACTTGATCTCGAGCAACTTCTCGCGCACCGCGTAGACGACGGCCTCCATGCGCGAGTGGAGATGGAGCTTCTCCAGGATGTTTCGCACGTGGTTCTTCACCGTGTTCTCGGAGATGAAGAGCTCCTTGGCGATGTCACGGTTGTTGAGGCCCTGCGCCACGAGCGTGAGCACCTCCATCTCCCGCTCGGTGAGCTTGGGCGGTGGCGACTGCTCGGCCTGCTCGTCCTTGCGTGCCATCGACGCGAACTCCGTCAGCAGCTTCGCCGCCATCGAGGGCGTGATCAGCGACTGGCCCGCGTTCACCGACCGGATCGCGTCCGCGACCTCGTCGATCGAGATCTCCTTCAGCAGGTAGCCGCTCGCGCCCGCCTTGATCGCGTCGTAGAGGTCCTCTTCCTCGTCCGAGATGGTGAGCATGAGGATCTTCGTGTCCGGTACTGCGTCCTTGACGCCCTGGGTGGCCTCGATGCCCGACAGGCCGGGCATGCGGACGTCCATCAGGACAAGGTCGGGCGCATGCTCGCCCGCGAGCCTGACCGCCTCCTCGCCGTCGCCCGCCTCGGCCACGACGCTGATGTCGTCCTCACCCGAGAGCACCATCTCGAGCCCACGGCGGAACAGCGCATGGTCGTCTGCTATGAGGACCTTGATCGTTTCGTCGTGCTCGGTCATGGTGCTCCCGGTCCGAGGGGTTCGCAGGGCGCCGTAGTGTAGCCCGCGATGACAGATTCCTGTCCGTTGCGTGGCCCACCTGGGTCAGGCTACATGCTCAATCAGAACCACGTCGTCTCCATTCTCGGCAATGTGAGCGAGAGTTTGAGCGAAAAGGCGAACGGCGAGGGCGTGCCTAGCTCAGGTGAGCGGCTCGATCAGTCCGAGATTCCCGTCCTTGCGGCGGTAGAGCAGGCTGCAGTCCCCCGTCGCGTCGTTGCGGAAGAGGTGGAAATCGTGGCCGAGGAGCTCGAGCTGCCATGCCGCCTCCTCGGGCGACATCGGGACGAGCTCGAACTGCTTCGTGCGCACGATCTGGGGCGACGCGTCCTCCCCGTCTGCCCCCGCCACCGGCTCGGGGATGAGGCCGTTGCTCGCCGGCTGGGGCCGTGGGTGACGCCGACTGCGGTCGACCATACGCGACTTGTAGCGCGACAGCTGGCTCTCGAACCGGGTGGCCGCGACCTCGACGGCCGAGCGGTGGTCGGCGCCCTTGCCCTCTGCGCGTATGTGGTGGCCCTTGCTGCGGGCGGTCAGCTCGACGACCGCGGGCTCGGGTATGCGGGGGTTCTGCTCCTCGCTGAACACCATCTCGACGCCTGTGAGCCGGTCGAAGAATCGCATCGCATGCTCGACCCGCTCGACGGCTTCCTCCCGGAGCTTCGCGGGAACCTCACAGTTCTTCGCCTTGACGATGACGTCCATGGCACCTCCACTACCTCGTCGGGTCGGAACGCAGAACGACCCCGGCCGGAGACCGGGGTCGTGCACGCGCCAAGTCGTTGACATCGCGTCGTGAAGCCGTCGCCCTGCCGCGGAACCTGCCCTGCGGGGAGGTCGTGCGCATCGGCGTGACGGCCCCTTTCGTGCGACTGCACGCATCCTACGCCGGTGCCCGGCCTCCGCACAAAGCCCCGCTGAGGGCTCATGCCCACCCGGGAGCAGAGACGGTACGATCGCGTGAATGTCGCCTTCCCGTCCCATCCCCGTCGACGAGGACCTCGGTCGTTGGCGCTCGCAGTATCCCGACGTGACACCGATTGCGGACCTCGAGCCGCGGCAGCGCCAGACGATCGTCGGTGTCGTCTCCCGAATGCTCGTCGCCCCCGGGGAATCGGTGACGCTGCGGGTCGCCGACGGCTCGGGAGAGGCGCTGGCGGTCTGGACGGGCCGCAGCAGGCTCCCCGGAGTGATGCTCGGGTCAGCGGTCCGTCTTACCGCGACCGTCGCCGTCGACCACAGCGGCACGTGGGTGCTGCGAAACCCCGCGTGGACCCGCATGGCCGAACCGTTCCTGTGGCCCACGTGACGGCCGACGCACAGCCCGGTCTAGCCGGGGTGGCTCCCCGCGAGCCGCTCCTTCAGGAGGTCCTCCCGACCGCGGGTGACAAGCGCGATGACCTCGTCACCCTCCGCCAGCGGCGTCGTGGGTCGGCACACGACCACGTGGCCCTCCCGCAGGATCGCGACGAGGGAGACGTCGCCGGGAAGCTCGAGCTCCTCGACACGCAGCCCCACCGCAGGCGAGCGCTCGTCGAGGCGGACTTCGACGAGATCCGCCGCGCCGTGCTCGAGGCTGAACAGCCGCACGACGTCACCGGCGGTGACCTCCTCCTCCACGAGGGCGGTCAGAAGGTGGGGTGGGCTCACCGCGAGGTCGACGCCCCAGGACTCGTCGAAGAGCCACTCGTTGGTGGGATGGTTGACACGCGCGAGGACGCGGGGCACCGCGAACTCCTGCTTGGCGAGCAGGCTCACGACGAGGTTGTCCTCGTCGTCGCCCGTCGCCGCGACGACCACGTCCGCCTCCCTCGTCCCCGCCCGCTCGAGCACGGGCAGCGCGCACGCGTCACCGCGGAGCAGCGGCACGCCGGGGGCCCGTACGGCAAGCTCCTCGAGCACACGCTCCTGCCGGTCGCAGAGTAGGACGTCGTGGCCACGGTCCACGAGGTCCGCGGCGAGGTAGCGCCCGATGTTGCCCCCACCGACCACGATCACCCTCATCGTGCGCCTCCGAGGCTCAGCACCCGTGCCCGGACGTCCGAGACCGCGTCCCGCTGCACCGCTAGGTGGACGCGGTCCCCTCCGCCGATGAGCGCATCGGTGTGGGGAACCTCGGTCCGCCCCTCCCGGGTGACGGCGGCGACCGTCCACCGCCCGGGGTCGTCGAGCTGCCGCGCATCCACCCCCGTCACGCCCTCGGGCACCGGGATGGAGACGATCACGACCTCCCCCGCACCTGCGCCGAGCGCCGCGTCGATCTGCTCCTCCTCGCTGAGCAGGCCCCGACGGATCTCGTCGACCGTCCAGCGCGCCGCCGCCACGGTGACGACACCGAGGCGCTCGTAGATCTCCGCGCGCTGCGGATCGTAGATCCGGGCGATGACGTGCTCGACGCCGAAGCGCTCGCGCACCGTCCGTGCGGAAACGATGTTCGAGTTGTCACCGCTGGTCACCGCGATGAAGGCGTGCGCCTCCCGGATGCCCGCCTCCTCGAGCGTGTCGCGATCGAACACGATCCCCTGGAGCGTCCGCCCCCCGTAGCCCTCCCGAAGGCGGCGGAAGGCCTCAGGCCGCTTGTCGATGACGACCACGTCGTGGCCCTCCGCGTCCAAGCTGTCGGCGAGCGCTGCCCCCACCCGGCCACAGCCCGCGACGATGACGTTCACAGCTGTCCTTTGTCGTTCTGTCATGGGCGGTTCGCCCGCCTACGATACCGCCATCACCCCACCGACATGCGAAAGCCCCGAGCATGCCAAACCGCCGCATCGCGGCCAAACGCGTCCTGCTCGGCCGCCCCCTCGCGGGCGCGGCCAAGCGGCGCGAGTTGCTCCCCAGGCGCCTCGCCCTCCCCGCCTTCGGGGCCGACCCCCTCTCCTCGGTCGCGTACGCGAGCCACGAGATGCTTCTCGTGCTCGCCCTCGCGGGCGCGGGGGCGCTCACCCTGGCGGGACCTGTGTCCGTGGCGGTGGGAGCGCTGTTCGTCCTCGTCGTGCTCAGCTACCGCCAGATGATCCGGGCCTACCCGCAGGGCGGCGGCGCGTACACGGTCGCGCGGGAGAACCTCGGTGAGGTGCCCAGCCTCGTGGCGGCCGGCGCGCTCCTCGTGAGCTACGTCCTGACCGTCGCGGTCGCCACCGCGGCGGCCGTCGCCGCGATCGTCTCCATCGCGCCCGACCTCGCGGGGCAGCGTGCCGTCCTCGCCGTGGGCATCGTCGCCCTCGTCTCGCTCGCGCACCTGCGTGGCATCCAGGAGATGGGGTGGCTCTCAGCAGTGCCGACGTACGCATTCGTGACCGCGATCGGCCTCGTCCTCGTCACCGGCCTGACCCGCTGCGCGATCGCAGGCTGCCCAGAGGCCCCCTCCGCGGGTGCGGTGGTGGACCCCGCGGGGGCCTTGACCGCCTTCGTGATCCTTCGTGCCTTCGCGACCGGCGCGAGCGCGCTGACCGGCCTCGATGCCATGACCAACAGCAGCGGGGCGCTCAAGCACCCGCAGCGGGCCAACGCCGCGAGGACCATGGCAATCGTGGCGACCCTCGGTGTGACCGCGTTCGTGGGGGTGAGCTACCTCGCGGGCGCCACGGGCGTCGTCGCGGGGGCCGGGGAGCTCACCGCCCTCGCGGAGGTCACGATCGCGGCACTCGGTACGGGGCCGCTGTTCTGGTTCGTGCAAATCGCGACCGCCGGGATCCTGCTCGTCGCGGCGGGAGGCGCGTACGCCGACTTCCCCCGACTCGCCTCCGTCCTCGCGAGCGACCGCTTCCTGCCCCGCCAGTTCGTCGCCCGGGGCGACCGGCTCGTGCACTCGGGTGCGATCCTGCTCATCGCGCTCGGCGCGGCGGTGCTCCTCGTCGTCTACGGCGCCGCGGTCTCGGGATTGATCGAGCTGTACGTGGCCGCCGTGTTCGTCGCCTTCACGCTGTCGATGGCGGGTATGGCGCGCCACCACCTCCGCAACCGCTCCCCCGGGTGGGAGCGCGGCGTGGCGCTCAATGTCTCGGGCGCCGTCGCTGCCTCACTCGTGGCGCTCGTCGCCGCAGCCGCGAGGATCGACGGAGGCACGTGGGCGCTCGTCGTCGCCATCGCGGCGACGATGTGGCTGATGAGCGCGACGCATCGCCACTACTCCCGGGTGGGCGCCCAGTTGCGTGCCGGGGTCGCCGATCCCCTGCCCACGGGCGACAACCACGTGGTGCTCCTCCTCGACACCGTCGACGAGCCGGTCGCGAGGGCCATCTCGTACGCTCGCGCGATCATGCCCGCCTCCCTCGAGGCGGTTGCGCTTCCCCGACCGGGGGCGGACGTCGAGCGACGCTGGCACGATCTCGCGCCCGACATCCCCCTCACCGTCGTCGAGCCCGACGCCGACGGCGCCCAACGGATGCGGGCCATCGTGCGAGCACGCGCGGAGTCCCGCGACCCCTCCGCGAGCACGACCGCGCTGGTGAGCGAGACGCTCTCGCGCTCGTGGTGGGAGCACCTGCGCCTGCGGCGTCCCATACTGCGCCCCGGCTCGGAGCCGTTGGTCGAGGACGGCATCGTCCTCACCGACTTCACCTCGCCGGGAGGCGGCCCCGGGCCGTACACGCTCGAGGATCCCGCCGTGCACCACGTGATCGTCCTCGTGGCCGGTGTGAACCACGCCACCATGCGAGCGCTCGCGTACGCCAAGGGCCTTCACGCGACCACGATCCGCGCGCTCAACATCAACGTGGATCCCGCCTCCACCCGATCGGTGCTCGAGGCCTGGGAGCGCTGGGGCATCGACGTGCCGCTCGAGTTGATCGACAGCCCGTTCCGCGAGGTCAGCGGCAGCCTACGGTCCTACCTCCGCGAGTTCGCCCCCGATGGCCGGTCGACGATCGTGACGTGCGTCCTGCCGCAGTTCGTCCTGCCCCACTGGTACCAGGCCCCGCTGCACAACCAGACCGCGCTGCTGATCCGCGGCTCCCTCATGTTCGAGCGCGGGGTGGTCACCACGAACGTGCCGACCCGCACCGGCAAGTCGGGCCTCCTCGAGCGCGGTGGCACGGCGGCTTAGAGTGCGCGCGCTCTCAGGCCACCGCGAGCGTTGCCACCATCACCTGCTCCGCGCCACCGTCCCGCAGGGCCGTCGCGGCCGCCAGCGCCGTGGCGCCCGTGGTCCGCACGTCGTCGATGAGCAGGACCCGGGAGGGCACGTGCGCCGTCGCGATAAAGGCGCCCCTCGGTGCATGGCGTCGCTGCTCGACGTGGAGCTCGGTCTGGTCGGGGCCCTGACGGGGGCGACGTAGGAGGCCGACCGCCCCCTGCCCGGCCAGCAGCCGCGGGATCTCCGCACCACGCTGTCTGCGCTTGCGCCGCGTGGAGGGCACCCACGTGACCGTCCAGGGGGCGGCTACGGGCTCGGGCAGGCCGAGCTCGTAGCGCAGCAGCCGACCCAGTGGGCGTGCGGTCGCGTGGCGGCCCCCCACCTTCATCGACAGGATCGCGCGCCTGATCACGCCGTCGTAGGCATACGCCCCGATCGCGTCGATGCCGGGCCCGAGCGCCTCCGCCCCGAGGTCGGCCAGCGCGAGCCCGGCGAGGGCCGACCCGCACTCGGAGCACAGCCCGTCCCCTGAGGGGGCCCCACATGCCGCGCACGTGGGCGGCAGCACGAGATCGAGGACCGCGGCGGGGATGTTCACGGAGGCAACGTAGGGCCCCGCAGCCGTCGTCGGGCGGGAACGCGACCTCCCGCCTGTGGAGGGCGACCCGGTTTGGGAATCCCCCTACAGGGACATCCTCACCCTTCCGACAGTGGGTGGGATATGAGCGAAGGGGCTCGTCATGGATGAACCAACGACAACCGCCCACCACACCCCCGACATCGAGATCCCCGGCTGGTACGCGGCCGCGATCCCCGCGCTCCTCGCAGCGCTCGCGGCCGTCGTCGTCCTCGCGAGCCTGTCCGCCGGCTAGCCGCTCTCAACCGGCGGGCCGGGGAAACCGGGAGTCGCGCGACTCAGTCGAGCAGAGCCTGGGGCTCGAGCGCCACGATGCCGGTCGCACCGATGCTCCGGAGATCGCCGAGGCGGCTCCACAACTCGCCCGCAGCCACCACGAGGTGCACGGCCACGAGGTCGTCGCGCCCCGCGAGGGGCAGGACGGTCGGTGAGGCGAGGCCGGGGAGGATCTCGCGCAACGCGTCGAGGCCGCCCGCGGGGACGTGGAGCATCACATACCGGTGGCGCCGGGCGTCGAGGACCGCTTCGATCCGCAGGGCGAGGTCGTCGAGGGCGGGGCGCTCCCGGCTCCGGACGAACAGCGCCTCACAGGACTGGATCTCCTCGAGGACCCGCAGGCGGTTGGTCCGCAGGCTCGTGCCCGTCTGACGCAGGTCCACGATCGCGTCGGCGATGCCTGCCGCGCAGACCCCCTCGAGGGAGCCCCCCATCGTCACCACGGTGACGTCGATGCCCTTGTCCGCGAAGAAGCGCTCCGTCACGTTGGGAAGATGGGTCGCGACGACACAGCCGGCCAGGTCCGCCGCCGAGATGCGGCCGTCGTCGTCACGGCTCGCCACGACGAGATCGGAGCGGCTGAACCCCAGGCCGATCTGAGGCAGGTCGGCCACGCCGTGCTCCATGACGATGTCGGTGGCGAGGAACGCGCCGGACAGCTGCCCCGCCGCGAGGGCCGCAGCCGCGTCCCGGGGCCGCATCTCGAGGAACTCGAGGCCGTCGGTCGCGGCCATCGCGCCGCCCCCGTGCAGGGCGGAGGTCCCGTAGCCGGCGGTGGACAGGACCTTGAGGCAGTCGTCGCGGAGGCGCCCCTTCGACGGGACCGCGATGCGGCTGCGGGGAGGTGGGGTCTGTGCGCTCATGCGCTCGGCTCCTTCGGCGCGCGCCGCCTCGCCAGCTCCGCCATGACATCGTCGAGGTCGACGCCCGCTCCCACCAGCCCCGCGAGGACGTGGAAGAGCACGTCCGCGGCCTCGGAGGAGACCCGGTCCGCGTCGGGGCACGGACGGGTGAGCTCCACGCACAGCTCGTAGGCCTCTTCCATGATCTTGCGCGACGCCTGCTCCGCGTCCGTCAGCAACGTCGCGGAGTAGGAGCCCTCCGGCGGGTTCACGAGGCGGTCCTTGAGCACCGCCTCGAGTTCATCCAACTGCATCAGGTTCCCTGGTCGTAGCTCGAGAGGTACGCGATCTGTCCCGCGGTCAGGGTATCGATCTCCACCGCCATGCTCGCGAGCTTGAGCCGGGCGACGTCGGCGTCGAGCTCCACGGGGACGTCGAGCACGCGGTTGCCGAGCGCGCCCGCCGCTCCCTCGGGGGCCGTGAGCCACTCCACGACACGCGCCTGGTCGGCGAAGCTCATGTCCATCACCGCGGCGGGGTGGCCCTCCGCGGCGCCAAGGTTCACGAGACGTCCCTGCGCGAGCACGATGACGCCACGACCTCCGGGCAGGACGTACTCCTCCGCTCCGGGGCGCACGGGCCGGCGCTCGACAGCCATCTCCTCGAGGGCGGCGAGGTCGATCTCCACGTCGAAGTGCCCCGCGTTGGCGAGGATCGCACCGTCCCTCATCGCCTCGATGTGGGGTCCCCGGATCACCGACGTGCTGCCGGTCGCGGTCACGAACACGTCCCCGACCGTGGCCGCCTCTGGCATCGGCATCACCCGGTAGCCCTCCATCGCCGCCTCGAGGCCACGGATGGCGTCGACTTCGGTGACGACGACATCCGCACCGTGGCCACGGGCACGGCTCGCGATGCCGCGACCGCAGTACCCGTAGCCCGCGACGACCACGGTCTTGCCCGCGATGAGGACGTTCGTCGCGCGGATGATCCCGTCAAGGGTGGACTGGCCTGTCCCGAAGCGGTTGTCGAAGAGGTGCTTGGTGGGCGTGTCGTTGACCGCCACCACGGGGTAGCGAAGGGCTCCCGCACGCTCCATCGCACGGAGCCTCAGGACCCCGGTGGTCGTCTCCTCGGTGCCTGCCAGCACCGTCTCCGCTTGGTCGGGGCGGTCGAGGTGCAGGCGGTTCACGAGGTCGCAGCCGTCGTCCATGGTGATGGTCGGCCACTGATCGAGCGCCGCGTCGATGTGGCGGTAGTAGCCCTCGTTGTCGATCCCGCGGACCGCGTACACCGACAACCCGTACGCCGCGACGAGCGCAGCGGCGGTGTCGTCCTGGGTCGAGAGGGGATTGCTCGCCACCAGCGTGACCTCTGCCCCGCCCGCGGCGAGGGTGCGCGCGAGGTTCGCCGTCTCCGTCGTCACGTGCAGGCACGCGGCGATCCGCTGGCCCGCCAGCGGCTGCTCCGCCGCGAAGCGCTCACGGATCGCTGAGAGCACGGGCATGAAGCGGTCGGCCCACTCGATGCGGGTGGTCCCCTGCTGGGCGAGCCCCAGGTCGGCGACGTCGTGCGGGGGCAACTCGGGCATGGGCGGACGGTCTCCTCGGGGATGCAGGCGCGCGCCAGCGTACTACCACGGGGGCGGCGCCTACAGGCGGGGGAGGAACGCTCGGAGCACCGCGGAGAGCCTGCGCCCCGCAGCCGCTCCCACCCGCATGACCTCCTCGTGGTCGGTGGGGCTGCCGCCCGGGACGTGCACGTTGGTGATGAGGGAGAACGCGACTACGTCGAGCCCCAGGTCCCTCGCAGCGATCACCTCCGTCACCGTGGACATCCCCACCGCCCGGGCCCCGATCGTGCGCAGCCACAGGATCTCCGCGGGCGTCTCGAACGAGGGGCCCACCAGTCCCGCGTAGACCCCCTCCTCCAGCCGCTCCCCGAGGCTCGCCGCCGCTTCGTGTGCGTGTGCCCGCAGCGCGGGGTCGTACGCGTCCTCGAGGTCGAGGAAGTGCGGGGTCGGCATGCCGATCAGGGGATTGGCGCCGGTGAGGTTGAGATGGTCGGTGACGAGGAGCAGCGCGCCCGCCACGAGGTCGTGGCCCGCGCCCACCCCGGGCCCCGCCGCGATCCCGCCCGCGGCGTTGGTCGCGACGAACCGCCGCGCGCCGAGCGCAGCCGCGACACGCACCACCGCG
>SKQL01000136.1 GCA_007119035.1 Nitriliruptorales bacterium | reverse complement strand
CGTCGGGGGTCGGACGGCCAGGACGAGCTGCTATTCGTTCCGCCGGGGACGGTCGTCAGGGACGCGGAGGACGGGTCGCCCGTCGCGGATCTGGCGGAACCGGGTGACGAGTGCGTGATCGCCGCGGGGGGCAGGGGCGGACGAGGCAACGCGGCGTTCCGGACGCCGCGTCGCCGTGCGCCGCGCTTCCACGAGTTCGGGGAGCCTGGCGAGGAGCGCTGGCTCGTCCTCGAGCTCAAGCTCGCCGCGGACGTCGCGTTGGTCGGCTTCCCGAACTCGGGGAAGTCATCGCTTGTCTCCCGACTCTCCGCGGCTCGTCCGAAGATCGCCGACTACCCGTTCACCTCCCTCACGCCCAACCTCGGTGTCGTCCGGTACGACGACGTCGACTATGTCGTCGCCGACGTGCCCGGGCTCATCCCCGGTGCGAGCGAGGGGCGGGGACTCGGGCATGCCTTCCTCCGCCACGTCGAGCGTGCGCGGGTCCTCGTCCACGTGCTCGACTGCGCGAACTACGAGCAGCGTGATCCCCGTGACGATCTCGCCGCCATCACCTCGGAGTTGGAGGCGTACCAGCCCGACCTCCTCGAGCGGCCGGCGCTGGTGTTCCTGAACAAGGCCGATGCCGATCCTGATACCGCCGAGATCGTGCGGCCCGACATCGAGGCGGATGGATGGGAGGTGGTCGTCGGCAGCGCGGTGACGGGGCAGGGGCTCGACCGGCTCCGTGCACGCATGACAGAGCTCGTCTCCCGCCTGCGGAGCGAGGTGCCCTGGGAGCGCCCCGCTCCCCGACCGACCGTGCGTCCCGTGCTGCGGCCCGCGCGGACCGACTTCACCGTCGAGGAGACGGATGAGGGCTTCCGCGTCTCCGGTCCACGCATCGACCGCTGGATAGCGATGACCGACCTCAGCAACGACGAGGCGACCGCCTACCTCGGGCAACGGCTCGCGCGGGCCGGTGTAGAGCGGGCGTTGATCGCGGCCGGGGCGCGGGAGGGCGACACCATCGACCTCGGGGGGTTCGCGTTCGAGTTCGAGCCCGAGCCGGGTGACCTCCCCGCCGACGAGGGCACGCAGGAGCCCACGGCCGACCACGACGCCGCAGAGGCCCACGATGACCCCGTCGGGCGTGCGATCGCGGAGGAGGACCCGGCGGGGGAAGACACCCGGTGACCGAGCGTCGATTCCCCACGCCGCGCCGCGTCGTCGTGAAGGTCGGCTCGTCGAGCCTGCGGACCCCCGAAGGGCGCTTCGATGTCGCCCTGGCGGCCTCCCTCGTCGACCAGGTCGCGGAGATGACGCATCGAGGCGTGGAGGTCGTCCTCGTGTCGAGCGGTGCGGTGGCTGCGGGCCTCGCGCCACTCGGCCTCGAGCGGCGGCCGACCGACCTGCCGCGCCTGCAGGCTGCGGCGAGCGTGGGCCAGGGCCTGTTGCTGCACACCTACCAGGAGCGGTTCGCCCATCACGGCCTCGCGTGTGGGCAGACGCTGCTCACTCCCGGTGACGTCATCGACCGCACGCGGTATCTGAACGCGCGCCACACGTTCGATACGTTGCTGTCGCTCGGCGCGGTCCCCGTGGTCAACGAGAACGACACCGTCGCCACCGAGGGGCTGCGCTTCGGGGACAACGACCGTCTCGCGGCACTCGTGGCTAGCATGCTCGATGCTCGCCTTCTCGTGCTCCTGACCGACGTCCCCGGCCTGCTCGACGAGCACGGCGACGTGGTGGAGCGCGTGGACGACCTGGCCGCCCTGGCCGGTCGGTACCCGAGCGTGTCGGGGTCCGACGTCGGAAGCGGGGGCATCGCGAGCAAGCTCGAAGCCGCACGCATCGCGACTTTCAGCGCCGGCCACGCGGTGATCGCCGAGGCGCGACGGCCGGGTGTCGTGGCCGAGGCCCTCGTGGGTGCCAACGTCGGGACGTGGTTCCCGCCCGCCCGGGTCCGCCCGGAGAGCCGCAAGCTCTGGATCGCCTTCGCGCGTACGCCGCGTGGCGCGATCCGCATCGACGAGGGCGCGGTACGGGCATTGACCGAGCGCGGGTCGTCGCTACTCGCCGTCGGGGTCACCGAGGCGACGGGATCGTTCGAGGTCGGCGACGCGGTCGACGTCCTGAGTCCGGACGGGACGCTCGTGGCGCGCGGGCTCAGCGGGTACGGGAGCGCCGCCCTGGGCCACATTCGCGGGCGGCCGTCGGCAGACCTCGACCCGCATCACCAGCGGGCGGTCATCCACCGGGATTCGCTCGTGGTGCTCATCTGACGTCGGCGACCCGCCTGTACCGCCCTGCGGGACTACTCCCCAGCTGATTCCGGGAACGGTGGCGGCCGTTTGCCCTCACGCCAGAAGTCCTGGTCGGCGACCTGCAGGACGAGCTTCTCGAGGACGTTGGGCTTCACCTCGAGCAGCCGCCACAACTCCAGGGCATTGCCCAGGTCGGAGTGCCAGCGCACGAGGACCTCGTCGTCGTCGCGATCGAGCTCGATGAACAACGACCGGGACGGTCGCATCGTCCTCGAGGAGATCTTCGCGATGAACTCCTCACCCGACTGCGTCCACCCCATGCGGACGACGAAGTCCTGAGGGCTGGCCTGCTTAAGGGCGCCCGCCACCTCCTGCAGCCGTTCGACGAGCTCGGTGTGGCGCTCGTCGGATAGCGCGCGGCGTTCCTTCTCCTCCTGCGCCCGACGCTCCGCGGCTTCCGCCTGCACGCGGTCCATCTTCACTTCGGCGTTCTGGCGTTGCTTAGCAAGCTCCGCATTGCGTGAGAGCTTGGCTGCAAGAGCCGCGTCGAAATCGCTCATCCGTCACCCTCCGAGGTCGTCACGCTACCATGCTATGCATCCGGTCCTTGGAGGGAGAACGTGTCCGACGTCTTGGAAGTATGCGCGGCCGCGAAGGCGGCTTCCCCGCAACTCGCACGAACCTCGACGCAGGTCAAGAACGCGGCGCTGGATGCGATGGCGGCTGCGTTGGTCGACAGCCGTGAGCGGATCATCGCCGCGAACGAGGAGGACCTCGAGCGGGCCCGTGCCGAAGGTGTGTCCACGGCGCTGCAGGACCGCCTCACCCTGACTCCCGAGCGCATCGATGGCATGGCCTCGGCCCTGCGGGACCTGATCGGCCTGACCGATCCGGTCGGTGAGGTCGTTCGGGGCTTCACGTTGCCCAACGGACTCGAGGTGCGCCAGTCCCGGGTTCCCCTCGGGGTCATCGCGATGGTCTACGAGGGCCGGCCCAACGTCACCGTCGACGCGGCCGGCCTGGCCCTCAAGAGCGGCAACGCATGCGTGCTCCGTGGTTCCTCGACGGCCATCAGCTCGAATACCGTCCTGGCGGAGATCCTGCGGGAGGTGTTGCTCAAGCAGGGGCTTCCGCCCGACGCGATCAGCCTCGTAGGGGACACGAGCCGGGAGTCCGTCAAGCAGCTGGGCCGCGCGAGGGGCCTCGTCGACCTGTTGATACCGCGGGGCGGCTCGGGATTGATCCAGTCGGTGGTCACCGATTCGCAGGTCCCGGTGATCGAGACGGGGGTGGGCAATTGCCACGTCTACGTCGATGCGGCCGCGGATCTAGCAAAGGCGGCACGCATCGTGGTCAACGCGAAGACTCACCGCCCCAGCGTGTGCAATGCGGCCGAGACCCTTCTCCTGCACCAGGACGTGGCCGAGGAGCTCCTGCCGACGGTGGCCACCGCACTGACCGAGCATGGGGTGGAGCTGCGAGGCGACACCACCGCGCAGGGCATCGTGGCGATGTCCGCGGCGAGCCCCGCGGACTGGGACACGGAGTATCTCGACCTCGTCATGGCCGTGCGCGTCGTCGACTCGCTGTCCGACGCGATTGCTCACGTCGCCACGCACGGGACGATGCACAGCGAGGCCATCGTGACGGAGGACCGGGCGGCGGCACGGCGGTTCGTCGCGGAGGTCGATGCGGCGGTCGTGCTCGTCAACGCCTCGACGCGGTTCACCGATGGCGGGGAGTTCGGCTTCGGTGCCGAGATCGGCATCTCGACGCAGAAGCTGCACGCGCGCGGCCCGATGGCGCTGCCCGAGCTCACGACCACCAAGTATGTGGTCGAGGGCGACGGCCAGGTGCGGGTCTAACCCTCCGATGGCCAGGGACAGGCGACGACGCCTGGGCATCATGGGGGGCACGTTCGACCCCATCCACCTCGGCCACCTCGTCACCGCAGAGCAGGCCCGTGCCGACCTCGACCTCGACGAGGTCGTGTTCCTGCCAGCTGGCCAGCCGTGGCAGAAGGAGGAGAAGACCACCTCCGCGGAGCATCGCTATCTGATGACGGTGCTCGCCACCGCGGCCAACCCGGCGTTCAGCGTGAGCCGACTCGAGATCGACCGGGACGGTCCCACCTACACGATCCAGACCCTTCGGGGCCTTCACTCCGCGGTGCCCGACGCAGACCTCCACTTCATCACGGGGGCGGACGCGATCCTCAACATCCTCACGTGGAAGGACGCGGACGAGTGCCTCGACCTCGCGGTGTTCGTCGCAGCGACACGCCCGGGCTACGACCTCGAGAAGCTCGAGGCTCAAGGTGTCCGCGAGCAGGTCCGAGTATTGGACGTACCGGCGCTCGCCATCTCGTCGACCGACGTACGAGAGCGCTTCGGGAAGGGGCGCGCTGTGAGGTATCTGATTCCCCGTGAGGTTGAGGAGTTCGCCCGCAAGCACGGCCTGTACGACACCAAGGGCAACGGCTTGGCACTGGGAGGTGCGGTGTGACCTCCCCCGAGGGGGACATGACTGCACGCCTGACACAAGTCTCGCGGAGGCAGCTCATCGTCGGGGCACTGGGCCTCGTCGCCCTCGGCGCGGCCGCTACGGTGGTCCCCACGATCCTGGCTCAACGTGGCGCGGGCGCACCGAGCCCCGATGCCCACGTCACCCGCGCCGCGGACGTCACGGCCTCCGAGGAGGCCGGTTCATCCCCGGGCGGGGCTCCACCCGCCGGGGAGCAGTCCCAACAGCGACTCCTGCTCGTGACCACAGCGGAGGACGGTGGCCCCGCCACGAGCGTCACCCTGCTCGCCGGGTCGGCCGGGGACGTGCGTCCCTCCGTCCTCCACCTGCCCACCGGGACTCTCGTGCGTGCCCCGGGGATGGGTGAGGAGCAACTCAGGACCATTCACGACAGGGGCGGGGCCGCGCTTCTCTCCGGCGCGGTCTCGGAGACGTTGTCGCTCGACATCGACGAGGTCGCGGTGGTGACGGAGCCCGCGTTCGCGGATTTCCTCGACCGGGCGGGCGGTGTGGAGCTCGACGTCGCGGAGCGACTCGTCACTCGGGACGCGGAGGGCGGGGCGGAGGTGCTCGTGGACGTGGGTCCCCAGACGCTGGACGGGGCGGCTCTCGTCGATCTCTGGACCCACCGGTCCCATATCGACGAGGTGGGGGCATTCCGGCGCCGCCAGCAGGTGCTCGAAGCGGTCTTCACGGCGGCAGCGGACGATCGTGTCCGCGACCGACTCGTCGCAGACGGCGCCCCTCAGCTTCGGATGGATGCTGAGGCCGCGTGGCTGAGGGAGTTGTTCGCCGACATGGCTGACGCCGAGACCTCCACCGCGGTGCGCCACGACCTGCTGCCCGTGGAGCGCACCGGTTCCGCCGGCACGGACGGGCGCAGGTCCTACCGTGTGGACCTCACAGCGGCCGGGGACCTCGTGCGATCGATGTTCGGGGCCGCCGACGACATCGATGTCGACGGTGGCGCGCGCGTGCAGGTCCTCAACGGGGTGGGAGTGCCCGGCGTGGCCGACCTCGTCGAGCAGCGGTTGGGCGAGGATGTGGAGATCCTCTACACGGGCAACGCCACGTCGTTCGACTTCTCGGAGACCCGCGTCCTTGTGTACGAGGAGTCGGGGATCGTGATGGAGCAGGCGAGGCGGATGCAGGACAAGCTGGGGGTCGGTACGATCCAGGTGAGTCGTCAGCCGCAATCCATCGTCGACTTCACCATCGTCGTCGGCGAGGATCTGGTGAGCGGCGCCGTCTCAGGGCACGCCCCGTAGCGATCCCCATAGCGAGGAGCCAGTCCGCTGAATCAGATCGACCGCACCGAGGCCCAGCACACGGCTTATGCCGTCGCCGACGCGGCCGCCGCGAAGAAGGCCGTCGACATCCGGATCATTGACGTCGGGGATCTCATCGGGATCACCGACTACTTCGTGCTCCTGTCGGCCGCGAACGAGCGGCAGCTGTCGACGGTGGTCGAGGAGATCGAGTACCGGCTGAAGCAGGAGGACCGCCGGCCGTTGCGTCGTGAGGGCTCGAAGGAGAGCGGCTGGCTCGTCATCGACTACGGTGACGTCGTGGTGCACGCCTTCGGTCAGGAGCAGCGCGACTTCTACGGGCTCGAGCGGTTGTGGGCCGACGCCCCCCGACTCGAGTACGACGAGGCCGAGCACGCGGGCGCCCCGAGCTGATGACGACCCACCGCGTGGTGCTCCTCCGCCACGGCGAATCGGAGTGGAACGCACAACGGCGCTGGCAGGGCCAGGGCGGAGAGGGCCTGACCGCCAGGGGCCGGTCGCAGGCCGCCCTCACGGCGGCCTACCTCGCGCGGGTGGAGCCGGAGATCGTCGGGATCGTGCACAGCGACCTGTCGAGGGTGGTGCAGACGGCCGAGCCCTCTCTGCGAGCGCTCGAGGTCCCCGTCCTCGAGGAGCCGGACTGGCGGGAGATCGATGTCGGCACGTGGTCGGGCAAGACCCACGCGCAGGTCGAGCGGGACGAGCCGGAGGCCTATGCCGCGTGGCGGAGCGGCGACGACGTGCGCCTGGGCGGGGGGGAGACCGACGGGGAATTACGATCGAGGATCGCCGCGGCGCTCGAGACCCTCACCATCAAGCAGCCTGAGGGCACCGTCGTGGTCTTCACGCACGGGGGGCCCATCCGTGTCGCTGCCGCGGAGGTGATGGCGCTGCCCGGTGGCGGGCACCGGCGGCTCGTGGGGGTCGGCAACTGCTCCGCGACCGTGGTGCAACGCGATGAGGATTGCTGGCGCCTGGTTGCCTACAACGAGCGTGGCCACCTGGCTGTCGAGCCCTCCGACGCCCCCCACGCCTTCGAAGGCCCCCACGCCTTCGAAGGTTTGTAGACCTTCGCCGCCTGAGGCGGCAATTCTCTACAAACCTCGGGAAGAAACCAGGGCGAACCGGGCGAATCGCAAAGGAAAGGGGCCGCGCACAGGCGCGGCCCCTTTCGAAACTTGGCTTGGTGGGGTGAGCTCAGAGCTCGCCTTCTTCCTCGACGCCTGGGTCCTCGTCGAAGTCGTCCAACGCTTCGTCGTCGACCTCACATGCGGCCAGACCAAAGGCCAGCAGTCCCGCCGCGACCCCAGCTACGAGCTTGTTCTTCTGCATGAGTCCGTCTCCTTGTGTGGTCATCGGACGCCCACAAACTACCCGACGAGCATCCTTGGAAACAGTGACGAGCTGACGTGAACCTGCCCGTCCGGACAGGGACGCCGAAGTGGAGCTGAGGGGAATCGAACCCCTGACCTCTTCAATGCCATTGAAGCGCTCTGCCAACTGAGCTACAGCCCCGAACCAGGCGCGGAGTGTAGCAGCAGCCCTGGGCTCCCGCCTCGTTAGACTGCCATCCGAGCATCATCGACGAACCCTAGGAGACACCGCGGTGGCAACCGGCTACGACCCGCAGGAGATCGAACCGCGCTGGCAGGAGCGCTGGGAGCGCGACGCTCTCTACGTCGCGGACGAGGACAGCGGCCGGGAGCGCTACTACGCGCTCCACATGTTCCCGTATCCCTCAGGGGACCTGCACATGGGTCACGTCGAGGCGTTCAGCCTCGCCGACGCGGTGGCGCGCTACCGGAGGCAGCGCGGCTACGAGGTCATGAACCCGATCGGGTGGGACTCGTTCGGACTGCCTGCGGAGAACGCGGCGATCGAGCGGGGCGCGGACCCCAAGGCCTGGACGTACGCCAACATCGAGACGCATGCGGCCACGATGCGTCGGCTGGGGTTCTCGTGGGACTGGTCGCGCCGGCTGCACACCTCCGACCCCGAGTACTACCGCTGGACCCAGTGGATCTTCCTCCAGCTCTTCGAGGCGGGTTGGGCCTACCGCAAGGAGGCGTTCGTCAACTGGGATCCCGTGGACCAGACCGTGCTCGCGAACGAACAGGTGATCGACGGGCGCAGCGACCGCTCAGGCGCACTGGTCGAGCAGAAGTCGCTGACCCAGTGGTTCTTCAAGATCACCGACTTCGCCCAGCGCCTCCTCGACGACATGCGACAGCTCGAGGACACGTGGCCTCATCGCGTGTTGACCCTGCAACGCAACTGGATCGGGCGCTCCGAGGGTGCCAACGTCACGTTCCGCATCGAGGCGGCGGACGAGGACGTCGTCGTCTACACGACCCGACCGGACACGCTCTACGGAGCGACGTTCTTCGTCGTCGCCCCCGAGCACCCCCGTGCCGCGGAGTGGGCACGCCTCGGCGGCACCGCGGACGCGTTCGACGAGTTCCGCGCGCGTGTCCAGCGCAAGACCGACATCGAGCGGGAAGCCGCGGAGCGTGACAAGGAGGGCCTCGCCCTCGGGGTCCACGCCGTCAACCCGGTCAACGGCGAGCGCATACCCGTCTACGCGGCGGACTATGTCCTCATGGCATACGGGACGGGCGCGATCATGGCCGTGCCCGGTCACGACCAGCGAGACCTCGACTTCGCACGCGCATACGATCTACCCGTCCGCGTGGTCGTCAATCCCGAGGGCGTCGAACTGGACGCGGAGACGATGAACGAGGCGGCCGCCGGCGAGGGCGTGACCGTCAATTCGGGCCAGTACGACGGCCTGCCTTGGCCGGAGACCAAGCGGTTGATCACCGCCGACCTCGAGTCCAAGGGACTCGGTGAGGCCGCCGTCAACTACCGGCTCCGTGACTGGCTCGTGTCCCGGCAGCGCTACTGGGGCGCGCCCATCCCCGTCGTCCACTGCCCCGACTGCGGCCTCGTGCCCGTGCCCGAGTCCGACCTCCCCGTCCGCCTGCCTCCTTCGGACGAGGTCGATTTTCGACCGAAGGGCGAGTCCCCGTTGGCGAGCCATCCCACGTGGGCCGATGTGGACTGTCCCCGCTGTGGAGTGGCCGCGAGGCGTGACACGGACACGATGGACACCTTCGTCGACTCCTCGTGGTACTACCTGCGCTACTGCTCCCCGGGTCGCGACGACGTCGCGTTCGATCCCGCGGACCTCGAGAAGTGGATGCCCGTCGACCAGTACACAGGGGGCATCGAGCACGCGATCCTCCACCTGCTCTACAGCCGCTTCTTCACCAAGGCGCTCCACGATCTGGGCCACCTCACCTTCGTGGAGCCGTTCACCCGCCTCAAGTCCCAGGGCATGGTGATCATGGAGGGCGCGAAGATGTCGAAGTCGCGCGGCAATCTCGTGGAGCCCAAGTCGGTGGTGGAGGCCTTCGGCGCGGACACGCTGCGCACCGCCATGCTGTTCGCGGGGCCGATCGAGGACGACGTCGACTGGGCGGACGTCTCGGAGGCGGGGGTGCACCGCTGGCTGACCCGGCTGTGTCGCCTCGTCGACGAGCATGCGGGCGCGGATGCGGGTGACCGGGGTGAGGGCGAGGACCTGCGACGTGCCACCCACCGCACCATCGCCGCGGTCACCGGGGACTACGAGGCGTTCAAGTACAACACGGTGGTGGCCAAGCTCATGAGCCTCGCCAACGAGACGTCGGCGGCGTTCCGGGATGAGGGGGTGCGTGGACAGCCCGTCCAGGAGGCCCTCGAGGTCATCGCCGTGCTGCTGGGGCCTATCGCCCCCCACGTCGCCGAGGAGACATGGCACCGCCTGGGAAGGGAGTACTCGGTCCACAAGGCCAGTTGGCCCACGTATGACCCCGCCATGCTCGTGGAGGAGTCGGTCGAGGTCCCGGTCCAGGTGGACGGCAAGATGCGCGGCACCGTCACACTGCCCACGGGCGCGGACGAGGGCTCCGCGGTGGAGGCCGCGAAGCTCCTTCCCGGCGTGGCGACGCGCTTGGAGGAGCGCGATCTCGTGAAGACCATCTGGGTGCCTGATCGGATGCTGAACTTCGTCACCCGAGCGGGGTGACGCGTGCGCTCTAGTCGAGGCCGATCGCCCGCAGCGCCGCGGTTGTCGCCGCCCCTATCACGATGACCGCGAGGAAGGGCGCGCGCAGCCAGACCGCCACAGCGGCCGCGCCCACACCCGCGAGTCGGGCATCGAGGCTGATCGCGGCCTCCGCTCCCACGGTCTGGACCGCGACGAGAGCGGCGAGCAAGGCGGCTGGCAGGAGGTCGGAGACCGTGGCGAGCGTGGGAGGCAACTCCCGACTGCCCGCTCCGAGCGGGCCGGTGGCTTTCAACAGGTAGGTCAGTGCGGCGAGCGCGGCGATCGCTGGCCAGGTCATCGCGTTCCTCCGGCATCTTCGGGGACGAGCAGTGCGAGGGCGGCGCCGAGTGTGGCGGCGAGGACGGGCACCCCCGGGGGAGCGGTCGGCACCAGCACGATGGCGATCGCGACGCCGGCGAGGGCGGACACGCGCGCCCGCCGTGTGTCGAGCAGGGGAGCGAGGAGCGCGAGGAAGCCCGCAGGGAAGGCGACGTCGAGGCCGAGCGCCTCGGGGTCGCCGATCAGGCCGCCCGCGAACGCCCCCAACGCGGTGCCGACGTTCCACGTCACGAGCACCGTGATACCGGTGAGCCAGAACACCCGATCCGGTGAGGCCCGCCCGTGCCTGCCCTCTGCGATGGCCAGCGCCGCGCTCTCGTCGACGAGGATGTGCGAGGCCACCGCGCGGCGCAGCAGCCCTCCCTCGAGCAGGGGGGCGAGCGCGAGCCCGAACGGCACGAACCGGGTGTTGAGGAGCGCCCCGCTGACGACGGCGGCGACCGGGGATCCGCCTGCGGCGACGACGCCCACCGCAGCGAACTGAGAGCCCCCCGCGAGCACGAGCAGCGACATCGCGCACGCCACGAGGGGGCTCAGGCCCGCGGTGACCGCGAGGACGCCGAAGGAGAGACCGAACACGCCGATCGCGACGGCCAGCCCTGCGATCTTGCTCCGGACGCTGCGGGGAAGTGGCTGTGGGGGAGGACGCATCGCGGCAGAATCCCCCCGGGTGTCTGCCCCGTCAAACCGGGCCCGCGCTCCACAGGCAGGAAGCGGGAATCCGGTCCTCCTCGCTACGCGGAGCCTACGTTGCCCGCATGAGCGAGCGACCCGTGGCGACTCGACTGCAGGCCGTGTGCTCGCGGCTGGGCTGCTCACCGACCGAGATGGTGGCGCTGCTGCTGCTCGTCACCGGTGCCCTGACCGTGCTCGGCGTGATGTCGCTGCGCACTCCCGGAGTGGCGGAGCCGGAGGGAGCGGCCACACACGAGGAGCACAACGAGCTCGAGGAGACGGATGACCCGGCATCTGCCTCGTCGTTCGTGGCAGCGGGTGAGGTGACGGTCCACGTCGCGGGCGCGGTCAGCACGCCCGGGCTCTACGAGCTCGCGGGCGGATCCCGGGTCGCCGATGCCCTCGACGCTGCGGGCGGTCCCACCGGGGAAGCGGTCCTCGACGACCTCAACCTCGCCCGCGCGGTCAACGACGGTGAGCGTCTCCTCGTGGCCGACCGGGCGATGGCCGAGGCGGCAGACGCGGCGGGCGCCCAGCGGCTCGACGGCACGCTCGACATCAATCGCGCGACGGTCGACGAGTTGGAGGGGCTGCCGGGCGTGGGACCGGTGATCGCGGAGCGGATCGTCGAGTTCCGCGACACCCACGGTCCCTTCGCCCAGGCGGGTGACATGCGCGACGTGCCGGGCGTCGGTGAGAAGATGTTCGACGCCCTGGCGGCGCTCATCGGCACCTGAGGGTGACCACCACGAGCATCGCGGGTCTCGCCGCCGCGGTATGGCTGGGTTGCCTGCTCCCGGGGCCGTGGTGGCTCGTCCTGCTCGCCCTGGTGCTCCTCGCCGCCGGCGCGTTCCTCGCGCGACGGCGTCCCCGGGGCGCGTGGGCGCTCGCCCTCGTCGCAATGGCGCTGGTCGGCATGGGCCTCTCGGGGGGACGGGCGCAGCTTGCCGAGCGTGGACCCCTGAGCGCGCTGCTGTCCGCCGGCGCCGTGGCCGACATCGAGGCCATGGTGGTGACCGAACCGCGGCCGACGGCGCGCGGGGCATGGGCGGTCGTGCGGGTCACCGCCGTCGACGGGGTTGCGACACGGCAGCGGGCGCTCCTGCAGGCGGGGGCCTTGCAGGACCTGCCTCCCCTCGGGGCACGGGCCGGCGTGAGGGGCCGCGCGTTGCCGCTCGGCGAGCATGGGTTTCACACTCATGTGCGACGCCTCGGGGCCGTCGCGGTCCTGTCCACCCACGATGCCCCGACGGCACTGGCACCGCCCTCGTTGCTGCTCGGGGCGAGCACCGACGTCCGGGACCGGGCACGCGGGGCGTTCGAATCCCGCCTCGATGATGAGCGGGCGACCTTGCTGACGGGATTGACGACCGGAGACGTCTCGGGACGCCCCGAGGGGCAGCGGGAGCGCTTCGCCGCGGCTGGGCTCTCGCATCTCGTGGTGGTCTCGGGCAAGCACACCGCGCTGATGCTCGTCGGGGTGCTCGGCCTCGCCACCCTCCTGGGCGCGGGTGCACGCGGGCGACGCATCGTCGGGCTCGCGGCACTGGCTTGGTTCGTCGTGCTCGTGCGCTGGCAGCCCTCTGTCCTGCGTGCGGGGCTGATGGCAGCGCTCGTGCTCGCCGCGGGCCTGCTGGGACGCGCTCACGTGAGCGTCCGCCTCCTCTGGGGAGCGGTGCTGCTGCTCCTCCTCGGAGAGCCGTTGCTCGCCACGCGGCTCGGGTTCGTCCTGTCCGTGCTCGCCACGGCCGGGGTGCTGCTCGTGGCACCGCACCTCGTGCCGCGGCTTCCCGGGCCTTCCTGGCTCGGCTGGACCGCCGCGGCCACGGTCGGCGCGCAGCTCGGTGTGGCTCCCGTCCTCCTGTCGACCGAGGGCGCCGTGCCGATCGCGGCGCTGCCCGCCAATCTCGTCGCGGGCCCACCGGCTGCGGTCGGCCAGGCGATCGGCCTGGCCTCGGGGGCGCTCGCCCAGGTGGCGGAGGAGCCCGCCGGTTTCGTCGCGGCGCTGGCGGGCCCGTTCCTGACCATCGTCCTCTGGTCTGCCGACACCTTCTCGGACATGCCAGCCGTCACGCTGTCGCACGTACTGAGCCCGGGTGCAGCCTTGGTCGTCGTCGCGGTGCTGCTGCGACGGCACCGCCGGCTCGCGGTGGCCACGCTCGCGGCCGCGGTGCTCCTGTTCGCCGCACCCGCGATGCGCGCTCCTCCCGACGCGGACGAGCTCACCGTCACCGCTCTCGACATCGGCCAGGGCGACGCGATCCTCGTCGAGTCCCCCCACACGGACGGGGGCACGTTCCGGCTGCTGTACGACGGCGGCCCAGAGGCCGATGCGGTCCTGCACCACCTGCGGGAACGGCGCATCGACCGACTGGACGCGGTGGTGCTGTCGCACGGCCACCACGACCACGGGGCGGGCCTGGTGGGCGTTCTCGAGGAGCTCGCTGTAGGAGTCCTGCTCCTCGGGGCGGCGCCCGACCCGGCTGACGGGCTCTCCGAGGTCGCCGAGGCGGTCGTCGAGGCCGCCACCTCCTCCGGTGTGGCGATCCGCACGGTGGCAGAGGGCGACCGGCTCGCGGTGGGCGGCGCGCAGGCGCGGGTCCTCAGCCCACCCGAGCATGGGCTCAGCGGTGGCGATCTCAACGAGAACTCCGTGGTGATCCGTATCGACGGGCCCCACGGGTCGGTGCTCCTGACAGGCGACGCGGAGGTGGTCGCGCAACTGAGCATGCTGGATCGATGGCCCGGCCAGCTCGCGGTCGACGTGCTGCACGTCCCTCACCACGGCGGTGCGACCAACGCGCCGGGCTTCCTCGCCGCCGTCGATCCCCGCCTCGCGCTCATCTCGGTCGGCGCGGACAACACGTACGGCCACCCGCGAGCCGAGGTGCTCGGGGAGCTGGCGGGCGCTCTCGTGCTGCGCACCGATGAGCTCGGGACGGTGGGGGTGAGCGTCACGAGGGACGGCTTGGTGGTGCGGCGACGCCGCCGGGTGCACACTCCTGTCCGTCCCTGCCCTCCCGCACGAGACCCGAGCCCATGCCGACCGACCTATGCGACCTCGCCGTCGACGCCGCCCGCGCGGGCGGTCAGGCCCTCATGGCCCGCCGCCATCGTCCCTCAGGGGTCGGCACGAAGACGAGCGGCGGTGATTTCGTGAGCGACGCGGACCGCGCGAGCGAGGCTGCCGTCGTCGAGGTGATCGCCGGCGCCCGACCCGACGACGGGTTCCTCGGAGAGGAAGGGGCCGATCGGGAGTCCGCCAGCGGGGTCAGATGGGTGATCGATCCCCTCGATGGCACCGCGAACTACCTGTACGGCCTCGATGGTTGGGCCGTCAGCGTTGCTGCCGAGGGCATGGAGGGCGAGGGATGGTCCACCCTCGTGGGAGTCGTGTACCACCCCGTGTCGGGCGAGATGTTCACCGCCCGGCGTGGCGCGGGGGCCAGGTCGAATGGGATCGCCCTCGAGGTGAACGACCCCGTCGCTCGTCGCAGCGCGCTGGTCGGCACGGGCTTCTCCTACGACTACGAGGTGCGTAGGAGCCAGGGCCCGCTCGCGGGGCGGATGCTGCTCGAGGTCCGAGACCTCCGTCGCATCGGCGCGGCCGCGCTCGACCTCTGCCTGGTGGCCGCGGGACGGCTCGATGCCTTCTACGAGAGTGACCTGCAGGCGTGGGACTATGCCGCGGGTGCCCTCATCGCGCGGGAGGCCGGCGCGGTGGTGAGCCCTTTCGAGAACGGCGTGCTCGCAGCCGGCCCCGCGCTCCACGAGGACCTCGCCACCTTGATCCGTCGCTACACTCCCCCCGATGGCTGATGCCCCCGCCTACCTCGTCACAGGCTCCGAGGAGCTGCTCGTGCGCCGTGCGGCGGACCGGATCCTCGAGGCGCTCGGCCGTGAGGGGGATCTCGATGTGACCGACGTGCGCGCCGAGGAGCTTCGTGACCAGCCCTTCCCCGACCTGCGCACGGGCTCGCTCTTCGGCAACCCGCGTGCGGTCCGCGTCCGCGACGCCCAGGACCTCGCCGCGGGGCACGTGACCGCGCTGCTCGAGCAACTCGACGGCAGCCCACCGGAGGCCACGGTGGTCCTGCAGGCGTCGGGCACGGGCAAGCTGCGCAAGCTCGCGAAGCGCATCGACGAGCTCGGTGGCCGCATCGACGCCTCGCCTCCGAAGGAGTGGGAGGACAAGCGGTGGCTCGCCCTCGTGGCCGAGGAGTTCGAACGACACGGGCGCAAGGCGCAGTCCGCGGCCCAGCACGCAGTGCTGGATCACGCGGGCCTCGAGGCGGGGATCATCGCCGAGAAGGTCTCGCAGGTGGTGGCTGCCGCGCCGTCGGGGACGATCACCGCGGAGCACGTCGAGAGCGTCGTCGTGGGCCATGGCGACCGGGGCGCGTTCGCGGTCGCCGATGCCATGTGCGACCGCGACCCCGCAACCGCCGTCGCACGGCTGCGTGGCGTGCTCGAGGCGGGCCATGACCCGCTGATGATCCTCGGAGCGCTCACCTACCGGATCCGGACGGTGGTCGCGGTCGCAGGGGGGGTGACGGGCAAGGCCGACGACGGCGGCGTCGTCGGCGTCAGCGGGCCCCAGGCCAGGCGCCTCGAGGGGGTCAAGCGGAACTTTGGCCCCGGGGAGCTGACGGGGGCCTACCGGACCCTCGCGGACGCGGATCTCGCGATCAAGCAGAGCGATCTGCCGCCCGAGCTCGTCATCGAGCGGGCGGTGGCGCAGATCGCGACCCGGG
>SKQL01000072.1 GCA_007119035.1 Nitriliruptorales bacterium | reverse complement strand
GGCGACGCTCCGGGTGGTCGCCAACGAGGGCTCATACAACAACGAGCTCGGCGTTCCCCTCACCTGCTGCCGGCTGGACAGGGACAGTGACCTGCTCGTCTCCGAGGTGGGTGCCCGCGGCATCGGCCATATCGCCAAGCTCGCCCACGTGCTGCGCCCCGACGTCGCGGTGCTCACCAACATCGGCTCCTCGCACCTCGAGCTGCTCGGCGATGTGGACAACGTGGCCCGCGCCAAGGGCGAGCTCGTCGAGGCGCTCGAGGCCACGGGAGGCACCGCGGTGCTGAATGCGGACGACCCGCGGGTCGCCGCCCTCGCCGGACGGGCACCCGCGGGGGTGGTGACGTACGGCCATTCCCCCGACGCGCACTGGCGGGCCGAGCGGGTGGAGCTCGACGAGCTCGCACGCGCCTCCTTCGACGCGGTCCACGCCCGGCACCGGGTGGCCGTCCGCCTGGCGGTCCCCGGAGCGCACAACGTGTCGAACGCGCTCGCCGCGATCGCGGTCGCCCACCATGTCGGTGTGGACCCTGAGACGGCTGCCGCGGCTCTCGCGGACGCGACTGTCTCACGCTGGCGCATGGAGCTGCACACCGCGCCTGCGGGCTACCGGGTCCTCAACGATGCGTACAACGCGAGCCCGGAATCGATGCGGGCGGCCCTCGACACCTTGGCGGCGATGCCCGCCACCCGCCGATTCGCCGCCCTCGGCCTGATGGGAGAGCTGGGAGACGCCGGCGCCGAGGCCCATCGACAGGTGGGGCGGCGATGCGCGCAAGCCGACCTCGACGGCCTGATCGTCGTGGGCACGCAGGCGGCAGGCATCGCCGAGGGCGCGCGGGAGGAGGGGTTCACCGGCACGCTGCACGAGGTGGACGATCCCGCCGCAGCCACGACCCTGCTTTCGAGCTTGCTCGCCGCAGGCGATACCGTCCTGGTCAAGGCGAGTCGCTCCGTGGGGCTCGAGGCCCTCGCGGAGCGACTCGCGCGGGTGGAGGGCCCTTCCGGACCGGATAGAGGAGAGAGCGCGTGATCGCGATCCTCTTCGGGGGAGGCCTGGCTCTCGTGCTCTCGTTGCTGGGCACGCCTCTCGTCATCCGATTCTTCCGCCGGCGGGGCTACGGCCAGCTCATCCGGGACGACGGCCCCCAGGCGCACCTGTCCAAGCGTGGCACCCCGACGATGGGCGGCACCGCGATCATCCTGTCCGCGGTCATCGCGTACTTCGTCGCCACCCTGGTCATGGGGCTGGGCCTGTCGGCCGGAGGCTTTCTCGCGATCGGCGCGTTCGCGGGGATGGGGGCTGTCGGCTTCCTCGACGACTACATCAAGCTGCGTCGCCAGCGCAGCCTCGGGCTCACCTCGACCGCGAAGTTCGGCGGCCAGGCGCTCGTGGCGATCGCGTTCGCCCTGGGGGCGGAGTACGTCGCGGAGACGTCGACGCAGCTGTCGGTGATCGGCCAGACGCCCTTCGACCTCGGGAGCTTCTTCGTCCTCTGGATCTTCGTGGTCCTCACGGCGTCGTCGAACGCGGTCAACCTCACGGACGGATTGGACGGCCTCGCGGCGGGGACGAGCGCGTTCATCTTCGCCGCGTACGCCTTCATCGCGTACTGGATCTTCCGTAACGGGCAGGCGGAGTACACCGACGGGCAGCTGACCGGCTACGAGGGTGTCTACTCCCTGGAGGCGTGGCTGCACGCGGACGCGGTGGCAGTGGCCGCCGCGGCGGCGACGGGGGCCGCGCTCGGCTTCCTCTGGTGGAACGCACCTCCTGCACAGATCTTCATGGGCGACACGGGCTCTCTGGCCATCGGTGGCATGCTCGCCGCCCTCGCCGTCCTGACAGAGACCGAGTTGCTGCTGGTCGTCCTCGCTGGCCTCTACGTGTTGGAGACGGCCTCTGTTATCGTGCAGATCGCGAGCTTCAAGCTGACCGGCAGGCGAATCTTCCGGATGGCGCCGTTGCACCATCACTTCGAGCTGCTCGGCTGGCAGGAGACGACTGTCATCGTGCGCTTCTGGATGATCGGCGGCCTCTTCGTCCTGTTCGGCGTGGGGCTGTTCTACTCCGATTACGTGGCCCGGGCGGTGACGCTCTAGATGGACTGGTCGGGACGAACGGTGCTCGTCGCGGGGCTCGGGGTGTCCGGCTTCGCCGCGGCACGTGCGCTCCTCCGGGCCGGGGCCGTGGTCCGTGCGGTGGACTCGGGGGAGGGGGAGGCGGTCCGGGCACGCGTGCGGGAGTTGGCGAGCCTGGGGGCGGATGCCCGGGCGGGTGTCTCGTTCGATGCGTCAGGGCTCCTCGGGGGCGTGGACCTCCTCGTGCCGAGCCCGGGGCTCGCGCAAGGCAGCCCACTGGTCTCCGCAGCGCTCACCGACGACCTCCCGGTGTGGAGCGAGCCCGAGCTCGCGTGGGCGCTTTCCGACGGCCAGACCCGTCTCGTTGTGGTGACCGGCACGAACGGGAAGACCACGACCACGGAGCTGCTGGGCGCGTTGCTCGACGCTCCCACCGGCGGGAACATCGGGACCCCGCTGTCCGACCTCCTGCTCCTCCAAAGCCCGCCCACCGCGGTTGCCGAGCTCTCGAGCTTCCAGCTCCGGTTCACGGAGACGCTGCGACCCGATGTGGCCGTTCTGCTGAACGTGGCGCCCGACCACCTCGACTGGCATGGCGGCCTGGACGCCTACGAGGCGGCCAAGGCCCGGGCGTGGAGACGCAGCGGGCCCCACGATTGGCTGGTGGTCGGCGACGACGACGGCGCGAGGCGGGCCATCCGCAACCACCCCACGGACGCCCGGATCATCGAGGTCACGCGTGGTCCCGTGGGCGCCGGGCAGGTGGGCTTCGTCGACGGTCGTCTCACCGTGGCCGTCGACGGCGAGCGCGTGGAGGTGGCCGAGGCCGGGGAGATGCGCCTTCGTGGCGCGCACAACCTTGACAACGCGTGCGCGGCCGTCGCCGCCGCGGTGGCCTTGGGAGCTGACCCGGCCGCCCTGCGCGAGCCACTTCTGGGGTATTCCGCGGGACCGCACCGTCTCGCCCTGATTGCACAGCGCGACGGGATCCGGTGGATCGACGACTCGAAGGCGACCAACCCTCACGCCGCTGCCGCGGCCTTGAGCTCTTGCGGTGGGACCGGGGCGAGCATCGTCTGGATCGCGGGCGGCCTCGGCAAGGGCCTCGAGTTCAGCGAGCTCAAGGATCCCGTGCGCGCCCATGTCCGCCATGCGATCACCATCGGCGCGAGCGGGCCGGAGATCGGCCGCCTCGCGCGTGCCTGCGAGATCGACACGACCGATGCGGGGGACCTCGAGAGGGCGGTCGCCGCGGCTCGCCGGGTCGCGCGACCCGGCGACACCGTGCTGCTCGCACCCGCCTGCGCGTCGATGGATCAGTTCACCGACTACGCGGAGCGCGGTCGCGTCTTCGCCGCATTGGCCAACGAGCCGGTGGAGGCGGGCTCATGAGCCTCCGAGTTGCCCTTCGCCCCGCGGGACGGATGACGCCCGAGTTCGCGCTCCTCCTCGCCACGGTCACCGTCCTGCTCGTCCTCGGGCTCGTGATGAGCTTCTCCGCCTCCTTCGTGCGCTCTACCGCGGAGACCGGCGACCCCTTCGGCATCTTCCGTCGGCAGGTCCTGTGGGGGCTGATCGGGCTTGTGCCCCTCGGGATCGTCGCTGCCGCGGACTACCGAATCTGGCGCAGGTTCGCCGCCTCGCTGCTCATCGTCGCGCTGATCCTCTCGGTGCTCGTGATCATCCCGGGAATCGGCCTGGAGGCCTACGGAGCGCGGCGGTGGCTGCGGGTCGGGCCCGTGACCATCCAACCGAGTGAGGTGCTCAAGCTCGCGGTCCCACTGTTCCTCGCCCATCTGCTCGCTCGCCGGTGGGCGCGTGTACGTGCGGGGGACCTGCACGGGATGCTCATGCCCGCGTTGCCCCTCCTCGTCCTCGTGACGGTGCTCGTCATGGCGGAGCCCGATCTCGAGACCGCGGCGCTTCTGCTCGCCATCGGCGGGCTCGTCCTCTACACGGCCGGCTTGCCGGGGCGCCTGCTCGTACTCGGTGGTGCGCTGCTCGCCACGTTCGCCGTGATCGCGATCACCGCCGTGGGATTCCGCACCGCGCGCATCTCCGCATGGCTCGACCCCATGGGCGATGCGGCCAACGTCGGCTACCAGTCGGTGCAGGGCTTCATGGCGCTGGGCTCGGGAGGGCTCTTCGGCACCGGCCTCGGGCAGAGCCGGGGCAAGTGGTTGTTCCTGCCTAATGCGGACACCGACTTCATCTTCGCCATCATCGGCGAGGAGCTCGGACTGGCCGGCTCCTTGCTCGTGCTGGGGCTGTATGTGGCGTTCGCGGTGGGCGGGATCCGGACCGCTCGGGCGGCCCCTGACGCGTTCGGGAAGCTCATGGCGGTCGCGGTGACGGGCTGGATCCTCATGCAGGCGACCATGAACATCGGCTCGGTCGTGGGGCTCCTGCCCGTCACGGGCGTGACGCTGCCCCTCGTGAGCGTGGGTGGCTCGTCCCTGGTCATCACGATGACCGGAATCGGCCTGCTGCTCGCCATCGCGCGGTCCGCACGGCCGCTGGCCACGTCGACGGGTGCCGACCAGGCACCGGAACCGGAGAGGGAGCGCGCGTGAGCGAACACCGATTGGCGCCCGGCACCCACGTCCACCTCGTCGGCGTAGGCGGGGCGGGAATGAACGCGCTCGCGCAGGTCCTGCTCGAGCGCGGGCACACCGTCAGCGGCAGCGACCTTCGCGGGGGAGGCGGGACAGCG
>SKQL01000026.1 GCA_007119035.1 Nitriliruptorales bacterium | reverse complement strand
GCTGGATCTCCGCCTGCACGCTCTCGACGTCAGCCACCAGCCCCTCGTGGCGGGCCCGGAGCGAGGAGAGCTGCCCGGCGAGGCGACCTTCCTCGCTGGCGGCCTGCGCGAGCGCACTGCGCAGCGCAGCGACCTCCCCCTCCCAGCGCAGTCGCCGCTCGCGCTCCTGGGCGCGCCTGCGGGACTCCGCGGCAGCAGCCTGCTCATGGGCGCGGCGTGCCTGCTCCGCGCTCGCACGCTCCTGCTCCCGAGCGGCGAGCTCCGCCTGCGCACCTGACACCCCGGCCTCCATCGATGACAGGCGTATCCGCTCGTCTGCGGCCTCGTCCCGCAGCTGCTCGGGGTCCCAACCGGCGATCGGCTCCTCGACCGCCTCGGACAGCCCGCGACGACGCTCCTCGAGACGGGCCCTCAGCCCGTCGTAGCGCTCGACGAGGTTGGCCAGTCGAAAGTGGGTGAGGCCCGCGGCCTCCGCCTCCGGGGCCAACCGGGCGATGGCCGCGTCGATCTCGCCCTCACGGGAGCGGGCCTCCTCCAGGGCGGCCTCCAGGGCGGTGATGCGGTCACCGGCCTCTCGCCGACCCGTGTCCTCCTCCTCGAGCTGACGCGTGAGGGTGTAGAGCTCCCGCAGCGCACGCGTGACGCGCACGGCCCGCAGCTCGGCCGTGAGGTCCGCGTGCTTGGCGGCCGCCTCCGCTTGCCGCTCGAGCGGCTTGAGGCTGCGTCGCACCTCGCGCAGGACGTCACCGAGACGTTCGAGGTGCGCCTCGGTCTGGGCCAGCTTGCGAAGAGACCGCTCCTTGCGCCTACGGTGCTTGAGGATCCCGGCGGCCTCCTCGATCAGCGCGCGCCGCTCCTCCGGCTTGGCCCCCAGCACCGCGTCGATCTGGCCCTGGCCCACGATCGTGTGGTTCTCCCGCCCGAGGCCCGAGTCACTGAGCAGCTCGGCGACGTCGAGCATCCGGCACGATTCGCCATTGATGGCGTAGTCGGTCTCCCCGGACCGGAACATAGACCGGCTGACGGTGACCTCCGCGTAGTCGATCGGGAGGCTCCCCGAGGTGTTGTCGATCGTGAGCTCCACGGACGCCCGCCCGAGCGCGGAACGGCTTGGGGACCCCGCGAAGATGACGTCGCTCATCGCACCGCCACGCATGGACTTGGCGCTATGGCTGCCAAGGGCCCACGTCAGGGCATCGACGATGTTGCTCTTGCCGGAGCCGTTGGGCCCTACCACGACGGTGACTCCCGGCTCGAAGTCGAGTCGCGTCTTGTCCGCGAACGACTTGAAACCCCTCAGGGTGAGTCCCCTCAGGTACACGAAGACCCTTCGAGAGTGAGCGGCTGCCCTGCAGGACTACCCGCGGGTGAGCGCGACCTCCCGCTGCGCGCTCTCCGCAGCGACCGCTGCCAACTCGTCCCGCAGGCGCTCGTTCTCGCTCGTCTCCCGCTCCAACGCGTCCTCCAACTCACGCACGCGCGTCCGCAACGCGGTGATCTCCGCGAGCAGTTGGTACGGCCTGTTGTCCCAGGAGCCTACGAGGGCCTTCATGCGGGGGTCCTCCTGCATTGTGTGGCTGATCGTCTGATGGTTGATCGGCGCCTCCGTCCACATGCCGCAAGCCTGTCAGCTTCGACACGAAACCCAACACATCAACGCTACAGCAGCGCGTAGGCTGACGGACGGATGACGAGCCGACGCCGTGCAGTATTGCCGCAGGCGGCGACGGCTGCCGTCTTCACTAATGCACTATACCCTCCCGCCAGAATGACGCGCAAGCCTGGCGCAGTCGCAGGGGGCACATGACAGCGGGCGGGCACCTCCTGCGCCGGGGCAGGCACACTGGGGCCGCTGCTCGTGGAACCCCGCACCAACCCGGAGGCAGTCGAATGCCCTTGCTCCGCAAGCTCCTGCGCATGCTGCTCGTCCTCGTCACGAGCATGTTCGCGGGGTGGCTGGTGATCGCAGGAAGATCTCGACCCGACTCGGTACGGGAGATCTCCTCTGAGATGCCCCCACCGCTCCCCCCGGGCCGTGTCGTCTATGTCCCCGAGCGCGGTGAGATCTTCGTGCGCGAGCTCGGCCCCCCCTATCCGGACGCACCGACCGTCGTGCTCGTCCATGGTTGGATGTTCCCCGGAGACCTTCACTGGTTCCGGACGTTCGAGGCGCTCGCCCCCCATGCCCGGGTCATCGCCCCCGACAACCGCGGTCACGGTCGCGGGTCTCGCCCGTCGCGGCCGTTCCGGCTCACGGACGTGGCCGACGACGTCGCGGCCCTGCTGCGCCAGCTCGATGCGACACCCGCCATCGCCATCGGCTACTCCATGGGCGGGCAGGTAGCCCAGCTGCTGTGGCAGCGTCATCCCGACGTGGTCCAGGGGCTCGTCCTCTGCGCCACGACCGACGTCTACAACGTCTCGGCCAGAGAGCGCTGGGTATGGAGGGGCACAGGCGCTCTGCAGATCATCCTCCGACTCGCCCCGCGTCACGTGGTCGAGCGCTTGCTGCTCGCGCAGGCGGAGGGGCGCCTCCCGATTCGCATCAGCCGGATGATCACCCCCGAGACGCCCAGGGAGGTGATCGACCGCCTCCCGTGGATGGCGGGCGAGTTCAACCGTGGCAGTGCGGAGGACATCGCGGAGGCCCTGCGGGAGATGGGCCGCTTCGACGCGCGAGGTTGGGTGGGCACCATCGACGTGCCGACGGCGGTGCTCGTGACGACCCAGGACGTGCTCGTCCCCCCGGCCCGCCAACGTGCCCTCGCAGGACGGATCCTCGGCGCCTCCCTCCAGGAGCTCCCCCTCGACCATGACGGCATCGTCGCCCATCCCGAGATATTCCTGCCCGCCCTCGAGAAGGCATTCACGTGGGTGCAGGGCAAGACCTGATCGACGCCTACGAGGTTCTGGGCGTGAGCCCCGACGCCTCCCAGGCCGAACTGAAGGCCGCTCACCGCCGGCTGGTCCGACGCCACCATCCCGACCTCCAGCCGCCCGAGCAGCGTCCCCAGGCCAACGAGCGGGTCCAGCGGATCAACGTCTCCTACGGCCTTGTGCGCGATCCCCGGAGCCGTCGCGATTATGACCTTGTCCGCGCGGCGCACCGTCGCCGGGCCACGGTCGAGGCCGCGGACACCGAGCTCGCCCGGCGCTGGCAGTCCCTGCTCGACGGCGCGGGCCGGTGGGCGGGACGCTGGTGGGCTCGCAACCGGCGAGCCGTGGAGCGGGCCGCGATCCGCGCCCATCTGACCGTGCGCCACGCGGGAAGGCTGGCCTTCGCCCGTGTGCTATGGCTCGGCTACTCCGTCCTCGGAGCGTTCCTCGGCGTGGTCCTCGCGCTCGGCGCGGCTCGGTTCGCGCTCGAGACGACGGGCGCGGCCACTCCGGCGGTCGGCCTGCTAGCGGGGTGGGTCATGGGATCGGCCAAGGGACGTCGCCTGCACCGGAGGATGGCCGGGCTGCCGGCCCCTCCCCGGCCCCTGGCCCTCGTCACCGTGTTGGTGCTTCTCGCGGTGACTTTAGGCGTGGGTCTCGACGTGTGGCTGGCACGTTCGGGGTAGCGGGCCGTTGTGGGACCGCCTCGAGCACCGTCGCGTGCCCCACCGCGTGAAGCGTCCCCGACCACGCGGCGGGTAGGACCACCGCGTCGACGGGGCCCAATGCCCCGTCGAGGTCCTCGCCGCCCAGGCGCCCTTCCACGACCTGGAGCACGCGGGCACGGCCGGCCGGATAGCGCAACCGCGATCCCTCTGCGAGCGGGTGGCGGAGCAGCCGGTATTGCGGGGCATCCACCAGGAGCGTGGCGTCCACAGCGGGCGAGGGAGGGGGCGCCACATTGTGCTCCCACGCGATCCGGACGCACTCGAGGCCCTCGCGGAGATGCAGGGTGCGCGGCGGGCGGGCGTACTCGGCGGACCAGTCGTAGAGCCGGAACGTCGTGTCGCTCGGTGTCTGCACCTCTGCGACGAGCATGCCCTCGCCCAGGGCGTGGAGCAGACCCGCGGGGAGATGGAACACCGTTCCGGGAACGGCCGGCACCCGACGCAGGAGATGGAGCATGCCGGGGGTGCCTGCGACGTCGGCGAGCATGTCGGGCGTCACCCCGTCGACGAGGCCGATGAGAAGCTCGGCACCGGGGTCCGCGTCGAGCACCACCCACGTCTCCGTCTTCACATGGGAGCCCGGGTGATCGGCCACGTAGCCCTGGGGAGGGTGCACCTGGACGGAGAGGGCCTCACGAGCATCGAGGAGCTTGACCAACAGGGGGAACCGCGCCACGTCGGACCATCCGTCCCCCAGCATCGCGCCAGGATCCCGGACGATGAGATCGTGCAGGGTCGCTCCCGCATGTGGCCCTGACGCTACGCGGGTCGCGGAGTCGGTCACCGAGGTGGACGTGGAATCGAGGTCAGCGACCTCCCAGCTCTCCCCGACGGCCGCGCCCGGCGGGAGGGTCCGCGAGAGCCGCTCGAGACGGCGCCCGCCCCAAGGCTTCTCCACAAGGACGGGGGTGAGGCGCAGCGGACGCCAGGCGTGGAGCAGGCCGCCATGCCCGCCTGTGCCACCCACCCCCGTCGTCAGGTCTGGCACGAGTCGCAGTAGTAGATCGGCAGGCCCTCGACCTTGTCCAGGGTGATCGGGCGCCGGCAGCGGGGGCACGGCAGGCCAGCCCGGCCGTGCACGCTCAACTGCTTGCCGTACTCCCCGAGCTCGCCCTCGAGATCCGCGTAGCCACCCTCCCCGTCCTCAGAGGTCCCGCCCTGCTTCATCGCCTCGTACAGGACCTCGAAGAGGGCGCGGTAGAGCCGCCTGATCTCCTGGCTCGATAAGCTGAGCGACAGCCGGTCGCCCGCGAGCCCCGCCACCCAGAGGATCTCGTCGGTGTAGAGCTCACCGAGCCCCAGGACGAAGGTCTCATCCTGCAGCAGCACCTTGAGCGGCTGCTTGCGTCCGGTGAGGTAGTGCCCGAAGGCCTGCCAGGTGAACGTGGCCGCCAGGGGGTCGATGCCCCCGGGCGACAGCTCGGGGATGTCGTCGAGCCCCTCGGTGGCGGCGACGAACAGCTCCGCGCCCTGGATGGGGTCCGCGAGGTGGAGCGATCCACCGGTGGTGAACGTGAGCACCACCTGGGTCTGCGCTCCCGCCGTTGCGTTGGCGGTCTCCCGGGAGAGCACCCCCTCGGCACCCAGCATCATCACCAGGGATGAGCCGTCGTCGAGATCGAGGACGATACGGGTCCCGCGGCGGGTGACCGCGATGATCTTGCGGCCCTCGAGCACCTTGGCGAAGTCGGGGCGGTTGCGATGACGCTGGACCGTGCCCGGCGACCTGACGGTGACGGACTTGAACCGCTTGCCCACGACCTCCTTCTCGAGGCCCTTGCGGATCAGCTCGGCCTCGGGCAGGTAGGTCACGCCGACTCCTTCGACGCGCTCGTCCTGGCCGCCAGGGCCCCCAGCGCCTGCTGCGCAGCCTGTTGCTCGGCCTCCTTCTTGCTCCGGCCCCTGCCATGCCCGAGCTCCTCGCCTTCGATCATCGCCCGGGCCGTGAACCGCTTGGCGTGATCGGGGCCCTCTTCGCTCAACTCGTAGACGGGGAGCGTGGAGTGCTCCGCGGCGGCCAGCTCCTGGAGGGCCGTCTTGAAATCGAGCGCGTCCCCCCGGGCCGCCAGCTCCCCCACCAACTGGTCGAAGAGGCGATGGACGACCTCACTCGCGGCCTCGATGCCCTGGTCGAGGTACACCGCGCCGATCAGTGCCTCGAGCGTGTCCGCGAGTATGGAGTCCTTGTCCCGCCCTCCGGACTGCTCCTCGCCCCTTCCGAGCTTGACCTGCCCGCCCACCCGGAGGTGCCTCGCCACCTCCGCGAGACTGCCCGTGTTGACGATCGCCGCCCTGAGCTTCGCGAGCCGGCCCTCGGGGTCGTCGGGCAGCGACTTGTAGACCTGGTCGGTGATGACCAGGCCGAGGACTGCGTCGCCCAGGAACTCGAGGCGCTCGTTGGTGGGGAGGCCACCAGCCTCGAACGCCCAGCTGCGGTGAGTGAGCGCCAGATCGAGAAGGCCACGGTCGATGAACGTGAGCCCGAGCGCGTTCTCGATGTCTGTGGTCCTCAACGTCGCGGTATCAATCCTCCGCAGGCAGGACCTGGCGACCCGCGTAGACTCCGCACGCTGCGCACACGGTGTGGGGTCGGGTCGCCTGCCCACAAGTGGGGCAATGCGCCACCGTGGGACGCGTGCGACGCAGCCACTGGGACTTGCGGTGTCGGGTGCGTGCCCTTGAGGTCTTTCGCTTCGGAACCGCCACGTCAGGTACTCCTTCTCGCTATCAACACGGGATACGTCTTCAGTTCTGGTCCGGGACACCGTCGTCGGGCAGGCGCAGCCCGCGGAGCGCCTCCCAGCGCGGGTCCGTGACCGTCTCCGCGCACGCGCACTGGGTCTCGTTCAGGTTGGCGCCGCACTCGACGCAGAGCCCGCGGCACTCGTCCATGCACAACGGACGGTAAGGGATCGTGGCCGAAAGGGCATCCCGCAGCAGCGTCTCGAGGGACAACACGCCTTCCATCAGCTCGTAGCCGCCCTCGATCTCGTCGCTCGGGTCGACCTTCGCGGGATCGAGGAAGAGCTCGACCACGGACACATCGACCTCCCGCTGGAGGGGGCGCAGGCAACGCGCACAGCCAAGGCCCAGGAGGCTCTCGAGCTGGCCCCGCACGAGCAGCCCGTCAACCACGCTCTCCACCACGCCGTCGAGGCGCACCGGGTCCTCGATGGAGGCGAGGGGGAGCTCGAAGTCGCGTGGCACGGGCAGGGCGAGGTCGACCTCACGAGACGCTCCGGGGCGCTCCATCAGGTCTGACACGGGGAGGATGTAGTCGCTGAGCAGAAAACTCATGAGCACAACAGGGCTCCTGGCTCGGCGCGGGGTCAGGCCGCGAACTCGCGGATGACACGTCAAACAGCCCGCGAGCGGGCACATCTGAAGGATAGCATCCACCGCACCAGCCCGCCGGAGGGCGCTCAGCCGGACTCGTGGTCGTACACCTCGGCCTTCGCGGGCTCGGCGAGCTCCTCGGAGTCCTGCTCCGCGAGCTCGTCACTCGCCATGCGCCCACGAAGCTGATCCCGGCCCTTCTCGACGCTCTGCAGGATCTTCTGCAGTGCGATCTCGAAGTTAGCGAGCTTCGCGTCCACGTAGTCCTCGGCTTCGAGCCGCAGCACCTTGGCCTGCTCCCGCGCCTCCGAGATGATGTCCTCCGCCTCCCGTTGCGCTTGATGGACGATCTCGGTCTCGCTCACCGCGCGCTCTGCCTCCTTGCGCGCGTCGTCGAGGAGGTTGTCCGCCTCACGCTGCGCCTGCCCGATGACCTCGTCGCGCTCCTTGAGCACCCAGCGGGACTGGCGCAGCTCCTCGGGCAACCGGGCGCGCAGACCCGCGATGACCTGTTCGAGCTCGTGCTTGCCCACCATGACGGAGGCAGACAGCGGCACGGGACGAGCGCCGCGCACGAGGCGATCGAGCTCGTCGAGATACCCCTCCACATCCACTTGGCGATCCTTTATTGCGTTCGGGCGAGGCGGTCGGCAACGACCTCGGGCACGAAGTCCGAAACGTCGCCGCCAAAGCGGGCAACCTCCTTCACGAGGGAGGAGGACAGGAAGGAATATACGGGGCTGGTGGTGAGAAAGAGCGTTTCCACATCGCCCAGTCGACCGTTCATCTGGGCCATCTGCAACTCGTACTCGAAGTCGCTGACCGCGCGGAGCCCCTTGATGATGACACCTACGCCCCGCGCACGGCAGAAATCCACCAGCAGGCCGTCGAAGGACGCGATCTCGACATTGGACAGGTGGGAGGTGCAGGCCTCGAGCAGGCCGATCCGCTCGTCGAGGTCAAGCATCCCCTTCTTCCCGATGTTCTGGGTGCACGCGAGGATGACCGTGTCGAATCGTGATGCGGCCCGCTCGATCACGTCGAGATGCCCGTTGGTCACCGGGTCGAAGCTCCCCGGGCAGACTGCGACTGTCACGATCGTGTCTCCTTGGCCTTCCCCATGATCAGGGTCGTGTCACCGTACGTGCGCGTCCGCTCCCATGCCACGCCGCCCCCGGACGGTAGGGCCTCGCGCGAGCGGCGACGCTCGACCACCACCCGGGCGGTCGCCGACATCCCACCGGCGGTCGCGAGGTCGTCGAGGCACGCAAGGATCTGCGATCCCGCCATGTCGTACGGCGGGTCGGCGAGCACGATGTCGAACGGCCCGTCGACGGGGGCGCGGCAGTACTGCTCCACGGAGGTCACCCGTCGCACACCGCCGGACAGGCCCACCGCCTCGAGATTGCGTCGGATCAGCTCGGCCGCGCGGCGGTCCCGCTCGACGAAGACCGCACCCACCGCCCCCCGGGACAGGGCCTCGATGCCGAGGGCCCCCGACCCCGCGTAGAGGTCGAGCACGCGCGCGCCCTCGAGATATGGCTCGAGGGCGCTGAACAGCGCCTCCTTCACGCGATCCGACGTGGGACGCGTGTGCTGCCCCTCCGGCGCGAGCAGGCGCCTGCCACCGACGAGGCCCGCGATCACGCGCATGCTCGTGCCGATGCCATCTCATCCCGTCCTGAGCGCCTCGAGGCGCTCCTCACCGTAACGACGTGCCACTTCCCCGCGGAGAAGCGGATGGCTCTCGAGCTCGGGGTCCCGGGCCACCAGTCGGCGTGCGTCGTCTCGCGTGGCGCTCACCACTGCGGCGTCGCGAACGAGGCTCGCGAGCCGGAGATCGGGCAGGCCGGACTGCCTCGTGTCGAACAGGCTGCCCTCACCGCGCACCTCGAGATCGACCTCCGCCAGTTTGAAGCCGTCGGTCGTCGAGGCGAGGGCCTCCAGGCGTGCATTGTCGTCCGGGTCGCCGGTGAACAGGACGCAGTACGAGCGTGCGGAGCCGCGACCCACGCGTCCCCGCAGCTGGTGGAGCTGGCTCATCCCGAATCGCTCCGCGTCCTCGATGATCATGATGGTGGCTTCGGGGACGTCCACGCCCACCTCGATGACGGTGGTGGCCACCAGCACCTGCACCTCGCCCGCCCTGAAGGCCTCCATCGCCGCGTCCTTGTCCTGCGCGGGGAGGCGTCCGTGTACCAGGCCGATGCTCAGATCGGGGAAGACCTCTGTCGACAGGTGCGCGTGCATCGACTCCGCGCTCTTGGCCTGCAACGCCTCGGAGTCCTCGACGAGCGGGCAGACGACGTACGCGCGCTCTCCCAGCGCGACCCGCTCGCGTACGAACTCGTACAAGCGCTCCCGGCGGCGCGAGCCCGACTCGATGACGCGGGTTGCGATCTCCTGGCGTCCGGGCGGGAGCTCGTCGAGGACGGTCACGTCGAGATCGCCGTAGACGGTGAGCGCGAGCGAGCGGGGGATGGGGGTCGCGGTCATGACGAGCACGTCCGGGGCATTCCCGTCGTAACGCTTGTCGCGCAGGCGGGCGCGATGCTCGACGCCGAATCGGTGCTGCTCGTCGACGACGACGACACCGAGGTTCGAGAAGCGCACGACCTCCTCGAGGACCGCGTGCGTCCCGATCAGCAGCCCGATGTCACCGGCGGCGAGCTCCGCGAGCACTCCACGTCGCCGGTTGGTCGGCATGCTGCCGGTCAGCAGCTCCACCCGGGGGCCGTCGAGCACGTTCACGCCCATCGGAGCGAACAGGCGCTGGAACGTGCGGTGGTGCTGCTCGGAGAGGACCTCAGTGGGCGCCATCAGCACCGCCTGCCGGCCGTTGTCGAGCGCGGTCAGCATGGCCCAGGCAGCGACCAGGGTCTTGCCCGAGCCGACGTCGCCCTGCAGGAGGCGGTGCATGGGCTTCGCGCTCTCCAGGTCCCCCGCGATCCCCGCGACCGCATCCTGCTGCGCCGCGGTGGGCTCGAAGGGCAAGGAGGCGAGGAAGCGCGTGGCCAAGCCGGCCGCCGCGCTCGGATGAAGCAAGCCGGCGGCCTCACTCTCCAGTCGCTGACGGCGCTGCTGCAGGCCGATCTGCAGGCACAGCAACTCGTCGTACACGAGCCGCTGCCGGGCGGGCTCCACGTCGTCGAGGTCGGCCGGGCGGTGGATGCGGCGCAGCGCGGTATCGAGATCCACGAGCCCATGGCGCTCCCGAAGCTCCGCGGGGAGGTGGTCGACGAGCGACGGAAGGTCCTGGAGCACCCCCGCGATCAGGGCGCCGATCCTCGCGCTCGGCAATCTCTCGGTCGCGGGGTAGGTGGGCACGACGCGGTCGACGTCCTCGAGCAGATCAGCGTGCCCGTCGCCATGTGCCCCTTCGACCTCGGTGAGGCGCGGGTTGCTCAGCTGCAGCCTGTCGCGGAACTGCTCGAGCGTCCCGCTGACCGCCACGCGACTTCCCGCAGGATGTCTCCCCGGTCGCCACGGCTGATTGAAGAAGGCTACCTCGACCATCGTCCCGTCGTCGTCGGCGAAGCGTGCCTTGGCGATGGTGAGCCGCTTGCCGCGGGGGCGGATGACGTTCCAGCCGCGAATGTGCCCGACCAGTGTCACCGCCTCCCCCACGGGGGCGACTCCCGCAGGCACGAACGCTCCGACGTCCCGGTAGCGGCCCTGATGGGGGTAGTGCTCGAGAAGGTCGCGGACGGTGGTTATCCCCAGGCGGGCCAATGCGTCCGCCGCCTGCCCGGCGACACCAGCAAGCGCCCTCACATCACCGTCGAGGAAGGTCGGGGATCCCATAGCTCGAGGCGGAGTCTAGGACCTGTAGCCACCGTATGCCGGCCACCATGTGGCGTCCTGTGCGCCTATTCGCTACGCTAAGGAACGTCCTGGCGCGATGGCGCCTACCCATTCCCGCGCGAACGAGGATTGCTGTCATGCCTGCCGTCTGTGAGATCTGCGACAAGAGGCCGACGTTCAACTACCAGGTCAGCTTCTCGCACCGGCGCACGAAGCGGCCGTGGAAGCCCAACGTGCAGCGGATCCGGATCCAGGACCAAGGGCAGACGCGGCGGGCCTCGGTGTGCACCTCCTGCATCAAGGCGGGAAAGATCCAGAAGCCACCACAGCGCAGCGCCTGATTCACCTGATCCATCCGTGACCGTCCTCGTCGACCCCGCGATCTGGCGGTGGCGGGGGCATGCACCGGACATCCCTTCTCCCAGGAGCGCGAACGATCCCCGGGTCGCGCAGCTGTGGGCGCACCTCGCAAGCGACGAGAGCCTCGACGAGTTGCACCGCTTCGCCGGTGCCCTCGGGCTCGCACGCCGCTCCTTCCAGGGCGATCATTACGATGTCCCCGCGACGGTGCGGGAGCGTGCGCTGGAGCTCGGTGCGGAGTCGGTCTCCTCCCGCGAGCTCGTCATGCGCCTACGCGCTGCAGGACTACGTCGAGCGGCTCGCCGGGCGTAGCACGGAGCATCCGCAGCTCGGCTCGCATGTTCTCCTGTGCACGGTGGGTCCTTGACACGCTCATGGCGCGCGTGTGGTACAGCAGCGGGCGGTCGAGCAGGGTCTGGAGCACCGCCGCGCGACCTTGCCGGTACCCATCGTCCGCGACGTGCCCGTACTCGGCTCGGATCGCCCGGGCATAGACGACGTAGGCGTCCAGGTCGCGGCCAAGCACCGCCAGGTCCGCATCGACGAGGAGGGCCGCATCCGGGCCGTCCGGCACGTGATGCTCCGTCGCGAGCACGAGCTCGCTCACCCGCGTCAGGCGCTGGGGCGCGATGCCGCTCTCGCCCAGGGCCTCCACGGCGAGTTGGGCGCTGCGGGACTCGTTGTCGGCGGCCCCGGGCTCGTAGATGGCGTCGTGGAACCAAGCGGCCAACTCCACCTCGGCGGGCTCACGCACGGGCTCCCCCGCCGAGCGGAGCCAGTCGATGCCTGCCAGCACGTCCTCGATGTGAGCCTCGGTGTGATAGTGGCGATGCGGCTCGGTGTAGTGCGCGAGCAGCGTGTCGAGGAGTCCCTGGGTGCTGCCCGCCACCGCGCCCAACTGCTCGGTCAGACGGTGCCAGCGACTGATCAACGCCAGTGGGCGCACTGCTCGAGCCTCCTCCCCGCGATGGTCGTGTTCGCCCGTGCGGCCACGCTCACGCGCGACGTCCACGCCACTGGTGGTCGACGGGCCCGATTCCCCCGCCGATCCGGAGCCCGTGGCGGATCGCCCCCGTGACGTACTCCTTGGCCGCGCGCACCGCCGACTCCGTGTCGAGACCGCCACCCAGCCCCGCCGCGATGCCGGCGGCGAAGGTGCATCCCGTGCCGTGGGTGTCATGGGTGTCGAGGCGCTCCGCCGATATCCAGCGCTCCTCACGCCCGTCATGGAGCAGATCCACCGCATCGGTGTTGTCAGGGAGATGGCCACCTTTGATGACCACCCACCGGGGCCCGAGCGACTTCACCGCCCGCGCGGCCGTGACCATGTCGTCCACACCCTTCACATCCACCCCCGTCAACACCGCCACCTCCCCGGTGTTCGGGGTGACCACCGCCGCGCGGGGCAGCAGCTGCTCACGGAGCACATCCACTGCCTCGGGCTCGATGAGGAGATCGCCGTGCTTGGAGGCGCAGACCGGGTCGACGACGAGGTTGCCGATGCGGTGGTCGACGACGGCCTCCACGACGGCGGCAGCAGCCTCGGCGCTCCCCAGCATCCCTGTCTTGACCGCATCGACGCCGATATCGCCCACGACGGCGTCGAACTGCGCCCGCACGAAAGACGCGGGCACATGGTGCACCCCGTGGACGCCGAGTGTGTTCTGCGCGGTCAAGGCGGTCAGCACGCTCATCCCGTACGTGCCGAAGGCGGCGAACGTCTTGAGGTCGGCCTGGATTCCCGCGCCACCGCCCGAATCGGATCCCGCGACGGTCAACGTCCGAGTGACTTCGTTCACTGTGGCCCTTTCAGGTGCTCGTACCCGCGTCCCGTGAGATCCTCGCTCTCGCCCTTCCCCTCGAGCGTCACGGTGCCGCCGTCACGCGACGGCGCCTCCACCCTGCCGATGACCGCGGCCGGGGCCCCCTCCTCCCGGCCCGCGAGGGCCGCCGTCCGCTCGGCGTCCTCTGCGGGCATCGCGGCGATCAGTGCGAGATCCTCACCCCCGCAGGCGAACTCGATGGGGTCGACGTGGAGTCGGTCTGCCACCGCACGAACGCGGTCGCAGATGGGGAGCCGCTCCGCCTGCACTACCGCATCCACCCCCGAGGCCCTGCAGATGTGCCCGAGGTCGGCGCCGAGGCCGTCCGAGACGTCGATCATCGCCCGTGCGCCGCCCTCGGCAAGGACCCCTCCGGCGCGCAGCAGCGGCCGTGGTCGGCGGTGCGCGGCGAGGAGGAGCGGGTCGGAGCCGTCGGGACCGGTCGCCGTGGCCGCGGCAAGACCCGCCGACGCCCGCCCGAGCGAGCCGATGCACACCAGCGCGTCGCCTGCCCGCGCCCCGCTGCGCAACACCCCCCGACCAGGCTCGACCGCGCCCATGACCGTCACCGAGATCGCGTACTCGGCGCTCGCCACCGTGTCCCCGCCGACAAGGGCGAGGCCGTACGTTGCCGCAGCCTCCGCCAATCCCCCGTAGAGCTCGTCGACCTCGGTGGACCGTACGTGCGGCGGCAGGTGCAGGGCGATGACCGCCGCGACGGGGCTCGCACCCATGGCCGCGAGGTCACTGAGCCCGACCGAGACCGCCTTCCATCCCACGTCGGCGGGCGTGGACAGGGCCGAGGTCCAGTGCGTGCCCTCCACGAGCGCATCGACGCTCACGACCGCGTGTCTGCCCTGCAGGTCGAGGATGGCGGCATCGTCGCCGTAGCCGACGGGCAGGGTAGGCCCAGCCGGCGACAGGTGGCGGGACAGTTGGTCGAGGAGTGCGAACTCTCCGTGCATGGCGCCAGTATCGCAACCGGGCGAAGCGCCGGCCCGGCAAGTTAGTATGCACCGCACACCCGGGGTCACCCGACCGTCGCACTGGTGCGGGTGGCAGCTCGCACGAAAAGGGAGTGCACGGTGGCGGTTCTCAACTCGATCGAACTAGAAGGCGTATCGGACTCGGGATGGCGCGAGGCCGCTCACGAGGCCCTGCGCGAGGCCTCGAAGACGCTGCGCAAGATCCAGCGCCTCGAGGTGCTTGGCACCAGTGCGGTCATCGTCGACAACGACATCACCGAGTACCGCACCCAGGTCCGGCTGACCTTCGAGGTCGACTCGGCCATGTGATGCGGGCCACGATCATCGAACGATGGCGCGCAGCAGCTCAAGCAGCTCCTCGTCCGACAGTCGGGGGAAATCAAGGTATGCCTGGCCCACGCTGAGGAACTCGTCGGGATACGTCAGCACGACGACACGATCGGTGACGTCGGCGAGCGCCTCCTCCGCGTCGAGGGCGGCAAGGGGTGCGGCGAGCACGACGTGGGCGGCACCCTCTCGCCAGGCCAGCTCGCACGCTCGCCGGGCGGTCCCGCCTGAGGCGACGCCGTCATCGACCACGATCGCCACCGCATCCTCCAGGGACGGCTCCTCGAGCGCCTCCCGGTACAGGGCGAGGCGCCGCTTTACCGCAGCCGTGCGGCGGTCCACCTCGGCCGCCACCTCGGCCTCCGAGAGACCCAGGCGCTCGACGGTGTCCTCATCGACCTCGACGTAATCGTCCGCGCCGACCACGCCGAAGGGGATGTCGGGATCGTGGGGGGCGCGTAGCTCCCTCGCGATCGCTACATCGAGGGGAGCGCCCAACGCCCTCGCGACCTCCGCGCCCACGGGTATCCCACCTCGCGGTATGGCGAGGACGACGACGCGTGCGGCATCGCGCACGAACGGCTCGGAGGCCAGTGCGGACGCGAGCGAGCGTCCCGCCTCCCTGCGGTCCGCGAAGATCATGGCCTGGCCCCTCGCTCTCCGACTCGGTGACCCGACTACTATGCATCCGCGGACGACTGGAAGAGGGAGAGCCAATGGTAACTGCCTACATCCTCGTGCTCACCGAGGTCGGCAAGGCGGCCGACGTCGCCGGGAGGGTGGCCGAGATCGAGGGAGTCGAGTCGGCGGAGGACGTGACCGGCCCCTACGACGTCATCGTCCGCGCGAGCGCTCAGGATGTCGATGAGCTGGGGAGGTTCGTCGTCGCGAAGATCCAGGCGGTCGACGGCATCGACCGGACGCTGACCTGCCCCGTCGTCCACCTTTGAGCGGCGACCCTCCGGGCGCCTAAGGCGCGAAGCGGGCATCGGTTTCGGCCGCCGCCAGCGCCAACTCGAGCAATCGGTCGACCAGCCGGCCGTTGTCCAGCCCCTCGGCCGCCCAGGCGCGCGGGAACATCGACCCCTCGGTGAAGCCCGGGATCGTGTTGATCTCGTTCACGAGCACCTCCCCGGTGTCCTCGACATAGAAGAAGTCCACGCGAGCCATCCCGCGGGCACCGATGGCTTCGTACGCCTGGCGCGCATAGCCGCTGCACCGGCGTCTCACCGCATCGTCGACCTCAGCAGGGCACATCAGGGTCACCGCATCGTCCAGGTACTTGCCCTCGAAGTCGTAGAAGTCATGGGCGGTGATCACCTCACCGGGTGGTGTCACCTCCACGTCGACGTTGCCGAGCACCCCGCACTCGAGCTCCCGGGCTGCCGTCAACCCGCGCTCGAGCACCACCACCCGGTCGTGCTCGAGCGCCTCGGTGATCCCGGCGGCGAGGCTGCCCCTGTCCCCGCAACGGGAGATCCCGATCGATGACCCCTGACGGGCGGGCTTGCTGAAGATCGGGTATGGCAGGGCTGCCTCTACCGTATCGAGGGCCCGCCCGGGATCACGCTCGAAATCGACCCGGTCGATGGTCTCATAGGCGGTCTGGGGAAGGCCGCTGACGCCGAACAGTCGCTTCATCCGCACCTTGTCCATCCCGACCGCGCTCGAGCCCACATCAGCGCCCACGTACGGCACCCCCATCGAGGCGAGCAGGCCCTGGACCGTCCCGTCCTCGCCATACGGGCCGTGCAGCACGGGAAAGCACACGTCCACGGGCCCGATCTCGGCCGCGGGGCCATCCTCGGGGAGACGCAGCAGGCGCGGCCCCTTGGGCGTGCCCGCGAGCATGACGCTGTCCGCGTCATCCGAGACCCGAGGCAGCGTCCCCGGCTTCGGCTCGGGCACCTCCGAGAGGGTCCAGCGACCATCTCTCGTGATGCCCACGGTCGTCACGCGGTAGCGGTCGGGATCGAGCGCGTCGACCACGTTGCGCGCGGACAGGCAGGAGATCTCGTGCTCCGCGGAGCGCCCACCGAATAGCACCAGCACCCGCAGTGGTGAACTCCCCGACATCCGTCCTCCGTCCCAAGGGGCCTGGCCGCGGGAGTGTAGACGCTACGTCCTCCGCTAATGTGTCCGCTCATGGACCTGACCGCCATCGTGCCGCTCAAGGCCCTCGAGACCGCCAAGGGACGCCTCTCCCTGGAGCTCGACGCACACGCGCGCCAGGAGCTGGCGACGTGGATGTTCCAGCGTGTGGTCAAGGTCTGCCTGGCCGCGCTCTCGGTGACCCGGGTGCTCGTGATCGCGGGAGACGAGCGATCGGCTGCGGTCGCCCGTGGCCTCCCAGTGGACGTGGCCCTCGAGCCCCGTCGTGGGCTCGCGCGCGCGCTCGCCCACGCCGATGTCATGACCCGCGACGCGCCCGCCACCGTGGTGATCGCGGCAGATCTCCCCCTGCTGACCCCCGCCGACGTCGACGCGATGGCGGCTGCCGGTGGCGACGAGGCCGGTATCGTGCTCGCACCCACCGAGGACGGAGGCACCGCGGGCCTGTTGCGCCGTCCCGGAGGCGCCATGCCGACCGCCTACGGGCCCGGATCGGCGGCACTGCATCGGGCATTGGCGGCCGAGCACGGCCTGCCCTGCGTCGAGCTGCGCCGACGGGGCTTCGCACTCGATGTCGACACGCCCCGCCAGCTGGCCGACGCTGGTCGCTCCGACGCGGCGGTGAGCGAGCTCCTGCGCGTACTATCCTCCCGAACGCACACGTGACGAGGAGGCAGCGCACATGGCGCAGGGCACCGTGAAGAGCTTCGACCCCGACACCGCCACGGGGACGCTCCTGCTGGACTCGCAGGAGGAACTGCCCATCGAGGCGTCGACATTCCTCGCCTCCGGGCTCCGCGAGTTGCGACTGGGGCAACGCCTGCGTCTCGAGATCGAGGGCGCGGACGACACGAAGCGGATCACGAGACTCGATCTCGTCAGCTTCTAGGAGCCCTACGATGGCGGGCATGGACGCTCACGGCGGTCGGACCAGCAGTCGAGCACTACGAGCGGTGGTCGTCGTCGCCGCCGTGGGGTTGATCGGCTCCGTCCTCATGGCCATCGCCCATGCGGGCGTGCAGATACCCCTCTTCAGCGCCCTCGGTCCGGGCGGTGGCGCGGCGATCCCGCCGGCCGCTGCCGGCTTCACGGTCGGCGCGATCCTCTACCTCGTCGCTCTGGTGGGCCTCGCTCGACGACGTCCATGGGCCTGGGCGCTCGGACTCGTCGTCTTCGCCCTGACTCTCACCTCCGCCGCCGTCCCCTTCCGCGGCGTCGGCAGCATCGCCGGCATCCTCGTAGGGGGTATCGGCCTCGCACTGCTGCTCGCCAGGCCCGTCCGCTCGAGCCTCCTGTCCCGCGAGGCCACCAGTTAGTCGCGGGCTCCGCTAGACGTCGGCGCCTGACTCCGAATGGACACTTTGCTTGCTTGCTCGTCCCCGGACGCGCTTGCCTCGAGGAACCTGTCGAAAAGCTCCACCAGCCGCTTCCGCTCGTCGGCACTCAACCCGGTCAGCCCCGCCGAGGTGCTCCCCCGCAGCGCCTCCTCGATCCGACGCAGCCGCTCGCTGCCCGTGTCGGAGAGTTGAACCAGCACCCGCCGCCTGTCGAGCGGATCGCTGCGGCGATAGGCGAACATGTTGGTGACGAGAAGGTCCACTAGTCGGGTGGCGGTCGCACTGGGAAGTTGCAGTGACCGGGCTATCTCACCCATCGGGTGGCCCCGCCCACCGTCGAGGAGGCGGAGGACCTGCCAATGCTCGCGCGCGAGTCCCATGTCGTGCAACACGGGATCCAAGAATCTCACCAGGAAGCGGTCCACGTCTCCTAAGATACGCAAGACGTTCGTGGCATCGGTGACGATCATGCGTGCAGGTCCCCAAGTATCCGAACCAGACAACGAGTTCAGGGTCGGCCGTCGGTGGGATCATCCGGCAATGTGGAATCTGACCGGGAACTCAGTGTACCGCTCGGAGGCCCTGTCCCGCGCACCTCCGACCAGCCGCACACGTGTGCGAGCGGCCATCAACGTGGGCCTTCTGATCCCGATGCACGGCTCTGCGGGGATGTTCGGGTCATCGTGCCTGGCGTGCGGCGTGCTCGCCGCGGAGGAGATCAACGCGGAGGGCGGGCTGCTCGGGCGTGAGGTCCATCTCGTGCCGATCGACGGAGCCGGCCACCCCGAGGACGTCGTGGACCGCGTCGACCGGCTCGTGCGCTGGGAGGCCATCGACGTGGTCGCTGGCTGGCATCTCTCGCACGTCCGCAGGGCCGTGGCAGCCCATCTGCAGGGACAGCTGCCCTACGTGTACAGCGCCCTGTACGAGGGTGGCGAGCGAACAGAGGGCGTCTTCCTGACAGGTGAGACCCCCGACCGTCAGATCGTGCCGACGATGGGGTGGCTCGCCCGCGAGCTGGGCATCCGACGATGGGCTGTCGTGGGGGACGACTACCTCTGGCCACGAGGGTCGATGGCCGCTGTCCATGCGCTGACGCGGCGCCTCGGCACGGAGATCGTCGATGAGATGTACGTTCCACTCGGGCAGGAGAATTTCGGAGCGGTCCTGCACCGGCTCGCTCGCAGCCGAGCCGACGGTGTGCTGATGCTGCTCGTCGGGCAGGACGCGGTCCACTTCAATCGTGCGTACGCCGCAGCCGGGCTCGACCGGAGCATGATCCGCCTCAGCCCGCTTATGGACGAGAACATGCTGCTCGCGAGTGGGTTCGAGGCCACGCGGGATCTCTATTCCGCAGCGGCGTACTTCGAGGCGCTCACCACCCCGAGCGCCCTCGACCTCGTCGGTCGGTACGCGGCCCGATTCGGTGCGGACGCGCCTCCGCTCAACAGCATGGGCGAGTCTTGCTACGAGGCACTGCGGCTACTCGCCGCACTGACCCGCAAGGTGAGCTCCCTTCGTGTGGCCGACCTGCTCCACACCGACGCGACCGTGGGCTACGACGGGCCCCGCGGGTCCGTCCACCTCAGGAACCACCACCTCGTCCAGGACATACACCTCGCCCGTGCCGACGGGACCATGTTCGACGTCGTCACCAGGCTCTGACGTCCCTCCCGTCGAGACCCTCATACCCCCTTGACAGTTATCTCCATTTCAGTACTATTCCGTAACAGAGATATAGCCCGTCGACGACGACAAGTCGCGACGAGGCGAGGCCCTTACTCGCGGAGCTTGCGCGTCAGGAGGCGAGGGGAAGTGGCTGTCTATCGGTACCGCTGCCCACGATGCGGGATCTTCGAGCTGACCCGAAGGATGGGAACCGCCGCGACGTCGGACACCTGTGTCCAGTGCGGAGCCGAGGCGCGTCGCTCCTACTCCGCGCCCCACGTGAACCGGACCCCCCGCCCGCTCGCGGACGCCCTCACCCGCGCGGAGAGGTCCAGCGAGCAACCGGACGTGGTGAACGAGGTCCCAAGGCCGCAGCGACCTACCGCAGCACGAAAGGGGGATCCCAAGCCGAGAGGGCTGCCGACGTGGTGAAGCGAGATAGCCGCACAGAGGAGTACGGATATGCCAGACGTAGCGTTCCAGATCGACTACTCACGCTCGATGTTCGACCAAGACGTCCCAGGCCACAACCGCTGGCATCCTGACATCCCGATCGCCTCCGAGGTCTCCCCCGGCGACGAGTTCCGGGTCGAGTGCCTCGACTGGACCGACGGCCAGGTCGTCAACGACGACTCGGCGAACGACATCCGGGACATGGCGTTGCTGCGCTGCCATGTGCTGAGCGGCCCCATCGGCGTCCGCGGCGCGGAGCCAGGGGACCTGCTCGTCATCGACATCCTCGATCTGGGTCCGATACCGCAGTCGGTAGGCAACCTGCCAGGACAAGGGTGGGGATACACCGGGATCTTCTCCAAGGTCAACGGCGGAGGATTCCTGACCGACGTCTTCCCTGACGCCTACAAGGCCATTTGGGACTTCCGTGGACAGCAGGCCTCGTCCCGTCACATCCCGGGCGTGCGGTACACAGGCGTCACCCACCCCGGCCTCTTCGGTACCGCTCCCTCACAACAGCTGCTCGACAGCTGGAACGAGCGCGAGCGCGAACTGATCTCGCGAGAGCCCGACCGCGTTCCTCCTTTCGCGCTGCCGCCCGACGAGAACGAGGCCCTCGCGGGGACGCTCGAGGCTGGCTCCGCCGACTTCAACAAGGTCGCCCGGGAAGGGGCCCGGACCATCCCCGCCAGGGAGAACGGCGGCAACCACGACATCAAGAACTTCACCAGGGGGGCACGCGTCCTGTACCCGGTGCATGTGCCGGGGGCGAAGTTCTCCGGGGGCGACCTCCACTTCAGCCAGGGGGATGGGGAGATCACCTTCTGCGGGGCCATTGAGATGGGCGGCTACATCGACTTCGGCGTCGACCTCATCAAGGGGGGCATGGAGAAGTATGGCGTCACGACCAACCCGATCTTCATGCCCGGCAACGTCGAGCCGCGCTACTCGGAGTTCATCGCGTTCTGCGGCGTATCCGTCGAGCACGAGACGAACAGGCAGGAGTACATGGACGCGACGCTCGCGTATCGACGTGCCTGCCTGAACGCCATCGAGTACCTCAAGAAGTTCGGCTACACGGGCGAGCAGGCATACTTCATCATCGGCACCGCACCGATCGAAGGCAGGGTCAGTGCCGTGGTGGACCTCCCGAACGCCTGCTGCTCGTTGTACATCCCCACGGAGATCTTCGACACCGATGTCCGACCCAATGCGGACGGGCCCGAACACAGGAACCGCGGCCAGGTCGCAGTGACCTCGTGAGGCTCGCGGCGGGGGTGGGAGGCCAAGATGCGGCTCCCACCCCATTCCCCGTGGGGGCGACGCTCGGTGGAGGTGGTGCACAGTGCTCGGTCTAGTTCTCCTGTACGTCGGGGCGGTCCTGTTCGTGAACGGCATCTGGCTCCTCGGAAAGATCGAGGACCGCGAGATCGCCATCCTCAACGTCTTCACGGGTCTCGTCGGCCTGATGGTCGCGGTGTTCGCGGTGGCACAGGAAGACCTCGCCTCGATCCAACTCGCCGCCTACGTCCTCCTCTTCGCGTTCACCTACCTGTGGGTGGCCTACAACCAGTTCGCCAAGGCCGAGGGCTCGGGGCTCGGCTGGTACTGCCTGTTCGTGGCGATCACCGCTGTCCCCGTATCGATCATCACGCTCGAGGGCGCGGAAACGGTCTTCGAGACCTGGCTCGGGCTCAACTGGGCGGCGTGGGCCGTGTTGTGGTTCCTCTACTTCCTGTTGCTCGCCCTCAAGAAGCCCATCGGGACCCTCGCCGCCTACGTGACGACGGCATTGGGGATCGTCACCGCTTGGCTCCCCGGCTTCCTCGTCCTCAACGGCTACATCTGATCGCGGTGTAGGCTGTGGCAAGGGTCGGACAGGCCCGTGCGAACGGCGGCCCCATCGGACCATTGGATTGTCCCTCCAATTGGATTGCCCCGAGTGCGAGCAACCCACCCCTCCAGGCCGCTGTGTCTGGTGTGACCATCCCCTCGAGGGGGAGGTCCCCGGCTCTGCGGGGGACCCCGGTCGTGGCTGGCGTGCCCTGCCTGCCTGGGCGTACGGCTACGTGCGGGGGCTCCTCCGCGTAGAGGGCAGGGAGCAGGTCGTGCTCCTCAACCATCTCGTGAAGTGGTCGGTCCTCGGCGGCGCGGTGGGTATCCTCGCGGGCGTCGCCTCGGCGACCTTCCTCGTCCTCCTGGCGCTCGCGACGGAGACCCGGGAGGCCAATATCTGGCTGCTGGGCCTCCTGCCGCTGGCCGGCGTGGCCATCGGGCTCGCCTACCACTACCGCGGTGGGCGCGCTGCGGAGGGCAACAACCTCATCCTCGACGAGGTCCACGGCCTCGCGGACCACCTCCGTGCGCCAACTCCACGGGAGGGCGTGCCATTGAGGATGGCGCCCTTCGTCCTGGTCGGAACCGTGGTAACCCACCTCTTCGGCGGCTCGGCCGGCCGTGAGGGCACTGGCATACAGATGGCGAGCAGCCTGGGCGACACGTTCTCCCGCGCCTTGCGTCTCGGGCCGGAGGACCGGCGGATCCTGCTGATCGCCTCCATAGCGGGCGGCTTCGGCTCGGTCTTCGGAGTCCCCCTCGCGGGGACCGTGTTCGCCCTGGAAGTGCAGTCCGTCGGCCGGATGCGCTACGAGGCGCTCGTGCCCGCGCTCACCGCCGCGATCGTCGGCGACCGCGTGGCCGACGCGATCTTCGTCGTGACCGGGCTGCCGCATGCCCCTACGCCGACCGTCGCCCTCGAGGGCATTCCTCTGGACCCGGCCCTCATCGGCCTGGTCGCGCTGGCCGGCCTCGCCTTCGCACTCGCGAGCATCTTGTTCAGCGAGATGCTGTACGGGTTCCGGCGCATGTACCGCATCGCGATCCGCTGGTCGCCAGCACGACCGCTGGTCGGCGGCCTGATCGTCATCGCCCTCACCCTGCTGGTGGGAACCACGGACTACCTCGGGCTCTCCCTGCCGTTGATCGAGCGCTCCTACGAGGGCGACGTGATCGCGGGAGCGTTCCTCCTCAAGATCGTGTTCACCACGCTGACCGTGGGCGCGGGATTCCAGGGGGGCGAGGTGACGCCGCTGTTCGTCATCGGGGCGACGCTGGGTGCGGCCCTCGCCACGCCGCTCGGCGTGCCCCCGGAGCTGCTCGCCGCGGTCGGTCTCGTCGCGGTCTTCGCCGGCGCCACGAACACCCCGCTCGCCTGCACGGTCATGGGCGTCGAGTTGTTCGGCTCCGAGGCCTTCGTCTACCTCGCGGTGGGCTGTGTGGTCAGCTACGTCTTCTCGGCCCACCGGGGGATCTACGAGTCCCAGCGCATCGATACGCCGAAGGACAAGCACGTGGGCCTGGCGACCGAGCAGGACGCAACCGTGCGCGCGCTGATGCAACGGCGCCGTCCGTGGCTACCGCGCAGCCGCCGCCGGCCTTGAGCGACTGCGTTTGCGACGCCCCGGAGGCCTCGCTATCCTCAGCTCTGCGCGTTCGTTTTGTCCACGTGCGCCACGACGGCCTGATCGGCCACCTGCCCCCGTCGTCTAGCGGCCTAGGATACCGCCCTCTCACGGCGGCGACACGGGTTCGAATCCCGTCGGGGGTGCGACATACGCCGCGTTCGCAGCTTCACGCGGGTGATGCGACGGAGGGCCTCAGGCCCCCGCGGCGTAGGCCCTCCGGTCCCGGTCCCGTACCAACCACATCCTCGCTCCCACCACGAGCACTGACGAGAGCAGGGCGGAGGTCGCGGCCATGGCCCAAGCCGCGCCGAAAGAGCCGAGGGACACGACGTACCCGAACGCGAAGGGGCCCACTGCCGCCCCCACGGCCGCGCCCGCGAGGACGATCCCAGTCGCTGCTCCGGGTGCGTTCGGGTTGAGGCGGGCGATGGCGTACATGAGCAGGCCCACCCACCCCCAACCGCAGGCGTACGCGATCAAGGTCCCCAGGGGCAGCAGCGCGGTGCTTCCTGTGGCCATCATGGCGTAGCCTCCCGCGCCGGCAAACAACATGAGCGCAACGACGTAGAGGGCGATGCCCTGTCGCCGGTCCGCCAACCACCCGACCAGCAGACGCGCCCCGATCCCGGCCACGCTTGCGACCGCCAGCAGCCAACCGGCCATGCTGACGTCGATGCCGCCCGCGACAGCGGACTCCACCAGGAACGAGCCGAGCGAGACGGCCGCCGCGGTACCCGCGCCCGCGCCGACCGCCATCGCCACCAGCGGAGCGGTCGCCGCATCTCCCTCGCGGATCCGGCCCGTGCGGCTCCGGGGTCGGGGAGGCGCCAGGCCCGACGGCATCAGGATGCCGACCAGGAGGGCGAGCATCGCACCTCCCACGAACGCCCAGCGCCACCCCACCGTGAGGGCGATGAGCGGCACGGAAGCACCCGCGAGCAACGTCACGAAAGGCGGCGCTGACTGCTTCACCCCGAACATGAATCCTTGGCGCTCCGCGAACGCCCTCGCCATGGCGAGGTTGGTCGCGGGCTCGGCCACGCCGTTGAGGACACCGCCCAGCGCGAGCAGCAGGACCAGATGGGTCAGGTTGCTCGCCAGCGCCGCGATGGCGAGGAGAACGCTGGCACTCCCACAGGCGGACAGGGTCAGCGCACGACCCGCACCCAGACGCTCGGACAACCTGCTGCCGAACACCGCGGTGAGCGCGAAGGCCCCGAAGAACGCGGAGATGGCCATACCGAGCCCGGCCTCGTCGAATCCGAGGTCAGCGCGCAGGAACACCCCAGACGCGCCCGCGAGGAACGGCGGCATGACGGACACGACCAACGCGCCCGTCACGACCGCCGTGGTGAGAACGGGGCGGTTCGATCCCCCCTCCGGTTGCACGCTCACGTGGCCCTACTCGTCATGAACGTCCACGCGGCGACGACAACGCTTGCCGGTGAGGATCGATTTCGCTTCGCTCGGGGGGGAGGACTCGAACCCCCAACAACTGGACCAGAACCAGACGTGTTGCCAATTACACCACCCCCGAAGGGCAGATACCGAGAATAGCGAGGCGCCTTCGAACCGGCAAACGTCAGGCGCCGAGTAGTTGCTTGGCGGACCGGATCCGGTCGAGCACGAGCCCCCGGTCGAGCACAGCGAGCGTCTCCGGCAGCGGAGGGCTCACGGCCTTGCCCGCGACCGCCACCCTCACGGGTTGGAACGTCTTGCCACGTCCGATCCCGAGCCGCTCGCTCACCTCGTCGAGAACGGCCATGATCGACTCCGCGTCCCAGTCGTCGAGCTCTGTGAAGACCGCATCGGCGGCGTCGAGCACCTCGTCGGCCCGGCCCTTGCGCAAGTGCTTGTCGACGGCCTTGTCCTCGTAGGCGACCTCATCGGCGAAGCACCAATCCACGAGGGGCGCCGCCTCCGCCAGTGTCTGGATGCGCTCCTGGAGGAGGGGTGCGAGGTCGTGAAGGAGTTGCCGCTGTGCGGCACTCGGCGGCTGATCGAGCAGTCCCTCCTCCACGAAGTACGGCTCCAGGTCGTCGGCGAGCTCCGCGGGGTCGAGCTCCTTGATGCGGTCCCCGTTGAGGGCCCGCAGCTTGTCCACGTCGAAGAAGGCGGGGTTGCTGCCCACCCGGTCGAAGGAGAACTTCGCGATCAGATCGGGCACGGTGAAGCGCTCCGTGCGGTCGTCGTAGCTCCAGCCGCACAGGGCGAGGAAGTTGGCCAGGACATCGGGCAGGAACCCCTGGCGCCGGAACTCGGCCACCGCCACCGCACCATGGCGCTTCGACAAGGGCTTGCGGTCCTCCCCCACGAGGAGGGGAAGGTGGGCGTAGCGCGGTCGCTCGACGTCGGGGCGCGGGGCGTAGCCCTCCGCCTCGAGCACCCGATCCAGCAACCCCTCGTCCAGCACATGGTCGGCGAGGAGTATCTGCCGAGGGGTGGTCGACAGCAGGTCCTCGCCCCGTGCGATGAAGGTGATGCCCATGGCCAGGTCGTCCACCCCCGCGGCCAGTGGGTACGTCGGAGAGCCGTCCGCCCGGAGGATGACGAAGTCCGGGACGTCCTTCCACGCGAACGTCACCTCCCCCCGGATGACGTCGGTGAAGACGAGCTCGCCCTCGTCGGGGGTGCGAAGTCGCACCACCGCCTCTCGCCCCTCCGCGCGAAACGACTCCCGCTGGGCGTCGGTGAGATCGCGGTGGCCACCCTGGTATCCGGGCGGGCGGCCCTGCGCCTGCGCGGCTTCGCGCTCGGCCTCCAGCTCCTCCCTGGTCTCGAACGCCTCGTAGGCGTATCCGGCTTCCAGCAGCGCGGTGGCGACCGCTTCGTGCAGCGATTGGCGCTTGCTCTGGCGGTAGGGCCCGTACGGGCCGCCGACCTCCGGGCCCTCGTCCCACTCGAGCCCGAGGAAGCGAAGCGCCGCGAGCGTGGCCTCATAGCCCTCCGGCGTCGCTCGCTCCGCATCGGTGTCCTCGACCCGCAACACGAACGTCCCGCCGTTCCCGCGCGCGTGCAGCCAGTTGTAGAGGGCCGTTCGCGCGTTCCCGACGTGCAACGACCCACTGGGCGCGGGTGCGAAGCGGACACGGGGTGTTGACATGTGGGGCTCCTGTGCGAAGGCGGCGGCACACGGGACGTGGCCGTCAGGTTACCGCGACGGAGCGGCGGCGATGCTTCTGCGCTACTCCTCGCTCACCGCGGTGTGCTCGAGCACTCCGAGGCCCTCGACCGCGACCTCGACCTCGTCGCCGTCGACGAGGGGCCCCACACCCGCGGGCGTCCCGGTGAGGATCACGTCGCCCGGCAGCAGGGTGGTGAATGCGGCGCAGTAGGCGATGATGGTGGGCACGTCGAAGAAGAGGTCGCGCGTGTTGCCGGCCTGACGGGTCTCACCGTTCACCCGGCAGCTGACATCCAAGCCGTCCGCGGGCTCGATGTCGGTATCGATCCATGGGCCCAGCGGACAGAAGGTGTCGAATCCCTTGGCTCGTGTCCACTGGCCGTCACGGCGCTGCAGGTCGCGAGCGGTCACGTCATCGGCGCACGTGTAGCCGAGGATCGCCTCGCTCGCCTCCTCCACGCTGACCCGGCGCGTGAGGCGGCCGATGACAACCGCCAGCTCGGCCTCGTGGTGGACGTTCCCCGACAACGAGGGGAGCAAGACCGCATCGCCCGGCCCTATGACACTGGTTGCGGGCTTGGAGAAGATCAGGGGCTCCTCCGGCACCGAGTTGCCCATCTCCTGGGCGTGGTCCGCGTAATTACGTCCCACGCACAAGATCTTCGAGGGAATCACCGGTGCGAGGAGTCGCACGTCATCGAGGGGCGCAGCCTGGTCGGTCGCCCGAAGCTCACCGAAGGGATGGCCCTCGAGGAGTGCCACGTGGCCCTGTGTGATCGCGCCGAAGGCGGGGCCGTCAGGTCGTGCAACGCGGGCGATACGCACGGAGCGCTCCTTGGTGATACGGGCGACGGGGACGGTGGCCGGGGGGACGCGAGGCTACCAGCCCCCACCCGGATCAAGCCACGCGTGGTGCCGTGCCCACGACGACGAGCCCTCCGAAGCAGGACCGCGAGCAGGGCGAGGCCCACCCCGAGAGGTCGACGACGAGGCCGCCCCGCCCCCGCGAGGACGAGCCAGGCGCCGCGGACGCGGCCCTGCTGCGAGGTCACGCTCGCACCGGCACCTCGTCGGCGAGGAGGCTGTAGACGAGCATGTCGCGCCGCTGTCCGCCGCGCGTTCGCTCCCGAGCGCGGAGGTAGCCCTCCTCGGTGAAGCCGGCCTTGACCGCGACGCGGCGTGACGCCACGTTGTCCACCGCGGCATACAGTTCGACGCGCTCGAAGCCGAGGGCGCCGAGGGCCCATCCCGCCAGCAACCTCACGGCGGCGGTGGCCACACCCCGGCGCCGAGCCCACGGCGCCACCCAGTAGCCGATCTCGATGGTCTGCCTGCCCTCGCTCGCGTGGTTGAGCCCACAGGACCCGAGCAGTCTCCCGTCCTCGTCGACCACCGCGAACTGAAGGTTGTCACCCGACTCGAACCCCCGGGCGGTGATGGCGGCATACGCCCGCGCGTCATCCTTGGTGTAGGGCGACGGAACGGGGATGTACTCGGCGATCACGGGGTCGTTGCACGCCTCGACGAGCGGATCGATGTCACGCCAGTCGAGCGGGCGCAGCCCGATCCCGTCGGCGCGCAAGGGAGGATCAGGCAGCGCGGTGGCGGTCACGCTCGTGCCCGCTTACCGGATAGGCCGTACGCGTACGCATCGGCCATCGCCTTCCACGACGCATCGATCACGTTCTCCGAGACACCCACGGTCTGCCACTCGCGGTCGCCGTCGGAGGACGAGATGAGCACCCTCGTGGTCGCTCCCGTGCCAGCCTGCGGGTCGACGATGCGCACCTTGTAGTCGGCGAGGTGAACCTTCTCGAGCTCCGGGTACCGGCCCCCCACCGCGACGCGGAAGGCCGCGTCGAGCGCGTCGACGGGACCGTTTCCCTCACCCGTGCCGATCAGGCGCTCGCCTCCGACCCAAACCTTGACCGTGGCCTCCGCGACGTTGCCCCCGTCCTCTCGCCGCTCGACGATCGCACGGAAGCTCTCGAGGCGGAACACCTCCTGCCCCTCGCCGGCCTCGTCGCGCACGAGCAGCTCGAACGACGCGTCCGCCGCCTCGAAGGAGTAGCCGATGTGCTCGAGGTCCTTGACCCGTTCGAGGATCCGACCCGTCAGCTCCGTATCGCTGCCGAGGTCCAAGCCCAACCGCTCGCCCTTCAGCACGATCGTGGAGCGACCCGCCAGCTCGGACATCAGCAGTCGCAGGCTGTTGCCCACCTTGCCGGGCTCGACATGCTGGTACGTGTCCGCGCGCTTGGCGAGGGCGGACACGTGGAGCCCGGCCTTGTGCGCGAACGCCGCGTGGCCCACGTACGCGGCATGGGGGTCGGGCACGAGGTTCATCGTCTCCGCGACCTGATGGGCGGTGCGACTCAGCTGCCGCAGCTCCCCGTCGCCGATCACGTCGATGCCCATCTTCAGCTTGAGGTTCGGGATGATCGAGCACAGATTCGCGTTCCCGCAGCGTTCCCCGATGCCGTTGATCGTGCCCTGCACGTGCGTCGCCCCCGCCCGGAGCGCGACGAGCGAGTTGGCCACCGCGCACTCCGTGTCGTTGTGCACGTGCACACCGAGCTGGGTGGCGGCCTCGTTCGCCCCGCTCCCCTGATCCGAGGCGAGCCGGTCGGCGACCTGCCGCGTCACTGCCTCCACGCGGTCGGGCAGGAGGCCGCCGTTGGTGTCGCAGAGGACCACACACTCCGCCCCTGCGCCCGCAGCCGCGGTGACGATGTCCAGCGCATAGGCGGGATCCTCCGCGTGGCCATCGAAGAAGTGCTCCGCGTCGAACAGGACCCGCCGTCCCTCGGCGCGCAGGAAACGCACCGAGTCGGCGACCATCGCGACGCCCTCGTCCTTGCTCGCGCCGAGGATCTCCGTCACGTGCAGGCCCCACGACTTCCCGACGAGGCACACCACCTCGGTGTCGGCCTCGAGGAGGGCGGCGAGGGCGGGATCCGTGGATGCGACCCTGCCGGGGCGCCGCGTCATGCCGAATGCGGCGAGCGTGGAGCGCTCGAGTCTCAGCTCTCCCGAGGCCGCGCGTCGGAAGAACTCCGTGTCCTTGGGGTTCGCCCCCGGCCAGCCCCCTTCGACGTAGCCGATGCCCAGCCCGTCGATCATGCGTGCCACCCGCAGCTTGTCGTCGACGCTCAACGCGATGCCCTCGCGCTGGGTGCCATCCCGCAGGGTCGTGTCGTACAGGTCCACCCGGAGATCCTCGGCCGAATCAGCCATGTCCTTACACCTTCACCTAGTGGTGTGGTGTCGACCCGGGATGGTGGTGGTCCTCAGCGCCGCCCACCCCCGCAGGCCGGCACCGAGCACCGGTCTACGGGCGCGGTCCGATAATGATGAGCACGGACGTGGGCACGCCGTCGAGCACCTCCTCGAAGGTGACGGCGGCAGCGGCGGCAGTGAGCATCACGCCACAGTCTGCCGTCTCACCCCCCGCCCACACAAGCTGTCCGAGGCGCTAAGGTGCCCGCGGGTCGATCCCACCTCCCGAGACCCCGGAGGAGTCATGCGACGAAAGTCCCCCGCGTCGGCGCTCGTGGCCGTCTCCCTCGTGGTGTTGCTCCTCGGCGCCGGGCTGCTCCTGGCGACCACGACCACCAACACTCTCGAGGCTGCCGCCCCCACCGACTGCCCGGAGGGCAGCGTCACCGGCCGCATCGACGAGACCACCGACGGCCGGGCGTGCACGGTGGTGAACACCGATACCACCGAGGTGACGTTCGGCGTCACCGTCCGCAACTCGGGCAGCCTCCCCGTGCAGGTCACCGAGCTGCCGCTCGCGCCCTTGGACCTCGTCGGCTTCACCCCTGACGCGGTCGTGGACGGTGCGCCCCCGTTCCGTCTCGGACGTGGCGAGGAGCGGACGGTGAGGCTGCAGGGCAGACTGCCCTCGTGCGAGTCCCGATCGACCGCCGGCGCGACGACCTTCACCCAACTCGCGTTCCGCGTCCGCACGCTCGGTGTGCCTCGGCAGGCCGCACTCGACCTCGAGCCCGCTGTCCGGCTCGTCTCCGAGCCGTGCTAGAGCGGGCTCAGGACCGGGTGACGTAGTCGAGCATGTGGGCGTACCTCGGCTCCTTGCCCTTCACGACCGCGAAGAACAGGTCCTGCAGCTGCTTCGTGATCGGCCCGGGCGCCCCGATCTCGCGATCGTCGGCGGAGCGGATCGGCACGACCTCCGCGGCCGTGCCGGTGTAGAAGGCCTCGTCGGCCACATAGATGTCCTGGCGCAGGAGCCGTGTCTCCACGAAGGGGATGCCGAGGTCGCCTGCGAAATCGATGATCGCGTCACGGGTGATGCCTCGGAGCACCCCGGCGGACAACGGGGGCGTCATCAGGACGCCGTCCTTCACCAGGAAGACATTCTCCCCCGAGCCCTCCGCGACCTCACCCTGCTCATTGAGCAGGATGGCCTCGTCGTAGCCGGCCTTCAGCACCTCGACCTTGGCGAGAGAGGAGTTGATGTACACCCCGCAGGCCTTCGTGCCGGTGGGGATCATGTTCGCGCCGATCCGGACCCACGAGGAGGTCTTGGCCGTCACACCGTTCTGGAGCCCCTCGTCACCCAGGTAGGTGCCCCATGCCCATGCGGCGATCGCCACCCGGACCTCGTTCGGCAGGGGGTTCAGGCCCATCTCCCCGTAGGCGAGATAGACGAGCGGACGGATGTAGGCCGACTCGAGGTCGGATCGGCGCAACAGCTCCCCGGAGCTCTCGAGCAACTCGTCGACCGTGTACGGGATGTCCATCTGCAGGATCTGCGCCGAGCGGTGCAGGCGCTCCATATGCGCCCGGTGCTGGAAGACCGCCGGCCCGTCCTCGGTCGCGTACGCCCGGATGCCTTCGAAGACGCCCCAGCCGTAGTGGAGCGTAGGAGTGAGCACGTGGACAGTGGCTTCGTCCCAGGGGACGAACTCCCCGTTCATCCAGATCTCGTCCACGGACTGAATCGGCATCTCGGTTCCTCCTCAGGCGGCCAGCGCACCCCGGGTGCGGCCTCCGGTCTAACGGGGTGATGGGCCCGCGCCCACCAGGTCGGCGATCCGTTCCCCGAGCTCTTCTGTCGAGTATCCCATGTCCGGCCCGCCCATGGCACCCAGATCGGGCAGGACTGTCGCCACCGCGCCCTCGAGTTCCTGGGAGGCAGGGCCCTCCCCGAGCTCCGCGAGGCACATCGCAGCGGACAGCACCGCCGCCGCGGGGTTCGCCCAGCCCTTGCCCGCGATGTCGGGCGCGGACCCGTGGACGGGCTCGAACAACCCGGGGCCCGTCCCTTCCGGATTCAGGTTCGCGCTCGCGGCGAGGCCGAGCCCACCCTGGATGGCCGCACCGAGGTCGGTGACGATGTCGCCGAAGAGGTTGTCGGTCACGACGACGTCATAGCGGCTCGGCTCGTTGACGAGGTACAGGCACATCGCGTCGACGTGATGGTAGTCGACGCTGACCCCGGGATACTCGGTGGCGACCTCGTCGGTCACCCGCTGCCAGAGCTCGCCCGCGTAGTTGAGCACGTTGGTCTTGTGCGCGAGCGTCAGACGCCCCTTGCGCGCCTCCGCCTGAGCGAAGGCGTACCGCACGCACCGCTCGACACCGTGACGGGTGTTGATCGACTCCTGCGTAGCGACCTCCGCGGGGGTGCCTTTGTGGACATAGCCGCCCGCGCCGACATATGGCCCCTCGGTGTTCTCCCGGACTACGACGAGGTCGCAGTCCGCGGGGTCGAGGCCGGCGATCGGCGTGGGGACGCCCGGCAACAGCTTCACCGGCCTCAAGTTGACGTAGAGATCGAGGCCGAAGCGGAGTCGCAGCAACAGCCCCCTCTCAAGGACCCCCGGCGGCACACCGGGCATGCCGACCGCGCCCACGAGGATCGCATCGTGCTGCACGAGCTCGGCCTCGACCGCGTCCGGGAGAACCTCCCCGCTCCTCAGGTAGCGCTCGCCGCCGAGGTCGTAGTCATCGGCCGTCACGGAGAAGCCGAACCGCTCCCCCGCCGCACGCATCGCCTTGAGCCCCTGGCGGGTGACTTCGGGCCCCACGCCGTCGCCGCCGATGACTGCGATCCGATGCTCCCGCACGTAGCCCTCCTCGTCGCTGTTCCTGGCAGTCTAAGCGCTTTTCCCACGCTCCCGGGAACCGGGCTCGCCACCCTCCGAGGCATCGCTCAGGGCCCCCTCCGCGAGCAGGCGCTCCCGCAGGGCGGCGGCTCCCGTGAAGACGTGGCTGCGCATCCCGGCAGAGACCGCGCCCTCGCAGTTGCGTGGCCGGTCGTCGACGAAGAGGCACCGGCGCGGCTCGACGTCCGCACACTCCGCGAGCCGGCGGTAGAAGGCAGGGTCGGGCTTGCGGGCGCCGAGGTGGACGCTCGCCCATATTCCCTCGAAATGCTCGTGGAGGGTGAACTGCGATCGGACCTCGTCTATCCACTCGGGGTAGTTGCTCGCCACGTGGCGTTGGACCCGGCCCTCGAGCTCCTCCACAATCTCCCGCATGCCGGGCACCCACCGGTATCCTGCACGCCGTACACGGTTGAAGGTCACACTGTCGAACGGGGACCCGTCCGCGAAGAAGCGCCGCGCGAACTCAGGTTCGTCGATCCTCGCGAGCTCGAAATCCGCCCATGCCGTCGGGTCCCGTAGCTCGTGCAGTTCCGCGACGCCGAGTCCCGTGGCCGCCACGAGCGCTTCCTCGTACGGGTCGATGAGTACGGTGTCCATGAGGTCGAAGAAGACGCAGTCCAACATATGTGCACCCTTCCATGCCCAGACTCAGTCGGTCTCTGGCACCATGGAAGGGTACGGAGGGAGATATGACGATCCCAGTCCTTCACGGAACCCAGGTGACGCTCCGCCCGGTGCGTCACGAGGACGTCGATGAGTTGGCGACGATTCTCGCGGAGCCGGAGGTCTCCCGCTGGTGGCCCCATTACGACGCGGAGCGCGTCCAACGGGACCTGTTCAAGTCCCAGGACACCACGGTGTTCACGATCAGGGCTGCCGACGACGCGGTCGTGGGATCGATCCAGTACGTGGAGGAGCCCGCGCCCGACTATCGCCATGCCTCGATCGATGTCTTCCTCCATCCCGACTGGCACGGTAAGGGGCTCGGGACGGACGCCGTCCGGACACTCGTCCGGCACCTGATCCACGACCGTGGTCATCATCGACTGGCGATCGATCCGGCAGCGGATAACGAGAAGGCGATCCGCACGTACCGCCGCGTCGGCTTCCGCGATGTCGGGGTCATGCGCCAGTACGAGCGAAACGCGGTGGGTGAGTGGCAGGACTGCCTGCTGATGGACCTGCTGAAATCCGACATCGTGTAGCGGAGAAGAGCGTGGTCCACGTCCTCAGCTCCCGGCTGCTCCTGCAGCCCGCCGACTTCCCATCCACGCTGGCCTTCTACGAGGACGTGCTCGGGCTCGTCCGGTCACGCGAATTCGGCAGCCCCGGTCACCGTGGCGTGGTGTTCTTCCTGGGTGGCGCGGAGCTCGAGCTCACCGAGTCGGACAATCCCGGCCCTCCGCCTACGGGCATGCGCCTGTGGTTGCGGGTGGCCGATGCGCGCGAGGCCTTCGGACAGGTGATGGCGCGGGGGGCCACCGCGGCGAGCACACCCGAGCTCAAGCCGTGGGGGCTGATCGAGGCTTCCATCGCCGATCCCGACGGGCTCGAGCTCGTTCTGGTGGAGGTGCCCGCTGAGCATCCCCTGCGCAGCGATCCCCGTTCGACGCCCGACTTGGATCGGTGAGGGCGGTATCGCCCCTCCTGCCGCTATGGTGCATCTATGATCGGCGCGCTCGTACTCATCGCGGCCGGGATTCTGCTCCTGCTCACCAATCTCGACATCGTGAGCAGCGGGGTCTGGCTCGGCATGCTCACCCTGTGGCCTGTGGGGATGATCGCGTTGGGGCTGGGCCTCCTCCTCCCCGGCGAGGCCCGGATGGCCCGGGCGAGCCTGACGGGGATCGTGCTCGTCGCCCTGATCGTCGGAGGCGTGACCATCGACCAGCGAGAGCTACCCGCCCGGGGCCGCAGCGCGGAGGTGCAGGTCCCCCAACCCGAGAACATGGAGCGCGCGGACATCGACCTCGAGGTCGGGGCGGGTCGCCTCGCCGTCGCCTCCGGCGCGGCAGAGGACGAGGTGGTGACCGGAACGGTCGGGCTGTCCCGTGGTCAGCGGCTCGTGGCGGACAGCGCGGAGCAGGAGGGTGCCGCCCAGGTTCGCGTAGCGGCCGAGGGACGGTGGTTCCGGCTGGGGGTCAACCCCAACCGGGTGGCGCCGTGGGACCTCCGCCTCACCGATGAGGCGCCCCTGCACGTCCGGGTCTCGAGCGGCGTGGGCGAGGCGCAGCTCGACCTGCGTGACCTCCTCATCGAGGAGGCGCGCATCGACGTGGGTGTGGGGCGCACCGTCGCGTACCTGCCCCGCCACGGGCGCCCCCGGGTACGCATCGACGGCGGGGTCGGAGAGGTGGTCGTCCACATCCCCGAGGACATCCCCGCCCGGGTGGCGGTCGACACGAGTGTCGGCACCACCTCCGTGGACGGGGTATTCCGCCGCGACGGCGACGTGTACACCACCAGCGGGTGGGACGATGCCGAGGAGCGCCTCGATGTGACGATCGAGACAGGGATCGGCTCGGTGTCCGTCGTCCGTCGCTGATCACGCACTCGCGGCATGGGCGATGTCGGCGGCCTCCTCATCGGGGACCATCCGTCGGGTACCCAGGACGGCGACAGGGCCGACGGTGAGGGCCTGGGCCATGCTGGCCGCGACGATGAAGCGCCCCACCCCATGGGGGAAGACCGTGGTGAGCTGCGAGGCGGAAAGCACGGACAGATACAGGACGCCCTGCCCGACGAGGACGGCCGCCGAGCCCACCGCCAGTGCCGTGAAGGCGCCGTCTCCACCATGCCACGCCTTCACCGCTCCCAGCGCGCCTATCAGTAGGAAGAGCAGGGTCTGGGAGACCGACAGCACGATCGTGGAGAGCGGCAGCGGCATGGCGGCGATGTCATCGATGACATGGCTGAGGTTGAGCAGGGCTACGGACCCGAGCACGACGGCCGCGGGACGGGCGAGGGCCTCGGCTGACGAATCGCGCCTGACCACGCCGAGCAGGGCCGGCAGGACGGCGACGATGCCGAGCGCCAGCCAGGGCCACGGCGACGGCCCCGGCACCCAGTGCAGCTCCCCGCGCACCACCGTCTCGGAGCCTTCCGAGGGCACGACGGGCACCGACCACTCCTGGACCAACCGTGATGTGCCCGGGTCGGCCTCGACCTCTCGCGGAAGCGCGGTCGACATCATGTGGACGCGGTGGTCGTGCCACGCGTACGACGGGCCGTCCGAGACCCGCTCCCAGGAGGGGTCCGCGTCGGGATCCGCGCTGGCCCCGGGAGGGAGATCGGTGCGGTAGCGGTCCTCGTTGAGGTAGGTCGCCGGCGAGCTCGTGTTCTCGTGCACCCCTGTCGGCCCCACCCGGACATACGGCTCGCCCGAGTAGCCGAGGACCGTCACCTCCTGCTCGACGCTCACCAGCTCGAGAAGCTCGTCGCCGCCGTGGACCTCCCACGAAACGCCCGGTATACCGGGCGTTTCCGTCACACGGCTGTCCCAGTTGGTGGCGTCACTGCCCCGACCGTGGGCCGCGGCCGGCATCGCGAGCACGGGCACGAGGACGGATGCGGCGAGCGTGACGAAGCCTGCGCGCAGCAGCAGTGGTACCCGCATCGAACGACCTCGGAGGCGATAGGGACTTCAGCTGCCAGGATGCCACGCCAATGCGGCAGGCCCAGCGGGCGTCCCGCTATCGCCCTGCCGCTCGAGGAACCGGCGCAGGACCTCGCGGTCCTGCTCGTACGTGACCGCCGCCAGGGCGTCATCGGGCGCGCACCAGCGGAGCTCGTCCACCTCCCGGCCACCGTGAAACGCGCCGTCGGTGGCACGCATCGCCCAGTAGCACACCGTCTTCTCCACGAGGACGCCGTCCCGGTCGATGCAGTAGCGGATCTCCCCGAGCCCCGGGCCGACCTCCACGTCATGACCGGTCTCCTCGGTGACTTCGCGCACCGCGGCCTCGAGGTCGGTCTCGCCGTCGTCGAGCTTGCCCTTGGGCAGCGACCAGTCGTCGTACTTGGGGCGGTGCACGAGGCCGACCTCGTCCCTGCCGTCGTGCTCACGCCACAGCACCGCACCAGCGGCACGTATCGTCATTCCCATCAGGGCCCCCTCTCGCTCGCTCCTGATTGACGATAACGGCTCTTCGCCGTGCGATGAACCCCATTGGCACGGTTCGGGGCCTGGCGGTACGGTTCGCCGTCCGATCGTGCGACGAGATGGGACCAGAGGGTGAGCGACTGGCTGACGATCCGTGTCCTGTTGAACGGGACCGCGGACACCGATCTCGACGACCCACCGGGGCGCATAATGCTCGCGCACGCGGACCACACGTTCGCGGATCTGGCGGAGAGCATCGACGTGGCCTTCGCGCGCTGGGACCTGTCACCGTCCCATGAGTTCGTGGTGGACGGGCGCGTCCTCGCCACCAACGGCGACGACCCGGGCAGCGAGGACAGCGACGACGTCACCCTCGGCGAGGCCGGGCTGCGTGTGGGCGAGGTCTTCACCTACACGTTCGACCTCAACGAGGCGTGGCATCACACATGCAGCGTGGACGCGCTGGCGGTGGACCCCTCGGAGGAGTACGGGGAGGAGCCGGACACGCCGGTCCCCGTCTTCGGCTGGGGCACCGTTCCCGACCAGTATTGGCGACTCGCCGAGGACGAGGGCGACGACGCAGGATGGGGCGGCCCTGAGGCATGGGCGGTAGTGGTCGAGGCGCTCGGCGAACGTCCCGGCGCAGACGTCGACCGCGATGCGCTCGCGACGGTGGCCAACCGCCTGCGGGAGCACTCGGACGACCGGGGGTGGCCCTACGGGGCGCTGCTGTCCGCCGCCGATCTCGGCACCGACGACCTCCCCGACGACGACGAGACCCTGTGGGTCGAGGCCGCGTCCGGGGTGGTGAACCCCAGCGAGGACCTACCCGTCAGTGCCGACGAGGAAGCCGCCTGGACCGCGCTCGAGCCCGGCGACTGGGCCGCGCTCACGATCGAGTTGTTGCGGGCCGAACCGGGCACGAGCGCCGATCCGGTGGCCATGCTCGAGCTCGTCACCCAGAGCCCGGAGATCGAGACCCAGGACCTGTCCTCGAACGAGCAGCACACGCTCCTGCGGGGATTCGACATCGTGAGCCGGCTGCTGGAGTGCCTGGGAGCCCTCGACGAGGATCGGCGGTTGACTCTCCTGGGGCGCTGGGGCCTGCCCCGAGCCGTCGAGCGTGGGCTGCTCGCCGATTAGAGCACGTCCACCGCGACCTTCTCCCGTGTCTCACGTTCGGAGACCTTCCACAGCACCCGCGCGGCCCTGCGGCTCCGCGGTCCCGTGCGCAGCGGCTTGCCGACGGGTGCCCCGACCGTGCCCCACCGGGGACCGTAGAGCCTGCCGGGTCGGGCGGAGGGGTCCGTGGCCGCCCGCAACACGGGCAGGGCTGCCCTCTCCGGCGCCATGCCGGTGCAGCGCGCGGCGGCGTGGAAGAACCGTTGGCTCAACCCGCCACCCGAGTTGACGACGCTTCTCTCCTGCAGTCCGGTGGCGGAGAGCCCGGGGTGCGCCACCAGGCTCTGCGCTCCTGCCCGCGCGTCCTCCAGGCGTCGCTGCAGCTCCGTGCCGAAGTGGAGATTCGCGCGCTTGGCCCGGCCGTAGGCGAGCCATGCCTCGTAGCGTCCACGCAGGTGGGGGTTGGCCGCGCTCACGGACGGGCCGACGAAGCGCGCGACGCTCGTCACGGACACGATGCGCGCGCTCGGCGTGGCCACGAGCAGCGGCAGGAGCCGCGCCGTCAGCACGAAGTGCCCCAGGTGGTTCACACCGAGCTGGAGCTCGAAGCCGTCCTCGGTCTCCCGCTCCGGGACGGCCATGATGCCCGCGTTGTTCACGAGGAGATCGATGCGTCGGTGGTCGGCGACGATCCCCTCCGCACACGCACGCACCGATTCGAGTGAGGCGAGGTCGAGCTCCCGGGTCTCGAGCTCCGCCGAGGGAAGCTCCGCAGCGATCGCGTGGCGGGCGTGCTCGCCCTTGACCGGGTCGCGAGCCGCGAGCAGCACGCGGGCGCCCTTGCGGGCGAACTGTCGGGCGATCTCGAAGCCCAAGCCGCTATTGGCCCCGGTCACCAAGGCCACACGGCCGCGCTGATCAGGGATCTCGTCCGCTGTCCACATCGCGCTCCAATCCTCTCACAGCGATGTCCCTGAGGCAGACCGACTCGGGCGGGGCGATGGACGGTGGCCCAGCGAGACGCTGGCGTCTACTCCCCACCGCCGGGCGACTGGCCTGGCGGCGGCTCCTCCGGCTCGGGCGGGCTCGCGAGCCAGTCGTAGCTCAAAACCGCGAGGACGCCTCCGATCACGGGCCCGACGAGGTAGATGGGGAGCTGCGCCCAAGGGGTGTCGCCTCCCGCGAGGGTGTTGGCGACGTAGGGACCGAGGGTGCGCTGCAGATTCAGCGAGGCACCGCTGACCGGGCCGACCACGAGCACGGCGGCGGCCACGGAGAAGCCGATGACCCACCCGCCCCAAGAGGCGTCCGCGCGAGGGTCGATCGCCATGGCCATGATCGCGAGCACGAGGATGTACGTCCCCACGATCTCGGCCACGATCCCCTGCTCGTACCCGACGCCGTCCGCGAGCTCGGTCAGCCCGACTCCGCCGAGCTCGGTGGCCTCAGCGCCCACGTACCCGAGGATCAGCAGCGCCGCCAGCACTCCTCCAAGGAGTTGAGCGACGACGTAGGGCCCCGCCTCCTTCCACGAGAAGCGTCCGGTGAGCGCCAACGAGAGCGTGACGGTGGGGTTGATGTGCGCTCCCGACACCGGCCCGAAGGCATACACCGCGATCGCGATCGCCACCGCGAACGACAATCCCACGAAGCCGAAGCCCGCGTAGGTGACCTCACCCTCGTGCAGCAACGCGGCAACGACCGCCCCCGCACCGAACAACGTCAACAACAGCGAGCCGACCAACTCGGCGCCCAGCCGGCGAGGTAGATCCGGTCCCATCGGCAGGTCCATCGGTCTTCAGGGCCTCAACGAAGACCGGCGTGCCCGCTTCCTGCCGATTCATGCGTGCCAGTTGCACCACCTTGAGCGCAGTGGCCTCGAGGGGCGCGTCAGGCCGCGGTGTCCGATAGGGCCCGTCCCCGCGAGGGGTGGCGCAGCTTGGACAGGGCTCGGGCCTCGAGCTGCCGTATCCGCTCCCGTGTGAGCCCGAAGTACCGGCCGACATCGTCGAGCGTCCGCGCCTCGCCATCGATGAGACCGAAGCGCAGCTCCAGGATCACGCGCTCCCGCTCGGGCAGTCCCGCGACCACGTCGAGCAGCTCCTGTCTCGCAAGTCCCTTGGCCGCCACCTCGAGGGGATCGTCGGCGTTGCGGTCCTCGATGAAGTCGCCGAGCTCCGCGTCGCCGTCCTCCCCGACCGGTGTCTCCAGCGACGTCGGCGTGCGAGCGTAGGTGAGGAGCTCCTCGACCGTCTCCGGGTCCTCCCCCAGCTCCTCGGCAAGCTCCTCGAGCGCGGGCTCGCGTCCGAGGGACTCCGCGAGATCACGCTGCATGGAGAGCGCCCTGCGCACGCGCTCCATCATGTGCACGGGCAGCCTGATCGTCCTGCCCTTGTCCGCCACTCCACGGCCGACGGCCTGGCGAATCCACCACGTCGCGTAGGTCGAGAACTTGTAGCCGCGGCGGTAGTCGAACTTCTCGACGGCGCGCAGCAGGCCGAGGTTCCCCTCCTGGATCAGGTCGAGAAGCGGGAGGCCCTGGCCCTGGTAGCGCTTGGCCACCGACACGACCAGCCGGAGGTTGGCCTGGACCAAGCGCTCCTTCGCCCGCTTGCCGTCGCGGTCCACCCGGTTGAGCTGCCGGCGGCGAGGCGGTGGGTGCTTCTTGTCCTCGCACAGCAGGCGCTCAGCCTCGAGGCCGGCCTCGTAGCGCTTGGCGAGGTCGACCTCCTCCTCGGCCGTGAGCAGCGCTGTGCGAGCCATCTCCCGGAGGTAGAGCTGCACGTGATCGTGCAGCGGCATCTCCTCGACGATCTGTGCCACGATGGCGTTCACCCTCCTTGCAGTATGCGACCCCGACCGTCGCACCCGCTCCTCAGTCCGGGCTTGGGTGTCGCCAAGCCCCGTCTGCTCATGGATCATGGCTGGCGCAAGCGGCGGCGGGCCGTTGCCGACCGGGTCGGCGTATGCGCCTCGTATCCTTCGGTCCTGAAACGCGCGGTACTGCTCTCCGTGACGCTCAATCCCTATGGTAGGGCCGTGCATAGAGTACGACGCGCGCGGGGATCGTGGGGATTCTTTTTGCCCCCGTGGCCGCATGGCGCGACGGTGGCGCCGTGTCTAGGCCGGAGCAACAGGGTACGAGATATGCGTTGGATAGCCGGTGGGGACCCATGAACCATCGGGCACAGGACGAACGGAGACACCGACTTGGCTAGGGCAGCAGGCGACGGTTCGCAGGAGGAGCGAGGCGGGGCGGTCGACGCGCGAGCGGCTTCGACCGACGCCGCCGAGACCGAGCAGAGCGGGCT
>SKQL01000115.1 GCA_007119035.1 Nitriliruptorales bacterium | reverse complement strand
GGGTCGTGTGCATGGACTTCGGCCTCAAGCGCAACCAGGTGAAGCTGCTCGCCGCGTCGGGCTGCGACGTGGTCGTGGTGCCCTCCTCGACCTCGCCGCAGGACATCCTCGCCCTCGAGCCCGACGGGGTGTTCCTGTCGAACGGCCCCGGGGACCCTGCGGTCGTGCTCGACCCCATCCGGACCATCCGCGAGCTTCTCGGGCACAGGGTGCCCGTGTTCGGGATCTGCCTCGGCCACCAGCTGCTCGGCCTCGCGGTGGGCGCGCGCAGCTACAAGCTGCCGTTCGGCCACCACGGGGTCAACCAGCCGATCCGCAACCTCTCCCGCGCGCAGGTCGAGATCGCGAGCCACAATCACGGGTTCGCCATCGACGCGGCGACGCTGCCCGGCGACGACGGCGCGTTCGGCCGCGCGGTGGAGACACACCGGAACCTGAACGACGGGACCAACGCGGGCCTCGCGCTCGTCGAACAGCCCGCGTTCAGCGTGCAGTACCACCCCGAGGCCGCGCCGGGGCCGCACGACTCCCGCTACCTGTTCGAGGACTTCTGCCGTCTCATGGACGCCCACAGGAAGGCGCACGCCTAGATGCCGCGACGCGACGACGTCGACACGATCCTGCTGCTCGGCTCGGGGCCGATCGTGATCGGTCAGGCCGCCGAGTTCGACTACTCCGGCGTGCAGGCCTGCAAGGCGCTGCGGGCGGAGGGCTACCGCGTAGTGCTCGTCAACTCCAATCCCGCGACGATCATGACCGACCCCGAGTTCGCGGACGCGACGTACGTCGAGCCGCTGACCCCCCACCACGTCGAGCAGGTCATCGCCGCGGAGCAGGCCGCGGGCTTCGGGCGCGGGGGGATGGCGCTGCTGCCGACCATAGGCGGCCAGACGGGCCTGAACGTCGCCACCCAGCTCGCGGAGTCGGGCACCCTCGAGCGCTACGGCGTCGAGCTGATCGGCGCGAGCGTCGAGGCGATCGCGCTTGCCGAGGACCGCCAGCGCTTCTCCCGCGCGATGCGCGAGATCGGCCTCGACGTCCCCGCGGCGGCGACGGTGACGCGCTGGGAGGACGCTGCCGCGTTCGCGGAGGAGCACGGGTTCCCGCTGCTCGTGCGCGCGTCCTACACCCTCGGCGGCGCAGGCAGCGGTGAGGCGCGCACGCCCGCGGACTACGAGCGCCTCGTCAAGGAGGGGCTCGCGGAGTCGCCGATCTCCCAGGTCCAGGTCGACGAGTGGCTGTCGGGCTGGAAGGAGTACGAGCTCGAGGTGATGCGCGACGCGGCGGACAGCTGCGTGATCATCTGCTCGATCGAGAACGTCGACGCGATGGGGGTGCACACGGGCGACTCGATCACCGTCGCCCCCGCGATGACGCTCTCCGACGTCGAGTACCAGCAGATGCGCGACGCGGCCTTCGCGGTCCTGCGCAAGGTCGGTGTCGAGACCGGCGGCTCGAACGTGCAGTTCGCGGTCGACCCCGTGACGGGACGCCAGGTCGTGATCGAGATGAACCCCCGCGTGTCGCGGTCCTCCGCGCTCGCCTCGAAGGCCACGGGGTTCCCCATCGCGGGCATCGCCGCGCTGCTCGCGGTCGGCTACCGCCTCGACGAGATCACCAACGACATCACCAAGGAGACGCTGGCGGCGTTCGAGCCCGTCATCGACTACGTCGTCACGAAGATCCCGCGGTTCGCGTTCGAGAAGTTCGAGGGCGCCGACGAGACGCTCACCACCCGCATGAAGTCGGTCGGCGAGGTCATGGCGTTCGGCCGCACGTTCCCCGAGTCGCTCGGCAAGGCCCTGTCGTCCCTCGAGAACGGCACGGTGGGCCTGGAACCGAGTGGTGAGCTCTCCGAGGAGGTGCTCGCGCGCCCGCATCCCACCCGCCTCGGCAACACCGCCGCCGCGCTCGCCGCGGGCTGGGACCCCGCACGGGTGGCCGCGCTGACCGGCTTCGACCCGTGGTTCGTGGACCAGCTCCTCCAGGTCGTCGAGGTCGGCGAGGCCGTCCGCCTCGACGACGCCGCCTCCCTCCGCCGCGCCAAGCGTTTCGGCCTCTCGGACGCGCGACTCGGGGTGCTGCTCGGCGTGGACGAGGGCACCGTCCGGCGCCGCCGCGTGGAGGCTGACGTGCGTCCCGTCTACAAGACCGTGGACACGTGCGCGGGGGAGTTCCCCGCCTACACGCCGTACCACTACTCGACGTACGAGACGGAGTCGGAGGTCGCGCCGAGCGACCGCCCGCGCGTGCTCATCCTCGGCTCGGGCCCGAACCGGATCGGCCAGGGCATCGAGTTCGACTACTGCTGCGTGCACGCGGTCTTCGCCCTCTCGGAGGCGGGCTACGAGACGGTGATGGTCAACTGCAACCCCGAGACGGTCTCCACCGACTACGACACCGCGGACCGCCTCTACTTCGAGCCGCTCACCCTCGAGCACGTCCTCGAGGTCTACGAGGCGGAGCTCGCCGCGGTCGGCGGGGACGTGAGCAAGATCGGCGTGCTCGTCCAGCTCGGCGGCCAGACCCCGCTGGGCCTCGCCCGTTACCTCGAGGCCGCGGGCGTGCGCATCCTCGGCACCCAGCCCGACGCGATCGACATGGCTGAGGACCGCGGCCGGTTCAACGCGGCGATGGCCGAGCTCGGCATCCCCCAGCCCCCCGGCGAGGTCTCGTCCACGCCGGAGGCGGCGAGCAAGGTCGCGGAGCGCATCGGCTTCCCCGTGCTCGTGCGCCCGAGCTACGTCCTCGGCGGCCGGGCGATGGCGATCGTCTACACCCCCGAGCAGCTCGAGTCGTGGCTCGCGGCCAACACCGACACCTCGTCCGCCCACGCGCCCGCTGTCCTCGTCGACAGGTTCCTCGAGGGCGCCATCGAGGTCGACGTCGACGCGGTCTATGACGGCACGGAGGTCTTCGTCGGCGGGATCCTCGAGCACATCGAGGAGGCGGGGGTGCACTCGGGCGACTCCGCGTGCGTGCTGCCGCCATACACCCTCGGGCAGGGCCAGATGGCCACGTTGCGCGAGTACACGCTCGCCCTCGCGGAGCGCCTCGGCACCCGCGGCCTCATCAACGTCCAGTTCGCGCTGCGCGACGGCCGGCTGTACTGCATCGAGGCGAACCCGCGCGCGAGCCGCACCGTGCCGTTCGTGTCCAAGGCCACCGGGGTGGCGCTCGCGAAGGTCGCGGCCCGCGTGATGGTGGGCGCCACCCTCGCCGACCTGCGCGCGGAGGGCATGCTGCCCGACCGCGACGTCGTCACCGGCCCCGCCCTCGCCCACGTCGCGGTCAAGGAGGCGGTGCTGCCGTTCAACCGCTTCCCCGGCAGCGACACGCGGCTGGGCCCCGAGATGCGGTCCACGGGCGAGGTGATGGGCATCGACATGAGCTTCGGTGCCGCGTTCGCGAAGAGCCAGGCGGGCACCGGCGCGATGGTGCTGCCCCAACGCGGCCGCGTGTTCGTCTCCATCGCCGATCGCGACAAGCGGGCGATGATCTTCCCCGTCAAGCGGCTCCGCGACCTCGGCTTCGAGATCCTCGCCACGCGGGGCACCGCCGAGGTGCTGCGCCGCTCCGGCGTCGACTCCGAGGTCGTCCCCAAGGTCTCGGAGGCGGCGAGCGGCCACATCGTCGACCGGATCGTGGCGGGCGACGTCGACCTCGTCCTCAACACGCCGGAGGGTCAGGCGCCGCGCTCGGACGGCTACGAGGTCCGGTCCGCCGCGGTCGGCAACGGGGTGCCGCACGTGACGACCATGGCGGGGATCTTCGCCGCGATCCAGGGGATCGAGTCGTTGCGGGAGGGCAGCTCGCGGGCCCGGAGCCTGCAGGACTACCACTCGAGCGCGGTGCCGCTACCCTCTGGAGCGGAGGGGAGGAGCGCCTAGTGAGCAACGTCGTCCGTCGTGACGCCACACCCGTGCAGCAGGGACGTGAGGAGGGCCCGGTCCGCGCGCCGTGCGAGGTGCTCGCGTCTCGGCGGCTGGGCACCTACCACCAGCTCACCGTCGTCGCGCCCGGGGTCGCCACCCGCGCGAGCCCCGGCCAGTTCGTCTCCCTCGGCGTCGACGCTCCCGGTGCGCTGCTGCGCCGGCCGTTCTCCATCGGCGGTGTGAGCCAGCGGGGGCCGTGGGCGGGGACGGTCGACATCACGTTCTCCCCGGTCGGGGTCGGCACCCGGTGGCTCGCCTCCAGGGAGAAGCACGACGTCATCGACGTGATCGGCCCTCTCGGGCGCGCGTTCCCGATCCCGAAGCAGTCCGCGAACTGCCTGCTCGTCGGCGGTGGGTACGGCGCGGCGCCGCTGCTGTACCTCGCGCGGGAGCTCCAGGCGGAGGGGCTGCGCGTCGACCTCATCTTCGGTGCGGCGAGCCAGGACCGGCTGTTCAACGCCATCGAGGCCAAGCGGCTCGCGACGAGCACCGTCTTCACGACCGAGGACGGCTCCATGGGCCGCCAGGGCCGGGTGACCGACGTCCTCCCCGAGCGGCTCGAGGCCACCGGAGCGGGCGTGATCTACGGCTGCGGGCCGATGGGCATGCTCGCGGGGGTCGCGCGGATCGCGGAGCGCCACAAGGTGCCGTGCCAGGTCGCCGTCGAGGAGTCCATGGCCTGCGGTGTGGGCGTCTGCATGACGTGCGTCGTCCCCTACCACCGGCGCGAGGGGCTGACCAACGTCCGCGCGTGCTACGAGGGCCCCGTGCTCGACGCGAAGCGCATCGAGTGGGACGCCATCGGCACCCCTGAGATGGGCGACGCACGAGTGGAGTCGGCCAGGCCATGAGCGCCTCAAGTAGCGTCAGCGGTAGGCGCCGAGGAGTGAGCGCCTCAAGTAGCGTCAGCGGTAGGCGCCGAGGAGTGAGCGCCTCAAGTAGCGTCAGCGGTAGGCGCCGAG
>SKQL01000108.1 GCA_007119035.1 Nitriliruptorales bacterium | reverse complement strand
GCCTTGGTGTTCCTGACCTCCGCCGCGGTGCTCGTCATCGAGATCCTCGCCGGCCGCATCCTCGCACCCTATGTGGGCGACACGCTGCAGACGTACACGGGGATCATCGGCACCGTCCTCGCCGGCATCGCGCTCGGCACGTGGGTGGGTGGCCTGCTGGCGGACAAAGTCGACCCGCGCAAGCTCCTCGGCCCCGAGATCCTCCTGGGTGGCCTGCTCTCCCTACTCGTCCTGCCGATCATCACGGTGATGGGCCCCGTCTTCGCGGGGCGCACCGTCACCGCGATCCTCATGCTGTCGCTCGCCGGCTTCCTACTGCCCGCCGCGGTCCTGTCGGCGGTCACGCCCACCGTCATCAAGATCCAGCTCCGAAGCCTCGACGAGACGGGATCGACGGTGGGTCAGCTGTCCGCCCTCGGCACCGCGGGCGCGATCATGGGGACGTTCATCACCGGCTTCGTGCTCATCGCGGCGTTCCCGACCCGACCCATCATCATCGGCGTGGGTGCGTTGCTCGCGGTGGGCGGCGGTGTGCTGTGGTGGCGACTCGACGCCCCGGGACAGCGCTCACCCGCGCCGCTGCTGGTCGCAGCGGTGCTCGCCGGGCTCCTGTCGGCCACGGCGCAGGTGCCCTGCGAGCTCGAGAGCGCCTACTACTGCGCGCAAGTGGTCGAGGATCCCGACCGGTCGTCGGGTCGGACGCTCTTGCTCGACGCCCTCCAGCACTCCTACGTCGACGTCGACGATCCCACCCACCTCGAGTTCGAGTACGCCGTGGTGCTCGCGGAGCTCGTCGACGTGTACGAACCCGACGGGGCTCCCCCGCGGACCCTGCACATCGGCGGCGGGGGGTTCACGCTGCCGACCTACCTCGCAGACACCCGCCCGGGTTCGGAGAACGTCGTGATCGAGGTCGATCCCGCGCTCGTGCGGCTCGCTAAGGAGGAACTGTCCCTGTCGACAGGGCAGGACCTCGAGGTCCGGGTGGGCGACGCGCGTCTGGAGGTAGCGGGCCTCGAGGGCTTCGACGTGGTCGTGGGGGATGCGTTCGGCGGCCTCGCGGTCCCCTGGCACCTGACCACCGAGGAGTTCGTCTCGACCGTCCGCGGCGCCCTCCGACCCGGTGGCCTCTACGCGGTCAACATGATCGATCACCCGCCGCTCGGCTTCGCGCGTGCCCACGCCACCACCCTCGCCGCGGTCTTCGACGAGGTCGCGGTGCTCGCGCCCACCGAGCGCCTGGCAGGTGACGTGGGCGGCAACTTCGTCCTGATCGCAAGCGACGAGGACCTGCACCTCGACGAGATCGTGAGCCGCAGTGGAGAATGGGACGTGTTGGAAGGCGACGATCTCCACGCCTGGACAGGCGACGCGCAGGTACTGACCGACGACTACGCCCCCGTCGACCAACTGCTGACCATCAACTGACCATGAACGACGAATCTCAACCGTGAAGTAAACGTTCAGAGTTTGCCGAAGCGTCGTTCTCGCCGTTGGAAGGCGCCGACGGCCTCGAACAGGTGCTTGCGGCGGAAGTCCGGCCACAGCACGTCGGTGAAGACGAACTCCGCGTAGGCGGCCTCCCACAGGAGGAAGTTCGACAGCCGCTGCTCCCCCGAGCTTCGGATGAGCAGGTCCACGTCGGGCGCGTCTGGACGGTAGAGGCGCGAGGCGATCGCCTCCTCGTCGATCTTCTTCGGATCGAGTCGGCCCGCCGCGACGTCCTCCCCCACCCGCTGCACCGCGTCGGCCAACTCGGACCGACCGCCGTAGTTGAAGGCGATCTGAAGCGTCATCCGCCGGTGATGCTCCGTGCGCTGCTCCGCGTCGACGATCTCGCTGATCACACGCCGCGGCACCGGTCGGGCGCGGCGCCCGAGGAAGCGGATCCGCACCTGCCGCTCGTCGAGCTCGTCGACCCTGCGTCGGAGCAGGTCCCGGTTGAACTCCATCAGGAAGCGCACCTCGTCGGGCGGGCGCTTCCAGTTGTCCGTCGAGAACGCCCAGACGGTCAGGAACTGGAGGCCGAGGTCGAGGCCACCCTCGACGGTGTCGAACAGCGCGGCCTCCCCCGCCGCGTGTCCCGCTTTTCGTGGCTGTCCGCGCTGGTTGGCCCAGCGCCCGTTGCCGTCCATGATGATGCCGACGTGCGCGGGCACACGCCCCGGGTCGAGGCCCTCGGGGAACACGCGCTCCGAGACACTCATCTCTGGGCAACTACCGCTGCCGCTACTTGAGTCGCTCACCGGACCACCAGCTCCCACGCCGTCAGCGGGCGACCCAGGTGGTAGGCGAGGTAGCTCGCGACGAGGCTCCCCACAGCTCGCTGCGCCGCGGGGTCGACCCCGTCGATGTCGCCGGCGGCCCAGCCCTGCTCCGCGAGTTGGACCAGCGCGCCGATCACCGCAAAGGACAGCGCGTGGGAGTCCGGTGGGGCGCAGCGAGGACACAACGTGCCGCCGGCCTCCATGTTGAAGACCGCGTGCCGGCCGTGGTCGCCGCAGCTCGCGCACGCGTCCAGGACGGGGTGGTAGCCCGCCACCGACGCCAGCCGCAGCAGGTACGCGTCGAGGGTGACCGCGGGGCGGGTGGGACCCACGGCGAGGTGTCGCAACCCGTCGAGCAGGAGCAGGAAGAGCGAGGTCGCCCGCTCGTGCTCCTGTGCGACCCGGTCCGCGGCCTCCACCATGGTCTGCCCGCACGCGGACAGGTCGAAGTCCGCGCGCACCGCGTCGAAGGGGGTGATGAGCTCCGCCTGGTTGATGATGTCGAGGCCCCGCCGTCCCTCGTAGAGCTGAAGGTCGACGTGGCCGAGCGGCTCCAGTCGCCCACCGAACCGGGAGCCCGGCTTGCGGACACCCTTGGCGACCGCCCGGACTTTGCCTCGTCCCTGCGTGAGCAGATGAAGGATCCGGTCGGTCTCGCCTAGCTTGTAGGTGCGCAGGACGATGCCCTGCTCGCGATACAGCCCCATGACCACAGAGTAGACGGCAGGACCCTTATCTCGTGCACGCCAGCACCCGCGCCGCCCTGCGCGCGGTCAGCCTCCGGCTGACGCGCCACCGCATCGACTTCGCACTGGGCGGCAGCGGCCTGCTGTGGGCGCTGGGGCTCGCCGACGAGGTCCGCGACCTCGACCTCATGTGCGACGCGGACGACGAGCGTCGCTTCCTCGCCGCGACGGAGGACTGGCTCCGCGCCCATACGCACGCGGGAACGGATCTCTGGGCCAGCGCGTGGTTCGCCCAGCTCGACGTGTGCGGGGTCGACGTCGACGCCATCGGTGGCATGGCGTTTCGCCACCCCGGCGGCGTCGCGCGCGTGCCGGTGCGCATCAGCGGCCACGTCGACGTCGATGGCGCCTCCGTCCCCTACGCCGACCCCGCGCTCTGGTGGGCGGTGTACGCGGCGTACAAGCCCGAGAAGGCCGCGCTGCTCGAGCAGGTGGTGGACGCGCCACAGCGATCCGCGGTCGCCTCCGAGCTGGGGCTCGCGCGAGCGTGAGCCCTCACACGAGCGGGGCGTCGAAGTAGGTGTCGCGGCGGGCGATGCGCCCGCCGCGGAAGACGAAGAAGTCCGCGAAGCGCACCGTCACCCGAGAGCCGTCGTGCAGCACTCCCCCGAACTCGCCCTCGACGGCGATGCGCTCGCCGTCGAGGGCGACCGACGAGACGGTGTGCGCCCCCTCCCGGATCACGCGCTCGCCCTCGTAGAAGCCCCGCAGCGCCTCGATCCCCTCGAGCGGCTCGTAACCGGGTCGGCGGTAGACGACGTCGTCGTGGAACAGCGCGTACATCTCCTCGAGGCGTCCCGCATCGACGAGCTCGTAGTAGCGGCGCACCCGCTGGGCACGGGTCACGAGCTGCGCCTCGAGGGCGGAGGCCTCAGAGCGGCCCTCCCCGAGGCGTTGCTCGGCCAGCCCGTTCGCGGCGGCCAGGGTGGAGATGCCCTCGGCGTCCGCGCGCTCGAGGATGTGGCGCATCCGGTCGCCGAGCTCCCAGCACCGGTCGGCCGCGCGCTCGGGCGGGTCCCCCGCCCGCTCCGTATCGAGCAGGATGACCCCTCCCGCGTTCGCGACGTAGTCGGGCGCGTAGACGATCCCCCGTGCGCGCAGCGTCTCCGCCACTCGGGGGTCGGCGAGGACGTTGTTCGCGCCGCCCGCGACGACGCGGCAGCCGAGCCGGGCGACGGTCTCCTCGTCGATGACGCCGCCGACCGCGCACGGCGCGAGGACGTCGCACGCGACGGTGACGATGTCGTCGGCGTCCACCGCGGTGGCGTCAAGCTCCTTGGCGAGTCGCTCCGCCCGCGCACCGTCCACGTCGGCGAGCACGAGGTCCGCTCCCGCCTCCGCCGACCTCCGCGCGAGCGCCTCGCCGACATGGCCGACGCCTTGGATGGCGATCCGGGCCCCCTCGAGGTCCGGTGATCCGGTGGCATGGCGGATGCACGCCCGGATGGCGGCGTACACACCGAGTGCGGTGTACGGCGAGGGATCCACGCCGACGCAGGAGACGGGCTCGGCCTCGAGGCCGATCGTCCGCATGTCGTCCTGGGTGGTGCCCACGTCGATGCCGGGGATGTAGCGGCCACCGAGCGTGCGCACGAAGCGGCCGAAGGCCCGCAACAGGTCCTCTGACTTGGCTGTCGCGGGATCGCCGATGATCACGCTCTTGCCGCCTCCGAGGTCGATGCCCGCGGCGGCGAACTTGTAGGTCATCGCGCGCGCGAGGTCCAGGACGTCTGCGAGGGCCTCCTCCTCGGTGGGGTACGGGCGCATCCTCACCCCGCCCAACGATGGCCCCAGAGTCGTGTCGTGGATCGCGATGATGGCCCTGAGGCCGGTCTGCGGGTCGTGGCAGAACAGAGCCTGCTCGCATCCCTCGCGTGAGATTGCCTCGAAGACGTCCACCATCGCCAACTCCATCCGCTAGCGGGCTCCCGCGGCCGCGGGGCTAGTACCCCAACCGCTGCAGGGCCTTCGCGTCGCGCTGCCACTCCTTCAAAAGCTTAACCCTCAAGTCGAGGTATACCCTCGAGGCCAGCACGAGCTCGAGCTCCTTGCGCGCCGCCGCGCCGATCTCCCGCAGGACCTGCCCACCGTGGCCGATGACGATCCCCTTCTGGGACTCCCTCTCCACGTAGAGCCATGCGTAGATGGCTATCACGCCCTCGGACTCGCCCGGGCCCATCTCCTCGATGGCGACCGCGACGGAGTGGGGGACCTCCTCGCGCATCCGGGTGATCGCCTTCTCACGGATGATCTCACTGACGAGCTGCTCGGTGCTCTGGTCGCTGACCTGACCCTCGGGGAAGTACGGGGGCCCCTCCGGCATGCGTGCCGCGATCAGGCGCTCGAGGCGCTCGACACCATCGCCGGTGGCGGCTGACACCGGCACGATCTCATCGAACTCCCCCAGCTCGGACAGGGCCGCCAACTGAGGCAACTGCTGGGCTGGCGTGATGCGGTCGATCTTGTTCGCCACCGCGAAGACCGGGGTCGGCACGTTCTCGAGCAAGCCAGCGACGAAGCGGTCGCCGCGCCCGATCTCGGCTGACGCATCGACCACGAGCACCACGACATCCATGCCCCGCAGGTGCTCGGTGGCGACCTCGTTGAGCCTGGAGCCGAGCAGGGTCTTCGGCTTGTGCATCCCGGGGGTGTCGACGAACACGACCTGCACGTCGTCGCGATGGATGATCCCGCGTATGGCATGACGGGTGGTCTGGGGCACCGACGTGGTGATCGCGATCTTCTGTCCCACGAGCGCGTTGAGCAACGTGGACTTGCCGACGTTCGGTCGTCCCACGATCGAGCAGAAGCCGCTTCGCATACCGCGCAGCCTACTCTCCACCCCCGCGGCTCAGCTGACCTCTGGAGGGAAGCGTCCTCCGCGAGCAGTCCACGCCGTCCTCTCAGGATCGAAGCGCGCGGGCCCGAACGCCTTCGGGAGCAGGTCCCGGAGGACGTAATCGTCGAGCGCCCCGTCCGTCCCCGTAGCGAGTATCCGCAGGTCGGGTGCGAACTCATAGAGGAACTGACGGCACATCCCGCACGGTGAGGGCGGCCCGAAGCCGTCCGCGGCGATCGCGAGGACGAGGGGCACCGCCCCCGCCATGACCGCCTGCGGGACCGCGACCCGCTCCGCACACAGGCCCACGGGGTAGGCGGCGTTCTCGATGTTCGCGCCTATGAAGACGCGATCGTCATCCGTCCCGAGCGCAGCCCCGACCCGGAAGTTGGAGTACGGGGCGTACGAGGTGGCCCGTGCGCCCCTCGCAAGGTCCAACAGCTCCTCGTCATCCGCCACCAGGCTCGTCCTCCTCGGTCTGGAGCTGGTCGACGAGGACCTTGGCGATCCGGCGTCCATCGACCCGCTCGGCCGTCAACCGCACACCGTCCACCGCGGCTTGCTCGCCCGGCATCGCCACGTGCCCGAGCAACCCGAACAGCAACCCACCCACGGTGTCCCACTCCTCCGCGGGCAGCTCCTTGTCGACCAACTCCGAGAGCTCGTCGATGGGGAGGCGGGCGTCGACACGCCAGCGACGGTCGGTGAGCGGCTCGACCAGCGATTCCTCGAGGTCGTACTCGTCGACGATCTCCCCCACGATCTCCTCGAGGATGTCCTCGATCGTCACGAGCCCCGCGGTGGTGCCGTACTCGTCGACGACGACGGCGAGGTGGATCTTCTTGGCCTGCAGCTCACGCAGCAACGCGTCCACCGGCTTCAGCTCGGGCACGAAGTGCGCGGGCCGCAGGAGGTCGCCCCACGGGCCCTCCTCGTCACCGCCCGCGTGCAGGCGCCGCAGCGCGTCCTTGGCGTAGAGCAGGCCCACGATCTGGTCGCGGCTGTCGCGGTAGACGGGAATCCGGGAGTGCCCGGCCTCGAGGATCACGTCGAGGACCTTATGCAGGGACTCCTCCACCGACACCATCACCATGTCGGGCCGGGGCACCATGATCTCACGGACCATCGTGTCGCCGAGCTCGAAGATCGAGTGGATCATCGCCCGCTCGCTCGACTCGATGACCTCGTCGGACTCGGCGGCGTCGATCATGGCGCGTAGCTGATCCTCGGTGACGAACGGCCCCGCCTCGAGGCCCCGCCCCGGCGCGATCGCGTTGCCCACGCGGATGAGCACGCCCGCGACGGGGCCGAAGACGCGCGCGAGGGGCGCGACCACCGGCGCCAAGCTCAATGCCGCTGACTCGGCCCGCTGGAGCGCCACCGTCTTCGGCGCGACCTCCGCGCCCACGTAGAGGAGCACCGCCCCTCCCACCGCGGCGAGCAGGACCGCCCAGGGCGCATCCAGCACCGCGAGCGACACCACCGTGATCAGCGCGACCCCGGCCGCCTGACTGAGCAGCGTCAGCAGTGCGAGGATGTTCGCGGTCGTCGCCGGCTCCTCGGTGAGGCGCACCAGCGCACCCGAGCCCCGCCGCCCCTCGGCTTCGAGCTTCAGGCTCGTGGGAAGCGTGATGCGCGAGAGGGCGGCTTGCGCGGCACCGAGCAACGCGGCCACGAGCAGGAGCCCAAACGCCGCCACGAGGGCTATCACATGCCCCGATGAGATCGTGATCACCGGCTGTGCCCACCTCGAGCCGCTAGGAGCTTGTCGGTCAGCGAGAACATCTCCGTGCGCTCGTCCTCATCTTGATGGTCGTAGCCGAGCAGGTGCAGCAGCCCGTGCACGAGCAGCATCTCGATCTCCGCCCAGGGGTCCCTGCCGGCCTCACGCGCCTGCGATTCGGCGACCTCCCCGCAGAGGACGACGTCTCCGAGGACCATCGGGACGTCGCCCGCGCGCTCCCCCGGCTCGTCGAGCGGGAACGCGAGGACGTCGGTGGGGCCATCGCCCCCCATGTGCTCGACGTTCAACGCGGTCATGGCGTCAGGGTCCACATAGAGGATGTCGACGGCCATGTCGCCGGGCACCCCAAGGTCGGCGAGGGCGCCGGCAGCGAGCTGCCGCAGGCGTCGGGTCGCGGCGCCGGAGAGGGTCTGCGTCTCGTCGCTGACCGTGACACGAGCGGGATCCGGAGGGTCGTCAGCCCGGCTGTCCGTCACCGTCGTCCCCTCCGCTCTCGTCGTAGCGCCCATACGCCTCGACGATGCTCTGCACGATGCGCGCGCGTACGACGTCCTTGCCGCCCAGCTCGCAGAACGCCACTCCCTCGATTCCTGAGAGAATGTTGCGCACGACCCGCAACCCCGAGTGCTTGCCCGTCGGCAGATCCACCTGGGTGACATCCCCCGTCACCACCGCGCGCGATCCGAACCCGATCCGGGTGAGGAACATCTTCATCTGCTCAGGGGTGGTGTTCTGCGCTTCGTCGAGCACGATGAAGCTGTCGTTCAGCGTCCGCCCACGCATGAACGCGAGTGGGGCGATCTCGATGGTGCCGCGCTCGGTCAGCAGGTTGATCTGCTCCGCGTCCATCATGTCGTGAAGGGCGTCGATGAGGGGCCGCAGGTACGGATCGATCTTCTCGTAGAGGGTGCCCGGCAGGAACCCCAGGCGCTCGCCCGCCTCGACCGCGGGGCGTGTGAGGATGATCCGGTTCACTTCCTTGCGGCGGAGCGCGAGCACAGCCATGGCCATCGCCAGGTACGTCTTGCCCGTCCCCGCGGGGCCGATGCCGAACGTGACGGTGTTGTTGCGGATGGCGTCGAGGTAGGTCTTCTGCCCCTTGCTCTTGGGGCGGATCGCACGGCCACGGTGGGAGAGCGCCTCGTCCCCGAGAACGTCGGAGGGCGTCGACTCCTCCGACTCCCGGACCATGGCGATCGCCGCGGACGCCCCGGACTCATCGAGGCCCTGCCCCGTATCGAGGAGCTTCACGAGCTCGTTGAACACGTGGACCACCCTGCGGGTCTCGTCCTCGTCGCCCGAGATCGAGATCTCGTTGCCCCGCACGAGGATGTCGACGTCGAATGCATCCTCCACGAGGCGCAGCAACTCATCCTGGGTGCCCAACAACGACACCATTGAGTGGTGGCCGGGGATGGACGTCTTGACGCTGGTGATTCCGCTCAAGCGGCGCCTTGGCTTGATCGACGATTGCGCAGCAAGTGTAGCCGGAGCAGGCCCGGCGGTCAGGCCCCCCGCCCCCTCCCCGCCGCGCTGCCCGCCGTCGCTCACGCAAACTCGAGGACGCGCGATCACTGCCCCCCGTATCGGAGATGTCTAACGCGGTCGTGTCTGAGGAGCCTTCCTCCCGGGAGAGTGCGATGAGCGAGGAAACGTCACACCAGACCGAGAAGCTCGCCAACGTCGGCACCGGGGAGTAGGCCTCAGCCCTCGGCGCCGAGCTCGGCGAGGGCGAGCCTGATCGTCTCCTGGGTCTCGTCGAGGGCCGCCGGGTCCGGGTCCGTGTCCGCGTTGCCGAGGTCCAGGTCTGCCATGGTGTCGATGGGGACGAGGTGGATGTGCACGTGGGGCACCTCGAGGCCCGCGAGCATCATGCCCACCTTCTCCGGGTGGTAGGCGCGCTGGAGGGCGACCCCGATCGCCTTCGCGACCCGCGTGAGGTGCTCCCACGTGCCGAGGTCGAGGTCGATCCAGTGCTCCACCTCCTCGCGCGGCACGACCAGCGTGTGACCGTCGTTGACGGGATTGATGGACAGGAAGGCCACGCACGCCTCGTCCGACCAGACGAACCGGCCGGGGAGCTCGCCTTCGATGATCCTGGTGAACACGGTCGCCACGGGTCTCCTCCGATCGTGCGCTGCTCGTGGGGTCTGTCGCGCCGGACCCCGTGCTACCCGCCCCCGGCGGACAGCACGCGGGTGAGGAACGTGAGGACGTCGGCGCGCTCGTCGATGACCTTCGCGGTGGGCTTGCCGGCCCCATGGCCGCCGCTCCGGTCCACGCGCAGCAGGATGGGCGCCGGGCCAGCCTGGGCGGCCTGCAGGGCGGCGGCGAACTTGAACGAGTGGAACGGCACCACCCGGTCGTCGTGGTCGCCCGTGGTCACGAGCGTGGCCGGGTACGCCGTGCCTGCCTTCACGTTGTGAAGCGGCGAGTACGCATGAAGGGTCGCGAAGTCGTCGGGGTCGTCGGGGTCTCCGTAGTCGCTCTTCCAGGCCCACCCGATCGTCGACAGGTGGAAGCGGAGCATGTCGAGCACCCCCACCTCGACGACCGCGGCCGCGAACAGGTCGGGGCGCTGGGTGAGGCACGCACCCGCGAGCAAGCCGCCGTTCGAGGCCCCCTGGATCGCCAGAGCGTCGGGGGCCGCCCATCCGTGGTCGAGGAGCCACTGCCCGCAGCCGAGGGCGTCGTCGAAGACGCGCTGCTTGTTGCGGAGCCTCCCCGCGTCGTGCCATTCCTTGCCGTACTCCCCACCCCCACGGAGGTTCGCGACCGCGAGGACGCCTCCGCGCTCCACCCACACGTGCCACGGGACGCGGAACATGGGCGTGACGGGGATGTCGAAGCCACCGTACCCCCACAGCACGGTCGGGTGGCCCTCACCCGCCCTCACGTCTTCGCGATGCACGAGGAACAACGGCACCCGCGTCCCGTCCGCGCTCGTGGCGAACACCTGCTCGGTGACGATCTCCTCGGGGCCGAGGGCCACCTGCGGTGCGCGCACGAGCTCGGTGCGTCCGCTCGCCACCCAGTGGCGGTAGATCGCGGGAGGGGCGTCGAACGACGCGAAGGCGAAGAGGGCGGCTGCGTCGTCGTGTCGACCCGCGAGGCTCTCGACGCTGCCGATGCCGGGCAGCGCCACCTCACCGTCCGCGGTGCCGTCGAGCTCGTGGCGACGCAGTTGGCTCACCGCGTCCCGGAGCCAGAGGGTGAGCAGCCGGTGCCCGACGATCTGGGCGCCTTGGAGGGTCGCCTCCTCCTCCGCGACGAGCTCGCGGATGGCTCCCCCACCTGCCGCGTCCACGGCGACGACCCGGCCCCGGGGGGCGTCACGGTCGGTGACGAACAGGAGATCGTCGCCCGTGGCGCCCACGAGCTCGTAGGCGGCATCGTAGGCGTCGAGCAGCGGTCGGAGCGCCCCGTCGCGTGAGAGGTCCGCGACCCATACGCGGCTGCGGGGGTCGGTCCCCCGTTGGAGGGTGACGACGAGCCAACGGCCGTCGTCGGTCACCTCGGGCGTGTAGATCCACTCGGGCTCGTCGGCGAGGTGCGCGACGACCTCGTCGTGGGCCTGGCGGTCCCCCAGCCGGTGGAACGCGAGCCACTGGCCCCTGGTGGCCTCCTGGTAGGCGGTGCGGGCGTCAGGCGGCGCGAACGAGCCGTAGTAGAAGCCGCTGCCGTCGGGGTGCCACGCCGACGGGCTGAACTTGCTCCACTCGACCTGGTCGCCCAGGTCCTCCCCCGACGAGACGTCGCGCACCCGCCACGTCCTCCAGTCAGAGCCCCGCTCGCTCACCGCGTACGCGATCAAGGCGCCGTCGACGGAGACCGACGCGCCCGTAAGCGCGGTCGTCCCCTCCGTCGAGAGCGTGTTCGGGTCGAGCAGCACCCGGCCTCGCGCGTCGGGCGCGTCGGCCACCCACAGGACGTCCTGGTCCTGCAGGCCGCTGTTGCGAAGCTGGAACCACGACTCGCCGTGGCGCCACGGCACGCCCGCTCTCGGGTAGTCCCAGAGCTCGGCGAGGCGGCTGCGTATCTCATCGCGCTGCCCGGCGTCGGCGAGCCAACGCTCGGTGGCGGCGCTCTGCTCATCGATCCACGTCTGCACGCGGTCGTCGGTCGCATCCTCCAGCCAGCGGTGGGGATCGGCGACGGCGACACCGTGGAGGGTGTCGACGTGGTCAGCGGAATCAGTCGAGGCAGCCACGCGACGAGCCTAGCGGCGCGCGTGATCCGCGCACGCCATCCGGCTCTAAGCGCGCCCTGAGAGGGCGAGCACCGCCGCGGCGCCGACGACCGCCGCGGTCTCCGTGCGCAGGACGGTGGGCCCGAGCGTCGCCGCGGGCAGGCCCGCCAGCTCGACCTCGTCGGCACTGAGCCCTCCCTCGGGGCCCACGACGAGCAGGCACTCGCCCGGGGCGGAGATCCTCCCGAGCACGGCGGACAGGGGGGCCGTGCCCTCCTCCCACAGCACCGCCCCCGTGTCGCCGGGATCGAACGCGCGGGGGTAGGGGGCGATCTCGCTGATGCGCGGCAACCATGCCCGGCGACTCTGCTTCGCCGCCGCGTGCGCCACGGACCGCCAGCGTTGGACCGCGCGTCGGGCGCCCGCCCCCTTCGGGGCCGTCTCCGTGCGAGCGGTCGTCACCGGGTCGATGCGCTCGACACCAACCTCGGTGAGGGCGCGCACGACCCCGTCGAGCTTGCGCCCCTTGGGGAGGGCGTGGACCACACGGAGAGCGGGGGTCGCGGGCGGGACCTCCCAGCGGGCCTCGATCTCCAGGGTGATCGCAGTGTCAACCGTCGCGACCCGGCCCTGACCCATCGTCCCCGCCCCGTCGGCGAGGCTCACAGGGTCACCGGGCACGGCGCGCAACGCCCGACCGAGGTGGTGTGCGTCGTCGCCCTCGAGCAGGGCCTCCCCCTCGTCGAGGGAACCCGCAGGCAGGAGGAAGTGGGGGCCGTGTGGGCGCACAGTCGACCGGGTCAGGACCCGAACACCCGCTTGAAGCGCCCGAACAGGCCGTCGTCCTCCGACAGCGGAGCCGGCTCGTCCTCGCCTCGCAGCTTCGCGAACTGGCCGAGCAGCTCCGCCTCCTCAGGGGCGAGGCGTCGTGGCACCTCGACCTCACAGTGAACGTGAAGGTCACCGCGCGCACCGCCGCCGTTGAGCTTTGGCAGCCCTTCACGCCGGACGGTCAGGACCGTGCCTGGCTGGGTGCCGGGAGGGACGCGCAGGGTCGTCTCCCCCTGCAGGGTCGGGATGGGGATCTCCGCGCCCAGCGCCGCCTGGGTCATCGGCACGTCGAGACGGCAGTGGAGGTCGTTGCCCTCGCGCTCGAACACCTCGTGGGCCTCGACGTGCACCCGCACGTACAGATCGCCCGCGGGCGCACCCTGACGACCCGCCTCGCCCCGGCCGGACAGGCGCAGCCGCATGCCGTTGTCCACGCCCGGAGGGACCTCGATGGTGGTGGTCTCCGTCACCTGGCGCCGGCCTTCGCCGCGGCAGTCGGGACAGGGCCTCTCCACCCGGGTCCCTGCCCCGCGGCAGCCCGGGCAGACCGCCTGCGTGAGCATCTGGCCGAAGACGCTGCGCGTGACCTGCTGGACCGCGCCCGCGCCCTCGCACGTCGCGCAGGTGGTCACGTTGCTCCCGGGCTCGGCGCCGCGACCGTCACAGGTCTCGCACGGACGGGGAACGGTGACCTCCATCTCCCGCTCCGTGCCCTCGGCGACCTCCTCGAGAGTGATGCGCACGTCGAGGACCGCGTCGCGCCCCGCCTGGCTCTGCGCGCCGCCACGAGCGCCCCTGCCACCGGCCGCGGCACCGAAGCCGCCACCGAAGAAGGCGTCGATGAGGTCCGAGAGGTCACCGAAGCCGCCACCGAATGGGCCCTGCCCGCCGGGCGCGCCCGCAGGGCCCCGTGGGTCACCGAAGCGGTCGTAGTTCGCGCGCGCCTCGGGGTTCTTGAGCACCTCGTAGGCGGTGGTCAGCTCCTTGAACTCGGCCTCGTCACCGCCGGTGTCGGGATGATGCTGTCGAGCACGCTTGCGGTAGGCGCGCTTGATCTCTTCCTCGTTGGCGTCCTTCGAGACGCCGAGGATCTCATAGAGGTCTCGCACAATCACTCGCAGGAGTCTGGGGGCTGGGGGGTCAGTTCAGGGAGGGCGCGGCCGGCTACGAACGGCTGCCGGTGAGCTCGGCCAACGCTTTCTCCAGGGACGAGGCTACCGCCTCCACAGCGCCGAGCGTACGTGGATAGTCCATTCGGGTCGGTCCGAGGACACCGACCGACCCACCGTTCTCGAGACCGGCGTGGTAACCCGCCGCGACAACGGAGCAGGCCGCGAGCTCCACGAGCGGGAGCTCCCCGCCTATCCTCACCGCCGGATCGCCTCCCTCGAGGGCGCCCTGGAGCACCTCGAGCAGCACGACCTGCTCCTCGATCGCCTCGTACACCTGCTTGACCTGCTCGAGGCGGTCGAAGTAGGCAGGGCCCGCGATGTTCGCGGTCCCGCCGACGAACACGTGCTCGCCAGCGGAGCGATGGGCGGCGAGGGTGGCCTGCACCGCATCCGCGACGACGTCGAGCAGGCCGCTGAGCTCGTCGGGAGCGCCCGTCGCGACGCCCTGGATGACGTCGCCGACATTAGCCATCCGGACACCCGTCACCGCGTCGTTCAGGACGTAGCGGGCACGCTGGACGTCGTGCTCCGCGACGGGCTCCCCGGAGTCGAGCATCCGCTTCTCCACGCGCCCGGTGTCGGCGATGAAGATCAGCAGCACCGAGGTCGGCGCCAGCTGGACCAGCTCGATGTGGCGGAGGCGGCTGCGGTCGAGCCTCGGGGCGGCGACGAGCGAGGCGAACTTGGTGACCTCGGACAGCACGCCCGTGGCGCGCCGCAGCAGGTCCTCGAGGTCGGCGGCGCCGAGCATGAGCCCCTCGAGCGCCGCCCGGTGCTCGGGCTGGGGGTGGGCGTCGTCCCGCAGGCTGTCGACGAAGTAGCGGTAGCCCGAGTCGGTGGGGATCCTCCCCGAGGAGGTGTGCGGCTGCGCGATCAGGCCCGCCTCCTCGAGCGCGACCATGTCGGAGCGGACCGTCGCCGCGGAGACGCCGAGGTCCCATTCCTCGACGAGGCGCTTCGAGCTCAGTGGCTCACCGTCGCGCACGTAGCCCTGGACGATCGCTTTGAGCACGGCGGCGTGGCGGCCCTCCAGCTTCGGCACGGCGCCTCCCTCCTGCTCGTGGTCACCTACCGGGTCAAGCTCCCGCTCGGCTCCTACCATCGTCGCACCATGGGGTCATCGACTCAATCTAGCGCGTCCTGTGCCGCTGGGCCGGCAACTTCGAGCGTCACCGCGTTCGCAACGGGAAGACCGGAGGGCGTCAGGCGCAGGCGGCCCTCCTCATCGGCGAGCAGGCCCGCTGAGGCGAGGCGACCGACCGCGCCCTCGTCGAGCGGCTCGACGTCCGCACGCGCCACGCCCTCGATGGTCCGCAGACCGAGGAGCAGTCGCTCCATCCGCCGCTCCCCTGCTTCGAGCACCTCCCGTCCCGTGACCGGCGAGCCCCCCTGCTCGACCGTCTTGGCGTAGCGCTCCGGGGAGCGCACGCTCCACCAACGGGTGCCCGACCAGTGCCCGTGCGCGCCGGCTCCCACGCCGAGATAGTCGCCCAGGCGCCAGTAGTGCGCATTGTGACGTGAGGCGTGCCCCGGACGGGCCCAGTTGGAGACCTCGTAGCGCACGAGGCCCGCGCTCGACAGGACCTCGTCGGCCACGGCCATGCGCTCGGCCTGGACGTCGTCGTCAGGCGCGGCCTGCTCACCGCGACGCACCCGGGAGGCGTAGGGGGTGTTGGGTTCGAGCGTCAGCGCGTAACAGGAGACGTGATCGACTCCCGCCCCGAGGACCGCCTCGAGGGAGGCGTGCCAGTCGGCGGCGCTCTCTGCGGGCGCGCCGTAGATGAGGTCGACGTTGACCGACCCGATCCCCGCCCGCCGCGCCGCGTCGACGGCCCGGGGCACGAGGTCGGGACTGTGATCGCGCTCGAGGAAGTCGAGGACCCGCGTCGAGAACGACTGGGCCCCGATCGATACGCGACCCAGGCCCGCGTCGGCGAGCGCGGAGAGGTAGTCCACCGTCACGTTCTCGGGGTTGGCCTCGACGGATATCTCCGCGTCCTCGGTGACGGGCAGGACCTCGCGCGCGAGGTCGAGGATCCCCGCGAGGTCGCAGGCGTCGAGCAGCGTCGGGGTGCCTCCGCCGACGAACACGCTCGAGAACGCGGGCCAGGGCCTCCCGTCCGGCGCCCCGAGCGCCGCGGTCCGGGCGATGTCGACCCTCAGCGCGGCCACGTAGCGGGCGACCAGCTCCCCGGATGCGCCCGCGATCAGCGGGAAGTCGCAGTACCCGCACCGATGCCGGCAGAACGGCACGTGGAGGTAGAGGCCAGCGGGCATCGCTCAGCTCTCGTTCACCGAGAGCGCCGCGACGAAGGCCTCCTGCGGGATCTCGACCGCGCCGACGGACTTCATCTTCTTCTTGCCCTCCTTCTGCTTCTCGAGCAGCTTTCGCTTGCGGGTCACGTCCCCTCCGTAGCACTTCGCGAGGACGTCCTTGCGGCGCGCCTTGATGGTCTCCCGCGCGATGATCTTGGATCCGATCGCCGCCTGCACCGGCACGTCGAACATCTGGCGCGGGATGAG
>SKQL01000004.1 GCA_007119035.1 Nitriliruptorales bacterium | reverse complement strand
TGGCCCACTGACTCCCCGTCCGGTCCCTCCGCCCCCACGGATCGGGACTCCCTCGTCGCGAGCCACTCTTCGAGTTCCTCCGCGGGTATGTTGACGAGTGCCTCGAAGTCTGCGACGAGTTTCTCGGTGTCCGTCATCGCCCATCACACCGCCGCAGTGCCTCGGCGGTATGGCCGGCCCGGGCGCCGCTCTTCTCCACCTCGTCGCCGGGTGCGAACGTTGCCATGTGCCCTCCTCGTCCGACGGCCCGCTATGTCCTGCCCCCGTGCGGCCGGGTGTATGCGGCTTCCTTGAGTATGGATGCCGGCGTGCCTACGATCGTGGGAAGACCGTGAAGCAGTCAGGGGGCTCTGTGGGTGCTGCAGATGGCAGTCTCTCTACCAGGGGTAAGGCGATGCTCGACTTCGAGCGCCACTGGGCGGAGCACCAGGGTCGCAAGGAAGGTGCGATCAAAGCGCGGCTGAACCTGTCGGGCGCTCGTTACTACGAGCTCCTCGCGGCGCTCGTGGAGGACCCCGAGGCGATGAGGTACGACCCGCTGACGGTCCGTCGCCTCCAGCGTCGACGACGCGAGCGCTTGAGGCGGCGGGCGGACCGGGCCATGGGGGACGGCAATCGTCACTGAGCGACCAGGGGCCGTCACCTACCGGCCCGGGTAGGATCGGCGTCGATGGCGGCCACAGAGCTCACGCGACTGCAGCGACTCACCTTTCGGGTGTGGTTGGCGGTCGGTGTGGTGTTGCTGACCGTCGCGGCGCTGTGGCTGCTGGCACGCCCTCTGGCGGTGATCGTGCCACCGATCCTCGTCGCGATGATCCTGATCTACGTGCTCAATCCGCTGGTGACGCTCCTCGCACGCTGGCGGGTGCCACGGCTGGTGGGCTCCCTCCTGTCGCTCCTGCTGTTCGCGGTGGTGCTCGTCGGCGTGGGAGCGCTGCTCACCCCAGCGCTCGTCGAGCAGGTGACCACGTTCGCCGAGGTCGCGCCCGAGCTGGGGAGGGAGTTCACGGAGCGAGTCGATGCGTGGCTCGTGGGGGTCGGGTTCAACGTCGACCTCGGCGGTGAGTTCGACCCGGAGGCTGCCGCCGACCAGGTGCAGGGCTTCCTCGCCGACGCGGACGCCCGCAGCGGGCTCGCCGCGTTCATCAGTGGGCTCGGCGGGTTGTTCACCGGGGTCGTCAACTTCGTCATCGCCATCGTGGTCGGCCCCTTCGTCGCCGCGTACGCGCTCTGGGACCTCCCACGAATCGGCCGGTGGGCCCGCCAGGCGGTCCCGCCCGCCAACCGCGAGGAGGTCCTGCTCGTGGCCCACCGCCTCAGTCAGGTCGTGGGCGGCTTCATTCGCGGCCAACTCATCATCGCAGCCTATGTAGGTGTGGCGACCTCGATCGGCCTCGCGATCATCGGGCTGCCCTTCTGGCTCGTGCTCGGCATCGTGGCGGGCATCACCAACCTCGTGCCGCTGATCGGGCCCTTCGTCGCGGGTCTCCTCGGAGTTCTCGTGGCGCTGTTCACCGACGGCGTGGGACTCGCGGTCGCTGTGGTCATCGTGATGACGATCGTGCAGCAGGGAGACAACCAGATCATCTCCCCCCTCGTGATGGGGCGGACCGTGCGCCTGCACCCCCTCGTCGTCCTCCTCGCACTTCTCGTCGCGGGCACCCTGTACGGGCTGTTCGGCTTGCTGATCGCGGTGCCGGTCGTGGCCGCCGCGAATGTGCTGCTCGGCCACGCGTGGCGCACACGGGTGCCCTGGGCCTCCGAGGGGGGCGAGGCCGAGGAGGCGGCTGCTCGGGCGGGGCCACTGGCCCCCCCCGAAGAGGTCGACACAGCGGAGGTGAGCCTCGAGGGGCGGCCGGCCACAGAGGCCATGGAGGCCTCGGAGCCGCAGTCCCCTCCCTCCCCGTCGTCCCCCTAGACCCTCACCGCCCGCGCCGGTTAGCGGGGCGGCACAGTTGCGCCGGAAGTCGTAACCTGTCAGTTTGGTTCGCTGTAGTACACCATTTTGTCTCTGTGGTGCCATCCAGAGCGGTCGAGGGAACCGGCCCGACGACGCCGCCGCAACCGCGCGCGTCCGGCGCGCAGGTGCGACCTCCGGCCCCGCGTGGGGAAAGATGGCGGCTCTTCCGGACGGCCATCACCCCGTGGGGCGGGTAAGCCGGCATGGGAGGGATTGCGTTGTTCGTCGAAGGTCTGCGCTGTCGTGAGTGTGGGCGCGAGGCTGAGATCGCAGCGGTGCACGTCTGCGAGTTCTGCTTCGGCCCGTTAGAGGTCGTCTACGACTACGAGGGCATGGCCAAGGCGGTGTCGAGGGACCGCATCTCCAAAGGGCCACGCAGCCTGTGGCGCTACGCGGACATGTTGCCGATGCTGCCCGGCACGACCGAGGCGGATCACGTCGATCTCGGAGCCGGCTACACGCCTCTCGTCCGTGCCCCCCGCCTCGGGGCGAAGCTGGGGCTACGGGACCTCTGGGTCAAGAACGACACCCTCAATCCCTCGTTCTCCTTCAAGGACCGTGTCGTCTCGGTCGCCCTCACCGTTGCGAGGAGCCTCGGCTTCGACACCGCCGCCTGCGCGTCGACGGGCAACCTCGCGAACTCGGTCTCGGCGCATGCGGCCGCGGCGGGCATGGACGCCTACGTGTTCATCCCCTCCGACCTCGAGGAGACCAAGATCCTCGCGAGCGCGGTCTACGGGCCGAAGCTCGTCGCGGTGAAGGGAACCTACGACGACGTCAATCGGCTGTGCGGCGAGATCGCGGGTGAGTTCGGCTGGGCGTTCGTCAACGTGAACGTGCGCCCGTACTATGCGGAGGGCTCGAAGACGATCGGCTACGAGGTCGCCGAGCAACTCGGGTGGCAGCTCCCCGAGCACTTGATCGCGCCGATGGCCTCGGGGTCCATGCTCGTGAAGATCGATAAGGCGTTCACCGAGCTGGTGACGCTCGGCCTCGTCGAGGAGACGCCTTGGCGCATCTCGGGTGCGCAAGCCACCGGGTGCGCTCCGATCTCCACCGCGCTCAACGACGGCACGGGCTTCGTGCGCCCCGTCAAGCCCGACACCGTCGCGAAGTCCCTCGCGATCGGCAACCCCGCGGACGGCTACTACGCCATCGACGCGGTCCGGCGCACCGGTGGCGCGATGGGCGATGTGAGCGACGACGAGATCATCGGTGGGATTCGCACGCTGGCGGAGACCGAGGGGATCTTCGCGGAGACCGCGGGTGGGGTGACGGTGGCTACATTGGCCAAGCTGGTCGAGCAGGGTCGCATCGACCCCTCCGCCCGGACCGTCGCGGTGATCAGCGGCATCGGGTTGAAGACAACCGATGCGGTTGCCCCGATGCTGAGCCCGACCCATACCATCAATGCAGGACTGTCCGACTTCCAGGAAGCCGTGAAACTCGACGACTAAGGTCGACACACCGGGCCCACTAGCCAAGGAGCAGCAGTTGAGCGCCACCGTTCGCATCCCGACACCCTTGCGGACCGCCACCGGCGGTGCGGCGAAAGTCGACGTCGAGGGCGACACCCTCGGCGAGGCCTTGTCGGACCTCGAGGCCCAGCATCCGGGCATCTCCGAGCGGCTCCTCGACGAATCCGGGGAGCTTCGCCGCTTCGTGAACGTCTTCGTCGATGACGAGGACGTCCGCTTCCAGCAGGGTCTCGAGACCACGCTGGAGCCGGGCACGACCGTGTCGATCATCCCCGCGGTCGCAGGCGGCTAGTAGTGTCCCTGGGTCGAGCCACTCGGGGGACGGGGGAGGCTGGCAGAATAAGCCGTCAGGACCTCGACCTTGGAGTGGCGTTCATGCCGACACGTCGCTGGCACCTGACGTTCCCCGAGGATCTCGTGCAGGAGCCGATCGTCTACCGCCTCGTCCGCGATTACGATCTCGTCATCAACCTGCGACGTGCGGACGTGGACCACGAGGTGGGGTGGATCCTCCTCGAGGTGAAGGGCGAGAACGCGCAACTCGACGGCGGGCGACGTTACCTCGAGGACGTGGGGGTCACCGTCTCGGACGCGGGCGGCGACGTGCTGCTCGGCTGAGCAACCCGCGTCGCTCCCCGAGTGGGCGGGCCCCTAGAGGCGGGGTAGTCCCAGGAGCGCGAGCATCGTGCCGCCGATGAACAAGCCCACAAGCCCTTGCCACAGCCGACGGCGCCGATGGCTCACGTCCTCGTCAGGGACCTGCTCGGGTCGACCGTTCTCGCGCAGACGGAGCAGGAGAGGCTCACCGGGCTCGCCGGTCGCGACCAGTGCCAGGAGCGCGAGCGCCAGCATTTGCAGAGCGATGCCGCTCAACAACAGTTCCATGTGCTCCCCTCGTGCTGACGCGCGCTATTTCGGTCACCTCCCATGATCGCCTCTCGAGCCCCGCATCTCCACCCTGGGGCCCACAAGGGCCCAGAGCTCAGCCCGGGAGCGATTCGAGGGGAGAGGCATCGCCGCCGAGTGCCTCGACGATCAGGGTGACATTGACGGCCATCATGCCGATGTACGAGTGCTCGGGGTCGCCGGGCTCCCCGGGGAGGATGTCGTCAGCGAGGTCACCGACGTACTCCGCGCCAGTCTCGTCGCCGATCGCCTCGACCACATCGGTCGGGAACTCCGCGCTCCCGAACAGCGCGGGCACGTCCTCCTGGCGGATCTGGTCGATGATGCCCCTGATCTCCGCGGCGGAGGGCGCGGAGAAGTCGGAGGGCTGCACGGCCGCGACCACCTCGATGCCGTAGTCCTGCCCGAAGTAACTCCACGCGTCGTGGTAGACGATCAGTCGGCGGTTGCCCTCGGGTATGGACTCGACCGCCTCGGTGATCGCGGCGTCGAGCTCCCCCAGCTCGGCGGTGTAGGCCTCGGCCCGATCCGCGTAGTCCCGGGCGCCATCGGGATCGAGCTCGGACAACGTGTCGGCCACCGCTGGCACGTACTGCTCGATCAGCGCGACGCTCGTCCACACGTGCGGGTTCACGTGCCCGTCGTCGCCTTCGTGGGTGTGGTCGTTCCCGTCGTCGTGGGTATGGCCGTGACTGTGGCCGTCGTCGTCGTGGCTGTGGCCGTCGTCACGCAGGTCCTCGTACGAGAGGCTCTCCTCTCCGAGGAGGACCAGGGGGGCGTTCTCCGCGAGGTTGGCCTCCGCGAGGTTGACTGCGCTCTGATTCAGTCCGAGACCGTTGCCGAAGAACACGTCCGCGTCGGCCAGGGGCTCCACGTCACGGGGGCGGGGCTCATAGGAGTGGGAGTCGACGTTGGCGGGGATGAGGGTCTCCACCGTCCCCCGGTCCCCGAGGACACGGTCCACCACGTCCGCGAGTGGGGCGATCGTCGCCACGACGAGTAGTTCCTGTGCCTCGGGGCCGTCGGTGTCTGCGTTGCCCTCGCTCATGACGCCACCGTCGTCGGCGGGCTCCTCATCGGGCTCGTCCACGCCCGTGTCCCCCGTGTCCCCCGTGTTCCCCGTCTCCGTCGTCGCCTGCTCGGTGGCTTCGTCCCCCGCGCACGCGCCGAGCACGAGGAGCAGCGCGAGGGTCAGGAGGGTCATCGCCCGGCCCGGGATGTGCATGCCACTCCTTATCGCAAGTCAGTTGCGATAAGGGTAAGTCTCCGGAGCTGGTGGCGCAACTGGGTGCGCGGCCCGTTCCCGGGCCCCGCGCACCCTGGTGCGGGCGAGAAGCGCCGAGGCGGCGAAGACGAGGCCGAACAGCAAAGTTCCCACGAGCACGATGGTCGCTCCGCTCGGCACGTTGACGTAGTAGGAGGCGTAGAGCCCGAGCACGCCGGAGACGAGGCCCACCGAGGTCGCGATGGCGAGCATCAGCCCGAACGAGCGGGTGACGAGGCGCGCGAGCGCGGCGGGGATGACCACCGCGGCGGCCACGAGCAGGATGCCGAGCACACGCACGGAGACGATGACCACCGCCGCGGTCAACAGATTGAACAGCGCCTCCATCACGCCCGCGCGGACACCGTGCACACGCGCGACCTCCGCGTCGAAGGCGACGAACACCAACGGCTTGTAGAACGCGAACATGATCGTCGCGAACCCCACCGCGACGCCGAGGCCGAGCCAGATGTCGGCGGAGGTGACGCCGAGCACGTCACCGAAGAGCAGGCTCTCCGTGTTGACCCGCTGGTTCTCGAGCCGGCTGACCACCACGATGCCCACCGCGAACAACGCGGTCGTGACGATCCCGATCGCCGCGTCCGCGTGCAGCCCCCGCCGCCGGGAGATCCGATCGATGAGCAGCGCGCTCGCGAGCGTCGCGACCGTGGCGCCGAGGTAGGTGCTGTAACCGAGCGCGACCGCGACCGCGACGCCTCCGAGCACGCTGTGCGCGAGGCCGTGGCCGATGTAGCTCATGCGGCGCAGCACGACGAAGACGCTGATCGCACCGCACATGGCCCCGATGACGAGGCACGCGATGAGCGCCCTCAGGAAGAACGCGTACGCGAACGGGTCCGCGAGCCAACTCATGCCACGCCGTCGTGCGCAGCCCCGGTCGCGTGTGGTCCGAGTACGGGGTGCTCGTCGGTGACGACCACACGGCCACGCTCGTGGAGGACCTGCATGCGCGCACCGAAGGCCCGCTCGAGGTTGTCGGGCGTGAGGACCTCCCGTGGGGTGCCGTCCGCGATGATCGAGCCGTTCAGGAACGCGATCCGGGGGAGCTGCGCGGCGACCCAGTTCAGGTCGTGGGTGGTGACGATGACGGTGAGCCCCTCCCGCCACAGCTCGCCGACGAGGTGGAGGATGTCATGGCGTGTGGCGAGGTCCACGCCGCTCGTCGGCTCGTCGAGGAGCAGCACGTCGCAGCGGCGCACCATCGCACGCGCGAGGAACATCCGCTGCTGCTGGCCGCCGGAGAGGTCGCGGATATGACGCCGGCGAAGGTCGGCCAGGCCGAGCTTGTCGAGCAGCTCCGCGGCCCTGCGGTGTTCCCTGCGGCTGAACCAGGGTGTGGGCGCGGAATCGGCGGTGCCGCCGAGCAGCACCGTCTGCTCCACGGTGAGCGGGAAGTCCCAGTCCACCGTGCCGAGTTGGGGGACGTAGCCGACGCGGCGGGCGCCGCCTGCGCCGACGTCCTGGCCCAGGACGCGCACGGTGCCGTGGTGGCGCTCCGCCTGACCGGTCAGGAGCCGGATGAGCGTGGTCTTGCCCGACCCCGAGGGGCCGACCACTCCCACGAGCGCGCCGGGCTCTACTTCCCAGGTGATGCCGCGCAGGACGGTGTGGCCACCGTAGCCGGCGGCCACATCGTCGAACGAGACCGCGGGACCCAACAGCAAACCTCTCGCTCCTGCAACTGGTTCGCGTTCCAGCATAGGGGCGCGAGGTTCCCTGCGGCAGGCCCCGCGGCTAACGGCCTACACGCGTCGAGCTACGCGGTGACAGCCCCCAGCTCCGCGCCGGAGACCGTCCTCGCGTACTTCGCGAGCACCCCTCGCGTGTAACGCGGCTCGGGGTGCTCGACGTTGGCGCGACGCCGTTCGAGCTCCTCTTCGTCGACGTGGAGGTCAATGCGCTTGGCGTGGACGTCGATTGTGATCCGGTCTCCATCCGCGACGAGCGCGATCGGCCCGTCGTCGACAGCCTCGGGCGCGACGTGGCCGATGCAGAAGCCCCACGTGCCGCCGGAGAAGCGTCCGTCGGTAACGAGGGCGCAGTCGGACCCACGGCCCGCTCCCTTGAGCGCACCGGTGATGGCCAGCATCTCCCGCATGCCGGGACCGCCCTTGGGGCCCTCGTAGCGGATGACGATGACCGTCCCGGGCTGGATCTGCTGGGTGAGGATCGCCTCCATGGCGTCGTTCTCGCCGTCGAAGACCCGGGCGCCCCCGTCGAAGTGCAGCTGATCCTCGGTGAGTCCCGCCACCTTCACGACCGAGCCCTTGGGAGCGAGGGATCCGCTGAGCAGGACGAGCCCGCCCTCCGAGTGGATCGGGTTGTCGAGTGAGTGCACGACGGTGCCGTCGGGCGCGGGCGAATCCAGGTCGGCGATGTTCTCCGCCAGCGTCTTGCCCGTGATGGTGAGCGCGTCCCCGTGCAGGAGGTCGGCCTCGAGGAGATGGCGCAACACCACCCCGACCCCACCGACCCGATCGAGGTCGGTCATGTGGAACTTGCCTCCCGGGGTCATGTCCGCGATGTGGGCCACGCGCGCGCCCACCCGGTTGAAGTCCTCGATGGTCAACTCGACCTGCGCCTCGTACGCGATCGCGAGGAGGTGCAGGACCGCATTGGTCGAGCCCCCGAGCGCGTTGGTCACCGCGATGGCGTTCTCGAAGGCCTCCTTGGTGAGGATCTGGCGTGGGCGAATGCCGGCCTCGAGGAGGCCCATGACGGCCTCACCGCTGCGGAAGGCGTCGTCGTCGCGCCGACGGTCGACCGCGGGCGGGGAGGCGGAGCCGGGAAGGCTCATCCCGAGCGCCTCCGCAGCCGACGCCATCGTGTTGGCGGTGAACATCCCAGCGCACGCCCCCTCGGTGGGGCATGCCCGACGCTCGATCTCGCCGAGCTCGCTCTCCTCGATGCTGCCGGCCGCGCAGGCCCCGACGGCCTCGAACACCGACGTGATGTCGAGGGTCTTGTCCTTGTAGTGCCCCGGCAGGATCGATCCCGCGTACACGAACACCGACGGTAGGTCGAGCCGCGCGGCAGCCATCAGCATGCCCGGCAGGCTCTTGTCGCAGCCGGCGAGCGTGACCATGCCGTCGAGACGCTCCGCGTGCATCACCGTCTCCACGGAGTCAGCGATCACCTCACGGCTCACCAGGGAGGCGCGCATTCCCTCGTGGCCCATGGATATGCCGTCGGACACCGAGATGGTGCAGAACTCGAGCGGGTAGCCGCCCGCGGCGTGGACGCCCTCCTTCGCGCGCTTCGCGAGGCGGTCGAGCGGCAGGTTGCAGGGGGTCACTTCGTTCCAGGAGCTGGCCACGCCGATCTGCGCCCGATCGAAGTCGCCGTTCTCCATCCCGACCGCCCGCAGCATCGCGCGCGCGGGAGCTCGGCGGAACCCCTCGGTTACATCTGTGGAGCGAGGTCGTTGCATCGGTCAGCCTTTGGTCGATTGGCCCCATTGAACACCGCGTGAGGCCCTCGCGCCCAGTCCGGCGTGGCGTCACACGACATCGCGGATCGCCTCTAGGATATCCGGTTGCTGGGTGGCGAGGATCAGCGTGCCGATCCTCGAGCGCTTCCACGCCTCGAGGCGCTCCACGATGCGCTCGACCGGGCCGACGAGCGCCATCTCGTCGACGATCTGGTCGGGCACCGCGGCGGCGGCCTCCGCCTTCCTGCCGTCGAGGTAGAGGTCCTGGATCCGCTGTGCCGCCTCCTCGAAGCCGTAGCGCACCATGAGGTCCTTGTAGAAGTTCTGGTTGCGCGCGCCCATCCCGCCCACATACAGCGCGAAGAACGGCCGCAGCTGGTCGCGGCACGCCTCGAGGTCGTCGCCCGCGGAGACGTGGACCGTCGTCGCGATGTCGAACTCGGAGGGATCCTTGCCCGCCGCGGCGAGCCCCGCGTCGAGGTGCTCGTTGAACAGGGCCTCGCGTTCCGGGGAGTAGAGGATCGGCAGCCAGCCATCGGCGATCTCCGCCGCGAGCCTCGTGTTCCTCGGCCCCACCGCGGCGAGGTAGACGGGGATGTCCGAGCGCACGGGATGCAGGATCGACTTGAGTGGCTTGCCGAGCCCCGTCGCGCCCTCCCCCCGGTAGGGCACCTGGTAGTGCTCGCCCTCGTAGACGAGGGGCTCCTCGCGGGCGATCACCTTGCGGACGATGTCGACGTACTCGGCGGTTCGCTCGAGTGGCTTGCCGTAGGGGACCCCGTGCCAACCCTCCGCCACCTGGGGCCCGGAGAGGCCCAGGCCGAGGAGGAGGCGACCGCCCGACAGCGCGTCCAGCGTCATCGCGGTCATCGCGGTCATCGCAGGCGTGCGCGCCGGCATCTGCAGGATCGCGCTTCCGAGGTCGAGGTGCTCGGTGCGCGCGGCGAGGTAGGCCAGCACGGTGACCGCATCGGAACCGTAGGCCTCCGCCGCCCACACACTGTCGAAGCCGACCCGGTCCGCGTGCTCGACGAGCGGGAGCACATCGGGCATCGACGCCCCCGCGTAGCCGAGGTTGATGCCGAGCCGCATGTGTGTGCTCCCTCCTCGTCGGGTGTGGGCGGTAGGTCGACGAGCGCCGGGTGGGCCGCCGCATCGTAGTGCGTTCCGTGGGCGAGGCGCGGGCGTCCTTCGCCGCTTCGGGCGTCGGTTCTATGTTGGTCCCCATGTGGACGTGGGCGGTGCTCGGTGCGGCAGCGGTCGCGTTGCTGCTCGTCACCGCGCTCACCGCCGCGCGGCCTGCGGGGCCGGTGCCCGACCGCGACGGCTACTTCGACCGGTGGGCGGCCACCCACGGGGGCTTCGATCCCCGGGGGAACCGCTGGGCGGGGGGCTGGCTCACCGTGGCGTACGGCCTCGCGCGCCCCCTCGCCAGGTGGGGCGTCAAGCCGGACGTGCTGACCGTGTGGACGGTGCTGATCGCGGGGGTGGTCGCGGCGCTCGCCACGGAGGGGGGTCGGTGGCCGGTCGCTGCGGGGGTGCTGGTCGTCACGAGCGGCCTCGGTGACGCGGTCGACGGGGCGGTGGCGGTCCTGACCGACCGCACGACGAGGTGGGGCTACGTGCTCGACTCCCTGGTCGACCGCGTGAACGACCTTCTCTACGTCGCGGCCGTGTGGCTGATCGGCGCGCCCGCTTGGCTCGTCGCGGGCACCGCCGTCGGTATCCTCCTCCTCGAATACGTCCGGGCACGAGGCAACAACGCGGGCGCGGGCGAGATCGGCGTGGTCACCGTCGGCGAGCGCCCGAGTCGGGTGATCGCGTGCGCGGTGACGTTGCTCGCGGCGGGCGTGGCCCCCGCGGCATCTGCGGAGATCGCCGCGGCGGGCCTGGGCGTGCTCGCGGCGTTGACCCTCGTCGGGTTGGCGCAGATCCTCGTAGCGGTCCACCGCGCGCTGCGCCGGGAGTCGACAGGCTAGGGAACGGAGGCCACGTGGAGCTGGTCGCGGGCGTGGACGTGGGGGGCACGTTCACCGACGTGGTCGTGCTCGCCGAGCATCCCCGTGCGGTGAAGGTGCCCACCACCCCGTCGGATCAGGGCGAGGGCGTCGTGGCGGGGCTCGATGCGGGGGCGGGCGCGCACGGTGATGTCACCGCGATGGCGCACGGCACCACCACGGCCACGAACGCGGTGCTCGAGCGCGACATCGCCCGCACCGTGCTCGTCACGACGGCGGGCTTCGCCGACCTGCTCGTGATCGGCCGGCAGGACCGCCCGTCGCTGTACGACCTCCGCGTGACCCGACCGACGCCGCTGACGCAGTCGGTCGTGACGGTCGACGAGCGCATGGGCCCGCAGGGGCGGCCGCTCGTGGCGCTCACTGGGGAGGAGGTCGAGCGGGTCGTCGACGCGGTCGCCGCCCTCGAGCCGGAGTCCGTCGCGGTCAGCCTGCTGTTTGGGTATGCGGGGGACGCGCACGAGCGGGCACTCGCCGACGAATTGGCCCGGCGCCTCGGTGTGCCCGTCACGCGGTCGAGCGCGTTGCTGCCGGAGTTCCGTGAGTACGAGCGGGCCTCGACGTGCGTGCTCAACGCGGCGGTCGCCCCGGTTATGCGCCGTTACCTCGAGGGCCTGGACCGTCGCCTGCCCGACGCGTCGATCACGGTGATGACCTCGGGTGGGGGGACCGCGGGGCTCGACTTCGTCGCGGACGCGCCCGTGCACACGCTGCTGTCGGGCCCCGCGGCGGGCGTGGTGGCCGCGGGCGCGGTCGCGCGGTCAGGGGGGTTCGCCGACGCGCTCGCGTTCGACATGGGCGGGACCTCGACCGATGTGTGCCTGATCCGCGACGGCGTCCCGGAGGTCGCGACAGAGGCGGAGATCGGGGGCCTCCCGTTCCGCACGCCCGCGGTAGGCATCCACACCGTCGGCGCGGGCGGTGGCTCGGTCGGCTGGATCGACCGCGGAGGCGCGCTGCGGGTGGGTCCCCGCTCCGCAGGCGCCCGCCCGGGACCCGCGTGCTACGGGCTCGGAGGCACGGAGCCGACCGTCACCGACGCCCACTGCGCGCTCGGTCATCTCGACCCCGCTCGGCAGCTCGGCGGGGGCCTGGTGCTCGACCCGGGTCCCGCGCATCGGGCGATTGCGGGGTTGCCACCCGAGGCCGGTGGCGCGGAGGGGATCCTGACGGTGGCGCGCGCGACGATGGCGCGCGCGTTGCGGCGGGTGTCCATGGAGCGGGGCGTGGACCCGTCGACGCTCGTGCTCATCCCCTACGGAGGAGCGGGGCCGTTGCACGCGTCCGCGCTCGCAGCCGAGCTCGGCTGCGCGGCGGTGGTGGTCCCGCCCGCGCCCGGTGTGCTGAGCGCGCTCGGGCTGCTGCTCGCCCCGTCCCGGTACGAGGCGCTGCGGACGGTGATGCGCCCCGCGGAGGGCGACCTCGGCGATGTATGGCCCGCGCTGGAGCGCGAAGCCCGCGACGAGCTCGGCCGCCAACGCCCCGGGGCTGCGCTGTCGACACAGCGGGTGGCGGATTGCCGGTACGCGGGGCAGTCCCACGAGCTGCGCCTCGAGCTCGACGAGGGCGAGGAGCCGGCCTCGCGGTTCCACGCCGCGCACGAGCGTGCGTACGGCTACGCGATGCGCGGCGAGCCGGTCGTGCTCGTCACCGCCCGTGTCGTCGCCGAGGCACCGCCCGCCTGCGAGGACCTGCCCGCGGGGTGGGACCAGGGCTCGGCGGGGCCTGAACGCAGCCGCCGCGTCACGATCGAGGGCGTGGAGGTCGAGGCGCGGGTCCTCGACCGCGCCGCCCTCGGGGTGGGGGATCGCCTCGCAGGCCCCGCGCTGGTCGAGCAGTCGGATACCACCACGTTGCTCGCCCCCTCCGACGAGGCGACTGTCGACGAGCGCGGGAACCTCGTCATCCGGCGAACAAACCGGCGTTGAGGCCGGGCGGCGATCTGTACGCATTGCCCCTTTCGGCTCGAGGTCACGCGCGCGGATGTCGAGTCCACCGGTGGAGCAGTGGGCGCGTGAGCAGCGTCCGCATAGTAATGGGAATGGGAAGGGGCAAGGGCAAGGCAACAGCCTGCGCTCGGAGGCGACACCGGCGGTAGTCACGAGCGTGGAAGCCGAGGTCTCGGATCCCGATGCAGGCAACTTCGAGGAGGAGTTCACCTACTACGTCCTGCGGTTTGAGGGCCTGCCCTACGACACGTGGACCTATCGCGAGCCTGTTCGGTTGGGTGGCGAGAATTTCGTGGTCGAGGGGGAAGACGAATCTATCAACGCCTTCTGGTTCGGCGTCAGCGCGCCGGATGGAGATGGCATCCAGCACCAAGTTCACCACAAGGGGCAGGTATCGATGTACTACGAGACTGCGGGCGGTGACGTGGTCTCCCTCATCGCCCAGTTCAACGGCAAGGGTGAACTACTCCACGTGAACGGTGTAGCCCCCGAGTAACTTCCGGCTCAACGGTAGGAGGGGCGTGGCCTTAGGTCACGCCCCTCCTATTGCTCTATCTCGTGCACCCGACGCGCTTGTAAGGGCGCGTACTCACTGCGGGAAACAACTCGATTGGGCCGAACAGTTCAGTCTCTATATGCGCTCGCAGCCGAGTGATGCTCATTGCACAGGTGGACACCTCTATGCCTTGGCGTAAACCGTGGGTGCGCGGCCGGGACCTCGATGCGCGGGGTCCGAGCCCTTCTCGGTAACGTTGCCCGCGTCGACTTCCTCCTGGACCACGCGACGGACCACGGCGGGAGATGCGCCCGAGGCCTCCTGCAACGTCTTGATGGTGAACTCACCGCTCTTCGGGATGGCTGCGCGGACCTCTTCGGTGCTTACCCGCGTCCTTGTTCTCCGCTGACCGCCATCGGCCGCGACTTCCTCACGCGGGACGCGAAAGCCGGCCTTGCGCAGTACCTTGGGCGGTACGCCCTCCTTGAGGAACGCCCGCACCCCGATACCTGTCTTCTCGGCCCAGCTTCTCGCGTGGACGGTGAATTCGTCGGCATACTGCTCAGGGCTGGGGTTTTCGGCGTCCATGATCTGTTGACGGAGCTTGACCCGCTCTACGGGATCGTCAGCTTTCTTGAGGTCGTCGGTGAGCTGGGAAACCTTATCGTCATCCTTGATGGATTTGGGGTCTTTGAGCGCCGTGAGGTAGTCACGTACCGCCTGATCGGCCTTCGTTGGCACTGCAATGCCCTTCTTTAGATACGTGGCAGTAGAAATACTCTAGATCAAGTTGACGAGTATCGCACGCTATAAACATACCTACCGCCAGGATTAGCCTTCGGCCCTATCCCTGAGCCTGACCGGGACCCCTGCCAGACCGCGTGGGTAAAAGACAGGATGCCGTTGGGTTGCGTAGGCACGAGCGAGAGGCGGTAGCGTCCCAATATGGATGCGGTCGAGCTCGAGGTAGTCCGCCACGCGCTGGCGGGGGTGGCCGACGAGATGGGCGTCGCGCTTCGTCGTGCGGCGTACTCACCCAACATCAAGGAACGCGCGGACTGCTCCGCGGCGGTGTTCGACGTGGACGGGCAGATGGTCGCCCAGGCTGAGCACATCCCCGTTCACCTCGGCTCGATGCCCGCCTCGGTGGCCGCGGCGATCGAGGCCTTCGGCGCGGACCTGGCCCCCGGCGTGCAGGTCGCCCTCAACGACCCCTACCAGGGCGGGACGCACCTGCCCGACCTCACCATCGTCGCTGCGGTCGGTGACGAGGAGGGCCGTCCCCTCGGCTACGTCGCCAACCGCGCGCACCACGCGGACGTCGGCGGCGCCGCTCCCGGGTCGATGCCCGCGTCGGCGACCGATATCGCGATGGAGGGCCTGCGGGTCCCGCCGGTGCTCGTCGCGGATGCGGACGGCTTCCGCGAGGACATGCTCGACCTCATCGCCGCGAACAGCCGCACCCCCTCGGAGCGGCGCGGCGACCTGCGCGCCCAGTTCGCCGCGAATCATGTGGGGGCCATGCGGCTCCGGGAGCTGAGCCGTCGTTACGGGCCTTCCGGGCTCGCCGGCGCGATGGCCGCGGTGTGCGACTACAGCGACCGCCGGGTGCGCGCGGCGGTGCGGGAGATCCCCGACGGCACGTACTCCTTCACCGACGTCCTCGAGGTGGCCGACGGCGTCGAGATCTCCGTGGACCTCACCGTCGAGGGCGACGAGGTCACCGCCGACCTCAGCCGGAGCGCGCCCCAGGTGGCCGCCCCCCTCAACGCGGTCCACGCCGTCACGGTGTCGAGCGCGTACTTCGTGTTCCGCATGCTCACCGACCCCGACGCGCCGCCCAACGCGGGCTGCTACCGGGCCCTGACCGTCCGCACCAAGCCGGGCACGATCGTCGACGCGGCGTTGCCCGCCCCTGTGGCCGCCGGCAACGTGGAGACGAGCCAGCGCATCGTCGACGTGCTGCTCGGCGCGTTCGCCCAGGCACTGCCCGACGCGGTGCCCGCGGCCAGCCAGGGCACGATGAACAACCTCCTGCTCGGCTCCTCGACGCCGTCCTTCAGCTACTACGAGACGATCGCGGGCGGCGAGGGCGCGACACCTCACCGGGACGGGATGTCGGGGGTGCACACGGGGATGACGAACACGAAGAACACGCCCGCGGAGGCGCTCGAGCTCGCGTACCCGCTGCGGGTGTGGCGAGCGGAGCTGCGCAGGGGCTCCGCGGGTGCCGGTCGCCACCAGGGTGGCGAGGGGGTTGTCCGCGAGGTGGAGGTGACGTGCGAGGCCGCGACGCTGACGCTCCAGACCGAGCGCCGCGCACGGAGCCCCTGGGGGCTCGCGGGGGGCGGCGACGGCGGCACGGGCCGCAACACCGTCATCCGGGCGGACGGCACGGAGGAGCCGCTGGCGGCCAAAGGCAGCTGGCCGCTCGTGCGGGGCGACCGTGTGCGGGTCGAGACCCCCGGAGGCGGCGGCTGGGGCGGGTAGGCCGCCCGTCGCCACCCCCACTCTCGCCGATTTGCCCAAAACGCGGCTTCTCACGGCCTCGGGAGTTCGGGGCGTCAGGCGGCCCGCTCAGGCCGGGCCCACGAGGTCCGCGACGATCGCCGCGGACAGCATCACGAGCGGCAGTCCGCCTCCGGGATGCGCGGAGCCGCCGACCAGGAACAGCCCCGGGATCGGCGAGCGGTTCGTGGGACGCTGGAACGCGGCGCGGGCACCGTTGGACGAGGTCCCGTAGATGGCCCCCCCAACCGCGCCCGTGCGGCGCGCGAGGTCGAGCGGCGTCTGCGTCTCCACGAACTCCGCTCGCGCGCGCACCTCGAGCCCCCGGGCCTCGAGCAGGTCGATCAGATGCTCCCGGTAGGCCTCGACCAGCGCTTCGTCGCTCCAGTCCACCTGCCCCTGCCGTGGTGCGTTCACGAGGACGAACCACGACTCGCAGCCCGGCGGCGCGACGGCGGGGTCGCGTGGGACGACGACGTACAGGGTCGGCTCGCGCACCGGGTGCGGATCACAGCCGAACAGCGCGTCGAACTCCGCGTCGTAGTCGGCGGGGAACACGACGGTGTGGTGGGCGAGCCGCGGTGTGGTGCCGCGCAGGCCGAGCAGCAGCACGAAGCCCGACAGCGAGGGTGTGGTGCGGGCCAG
>SKQL01000011.1 GCA_007119035.1 Nitriliruptorales bacterium | reverse complement strand
CGGGAGCAGCTCCGAGGGGTGGAGCACGCCGCGCCGCCGCGCCCGGACCACGCGCCGGGTGGGCTCGTCGAGCGGGCGCAGCGGCTGCCTCGGGGGGCGGGTGACCCGCAGGTCCATCCCGTGCCCCGGCGCAGGCCGGATCCGCAGGCATCGCCGCACCGGCTCTTGGCCCGGACCCGAGGTGCGCACCATGATCGTCACCTCCTCAAGCCCGAGTCCGGTTCCCAGGGGGGCCATCGCCTGCACGAGGGCGTGCAACTCCTCGACCGGCACGTCGATCGCTGGCCAGACGTCGAGCACGACCCGGTTCCAGTCGGGTTGCTCGCGCCGGGGGAGCCCCGAGCGGACGTCGCGCAGGTCATCGAGGCAGGCCGTCAGGACACGTTCGAGCTCCGGTAGCGCGACGACCCGACCCCGGCGATCGAGGCTGGGCGTGAGCTCGCGCACCTCGCCCAGGGCGAACAGCCGGACGTCATGCGGCTGCTCGCGCCCGACAGCACGGAAGAGGTAGACCTCGTCACGGGACGCGAGCCGGGTCAGCTCGAAGTGCTCGAAGCGCCACAGGTCGAGACGGTCGGCCACCGCGGGATGCATGCCGCGAAGGTGCCGGCGCTCGGTCCACGTGCCCTGCGTGCGGTGGAAGGTCAGGGACTGCACGCGTGCAGCTCCGGCCTCGTTCCCCACGATGACGGTCACCGTCACACGGTCGAGCGTCCGCGGCATCGACGATGCCCGCAACGGCGGCAGCAGCACCGCCACCATCGCCCCCCGCTCCAACGGCGCGTCGGGCCAGCTCAGGTAGGCGTCGACCGCTGCTCTACCGCGTTCCTCGGCTCCCGGGCCCGCGGCCAGTCCGCCTCCGGCATCGAGCAGTGCACCCAGATCGTCACCGGCAGCCGCGACGATACGTCGGCGGCCACTTCGGTCACGGACCCGGGCGACGACGGTGGGAAGACCGCGACCCTCGATGCGGTGCAGACCGTCGAGCTGTTGGTGGCGGTAGTAGCGGCGCATGAGCACCTCGAGCATCGGTCCCATGACCTCACCCGTCATCGCCGGGTCGAGCAGCAGAGGAAGGAGCGAGGGTCGCATAGCAACCAGCTCTGCCATCTCCTCGCCCCGTCGATCGGCACCCTGAGCGTCGAGGTGTGCCAGCAGCACCGCACGCGCTCGGGTGTGGGCGACGGCGCCCTCCCGTTGCAGGCGGGGACGATCGAACATCCGGTAGCGGACCCGACGGGCCAGGTCAGCGACCGCAGGGTGCCGGACCTCGGTGGTGCGCGTGAGATGGTCGAGCGTGTCCCGGAGGTCGAGCGGCGAGATCTCCTCGTGCAGCCGGGACACCTGCATCCATCGGTCGAGGAGTGCGAGGATCTCTGCTTCGCGCGACGGCGCTCGCTGCTGCGCGAGCCACACCCGGTGCAGCGTTCCCTCGAGCTCCGACGTCCGTTCGAGCGACCCCACCCCCAGATGGGCGAGCATCTGCAGCAGGCCGGCGCGGAAGCTCTCCGGAAGGGGGTCGGCATCGAGCGTGGCGAGATAGGTATGCAGGTCCTCGCCTTCGCCATGTTGCCCGGCGATTTCGGATCCATCGTGAGGCCGGTGCTCGCGGGTCAGCGCACAGATGTCGGCGAAGGCCTGCAATGCGGACCGCTCGGCCCGCAGCACCTCAGCCTCGGCGTCGGCGGCCACGACCGAGGTAGCGGCGGGGGACGGGGTCGTGACCGGGCGGTCGAAGCCGAGCACGAGCTGTCGCAGGTCGTGTGCGTCCCGGCGCCGTTGGGTGCGCGGGTCCACCTCGTGGCCCGGCGCGACAAGTGACCCGAGATCGGCGTCCTCATCGTGTCCGGCCGCACTGGCCGCGTGGTCGAGCGGTTCCATGCGCAGCACGACACCCCCCGCGTCGAGTTGCTCGTTCGGACGGAGTCCCAGTTCCGTGATCCGGCCGGGGAACGGGGCCGCAAGCACGGTCTCGAGCTTCATGGTCTCGAGCACCGCGAGCGGGTCGCCCGCGTCGACCTGATCGCCCGGGCGGACCATGAACCGGGTGATGATGGCCGGCCGGGGTGCGCGGATGACGCCGTTCCGCAGACCGCGCACCCGGATAGGTGTGCCCCCGACCTCGACGACCCGGTCAGCTGCCTGTGAATACGAGACGACGGCGTGGCGCTGACCGGCCACAGATACCGTGCGGTGCGGACCTCGCCCGCGTGCGAGTCTCGCAACGATCACGTGACCGTCGATGCGGAGCACGTGGATCCCCGGGCCCGTGCAGCTGATCTGGCCGCGGTGACGCCGAGTGCCGACCTGCAGGTCGATCGTGCGGATCTCCGCGACCTGGGTCCGGGGTCGGCCACGCGCAGCCGTTGCCAGGAACCGCTCGCGCTCACGGGTCATGACGTCCTCGTCGAACTCGATGGCCGCCACCACGACGGCGATGGCGAGTCGCTGTCCGGAAGCCGTGCTCATCGTCGGGGTATGGCCTTGGGGGGGTGCGTGTTCGGGAGCGTCGAGCTCACGCAACGCGTCGAGCGACCTCCCGCGGTCAGGGGCGCCGGCGGCCAGCACGACCGTGCAGCGGCTGATCGCGCGGCTGAGACGGGCCAGCGCATGCCGTCGGTCCTGGCCCCTCGTGGTGACCGTCGCGAGCTCGGTCCCGATCGTTGCGGGGATCGCGTCACCCTCCTCCACAGCCAGATCACAGCGCAGCCCCGGAAAGGACGGGACCTCGAGCCACGCCACCGAGGTGGTCGCGAGCGAGCCGGGCGGGAGTTCGTCCACCTGCAGCGTCGCACTGGCGGCATGGCGCGAGCGGAAGGGCGGGCTGCCCGTGAGGAAGCTCCCCGCAGCGAGGTCGAACTGTCGACCGACGAGGTCGAGTCCGGTCGTCACTTCCGAGAGCGTGTGGGCCGGTGTCAGGTGGGGCCGGACCCGACGGATGCTCGGGCGATTGCAATGCCACGGTGGGTTCAGCTCAATCGCCACGGCGCCCCGAAGCTCCAGTGCGAGAGCGGCGGTGACCGCCACCTGCTCGCAGATGGCCAACTGCTGGACGTCGAGGGTGTCTGCCGCCATGGTGGAGAACGCGCGGTGCCCGCTCTGCATCGTGTGCACGATCACCCCGACGGTCCAAGTCGCGCCCCGCGCGTCCACGAGCAGCTGCACCTCGATGGCGGTCGATGAGGCCCGGTCGGGCCCGGTGGCCATCGTCAGACCGGTGGCGGTCAGGCGGCGCTCCAGCGTGGCGGCATCGCTGCTCGCGGCCAGCGCGGCGACGCCGGAGCCGACGAAGGTCACGGCGGCGCTCTCGCAGGCTTCGGCGATCAGGCGATGCTCGGTCGGAGCCCCCCAGCCCACCCAGACGGCGTCGACGCCTGTCCGTCCCAGCCACGAGCAGAGCTCCGTGACGTCGAGACAGCCGCGTGCGAGGACGAGATCGTGCGGCCCGGGGATCTGTCCTCCAACCGCCCCAGAGGAGCGAGCTCCCGTGCTGGCGATCAGCACCTGGGGATCAGCCGTCGGGCGCCCCGAGGTCCGCACCGTCTGCATACAGCGGGTCGCGGCACCGCCGGAGTCGATGATCGCGATGCGTTGGAACACGGTGCCCCCTCTCTCGAGGCAAGCTTACGGCTCCGGGGTCGTGCAATCGGTGCGTGGCCGGGTGCTCGACGCAGCCCAGGGAATGGCTCGACTGATCGGTCGCACCGTGCATGCCACCTCAGGGTCGGTCGTTCCACCTGCTGGGTCGGGCGCACAGCAGTGCATCCTTCATCCTGGACGATTGGCGATGATGTACAAACGATCCCTGGAAGGCACGCCCGTGCTTCCGGTCGGGTCGGATCGAGTCGTGGTGCCTACGTCGCCGATGCTGGACTCGTGTGAGGTGGCCGAATGGCGCTCGGGATGATGGATGACCAGCACGATCCTGATGAAGCGCAGTATGGCGGTCCCATCCTGTGTCAGTGTGGGGATGTGCTCGCGGACCGCATCGACGGAGTCACCGTGGTGATCGACGAGGTGGACCTGCAGTTTCGACGGTGGAGCGACGAGATGACCTGTCGCGGCTGCGGGGCGACGCACCTCATGGGGACACTCCGAGCGGTGGCCGAGCAACCTGTCGACGTCGGCTACCGGCGGCGTCGGAGCGATCGTTCCAAGTGAAGCTCGGTCCGAGTGGCACCCGTCGCTGCCGTCGTGTCCCCACCGACGATGGGCGAGGTCGAGTTGATCGGAGTGTCAGGCAGCCAACGGGAGCGGGTCCGGACTGGCATTGTCCTTGGCGCCCATGCAGAACTCATGTCCGTGGCTGGGGGGTTCCGCTGTCCGCTGTCACGCCACCGGGTGGTGTCGCTGGACGCGGCTCTGGACGACCTCGCTGCCGGGGCCGCTCCACCGAGGGTGGTGCTCACCTTCGACGACGGGTTCGCCGACGTGCACGCCACCGCGTGGCCGTTGCGGCGCGAGGCGGGGTTGCCGTTCACGCTGTACCTCACCACTGCCTACCTCGAGGGGACCGGGCGCGTTCCGCTCGTGATCGGGCCGGCTCGAGCGGCCCCGGCGGGGTGGTGGGCAGCGCATGATGCAGCTCGAACAGCCGGACACCGAGCAGGACGAGGTTGGTCACCGCTAGGAGCGTGGGTCAGTAACCGCGAGGTCGTTTCCGTTTCGGGGCCCGGGTTTGCGAGAATGTGGGGGTGTCGGACGGCGGGTGGTGATGGTGGAGCAGCAGCGGTTGGTGGACGTTCCGGTGTCTTCCGCGGAAGACGAACCGCCGGTCTCAGCGCCGGCGCAGGGCGCGGTGGGGAAGGTGTTCCGGGACTATCAGCCGGGACAGACGATGTTGTTGCCGCCGTCGCTTGATGAGTGGCTCCCGGCGGAGCATCTGGCCCGGTTCGTCGACGAGCTGGTCGAGCAGCATCTGGATCTCGACCCGTTCTACGCGGCGCATACCAACGTCAAGGGCTTCCCGCCGTTCGATCCACGGATGATGCTCAAACTGCTGCTGTATGGCTATGTGACCGGCTGCCGGTCGTCACGCAAGCTCGAGACCGCGTGTGTGGAGCAGGTCGCGTTCCGGTTCCTCGCGGCGAACCAGGTGCCGGATCATCGGGCG
>SKQL01000041.1 GCA_007119035.1 Nitriliruptorales bacterium | reverse complement strand
CGCGCGCGCCGAACCCCGCGAAGGCCGCCCCGTACGAGTCGGGCATCATCCCCGATCCCGCGACGGACATCCGCGGCAGCCGGTTCGCGGTGCGCTTCTACCTCATCGCGATGCTGTTCATCATCTTCGACGTGGAGGCGGTCTTCCTCTACCCGTGGGCGGTGGTCCTGCGCGACCTCGGCTGGTACGGCTTGGCGGTGATGGGCATCTTCGTGGCCCTGCTGTTCGAGAGCTACTACTACGTGCTCCGCAAGGGGGGTCTCGAATGGGAGTAGAGAGCCAGCTGCCGCACGGCATCCTGCTGACCCAGACCGAGAAGTTCGTGAACTGGGGCAGGTCCGGGTCGCTGTGGCCCGCCACGTTCGGGCTCGCCTGCTGCGCGATCGAGATGATGTCGACCGGGGGGGCGCACTACGACATGGCCCGGTTCGGCATGGAGGTCTTCCGCGCCTCGCCGCGTCAGGCCGACCTCATGATCGTCGCCGGCCGGGTGAGCCAGAAGATGGCGCCGGTCATCCGCAACCTCTACGACCAGATGGCCGAGCCGAAGTGGGTCATCTCCATGGGGGTGTGCGCCTCGAGCGGCGGCATGTTCAACAACTACGCGATCGTGCAGGGGGTGGACCACGTCATCCCCGTCGACATGTACGTGCCGGGCTGCCCGCCGCGCCCCGAGATGCTCATGGACGGCATCCTCAAGCTCCACGACAAGATCAAGCAGGAGCAGCTCGTCGAGCGCCCACGCCCAGGCGAGTCGATGGAGGAGTTCAAGCGCCGTACCGGGTGGACCGGCCCCGAGGAGGCCGTCGTCCCCGGTGACGCCGCGACGCAGCCCCAGGCCAAGGAGGGTGGCCGCGATCACCTGACCGGCTTCGCCCGCGGCTCAGGGCACACCACACCGACAGCTGAGGGGGAGTGGTGAGCGACTCAAGTAGCGACAGCGGTAGTCGCCGTGACGTGAGCGACTCAAGTGGCGGCGACGAACTCGACGTCACCGACCTCGATATCACCGAGGAGGAGCCTCCCGGCGAGGAGGAGACGTGGCACCGGCGAGGTGGCCCGGGCACCGCCAATCCCAACATGGCGGGTGGGGAGGCCTTTCGTCTGCGTGACCAGCGCCGGCCCGCCGTGCAGCTGTCCGAGGAGCTCGCCGCGCTCCGCGACCACATCGTGGCCGCGTTCGGGGACCTCGAGGTCGAGGCGTTCCGCGGTGAGCTCACGCTGATCGCCGAGCCGGACCGGGTGCACGACCTCGTCGCGTTCTGTCGGGACGACCCCGATGTCCGCTGCGAGCTGCTGAGCGACCTCTCCTGCGTGCACTGGCCCGGCATGGAGCGTGTCGAGAAGGCCGTTGAGACGACCGGCTGGCCCACCTACGAGGTGCAGGACGAGGGGCGCATCGAGATCGACTACATGCTGACCTCGATCACCCACAACCATCGGTTCCGTGTGCGCACCTCGGTGGGGGACGAGGGCGGGACCATCAGGTCCGTGGTGGATCTGTACCGGTCCGCGAACTTCATGGAGCGCGAGGCCTACGACATGTTCGGCGTCGTCTTCGAGGGCCACCCGAACCTCGAGCGGATACTCATGCCCGAGGAGTGGGTGGGCCACCCGCAGCGCAAGGACTACCCGCTCGGTGGCGTCGAGGTGCAGTACAAGGGCGCGGTCATACCACCCCCGGATCAGCGCAGCTACTAGTGACCGCCCAGGCAGGGATAGGACCGAGACCGTGAGTGAGGCAGGCGGCAACGTGGAGCACGGCCTGTCCGGCGAGTCCTCGCCGGACGTCGCGCCGCGCGAGTACACCGTCGCGAGCGGCGACTGGCAGGAGCTGCCCGACGTCGTCGAGGGCGGCGAGATGGTCATCAACATGGGGCCGCAGCATCCCTCGACGCATGGGGTGCTGCGGATGGTGCTGACCCTCGACGGCGAGATGGTGCTGTCCAACGAGCCCGTGATCGGCTACCTCCACACGGGCATCGAGAAGAACACCGAGGTGCGCCCGTGGGTGCAGGGCGTGACGTTCGTCACCCGGATGGACTACCTCTCGCCGCTGTTCAACGAGCTCGCCTACTGCATGGCCGTCGAGAAGCTGCTCGGCGTCACCGACGAGGTCCCCGAGCGCGCGCAGACGCTGCGGGTGATCCTCACCGAGCTGAACCGCGTGTCGAGCCATATGGTGTGGATCGCGACAGGCGGGATGGAGCTCGGCTCCACCACGGCGATGATCTTCGGGTTCCGCGAGCGCGAGACGATCCTCGACATCTTCGAGTTCGTCAGCGGGTTGCGAATGAACCACGCGTTCATACGCCCCGGCGGGCTCGCCGCGGACGTGCCGCACGACTTCGAGCTCCGGGTGCGCCAGGTCATCGCAGAGCTGCGCGACCGTGTCGGCGAGATCGAGACCCTGCTCTCGGAGAACCCGATCTGGGTGGAGCGCAACAAGGGCGTCGGGATCATGGATGCGGAGACGTGCCTGTCCTACGGCGTGACGGGGCCCGTCCTCCGCTCCACGGGCGTGGCGCACGACCTGCGCAAGGCTCAGCCCTACTGCGGCATCGAGCAGTTCGACTTCGACGTGCCCGTGACCGACACGGCGGACGCGTACGGGCGCTACCTCATCCGCATCCAGGAGGTCTACGAGTCGCTCAAGATCGTCGAGCAGGCACTCGACGCCCTTCCCGGCGGCCCCGTCATGATCGAGGACCAGAAGATCGCGTGGCCTGCGCAGCTCGCGCTCGGCCCCGACGGGATCGGCAACGCCAAGGAGTACATCTCGCGGATCATGGGCCAGTCGATGGAAGCGCTGATCCACCACTTCAAGATCGTCACCGAGGGGTTCACCGTCCCCCCGGGGCAGGTCTACGTCCCCGTCGAGTCGCCGCGGGGCGAGCTGGGCTACCACGTCACCTCGAACGGCTCGAACAAGCCGTACCGGGTCCACGTGCGGGACCCCTCCTTCATTCACATCGGCGCTCTGCCCCCACTGTCGCGGGGCCTACAGGTCGCGGACATCATCGTCGCGGTGGCCAGCGTGGACCCCGTGATGGGAGGCGTGGACCGGTAACGCCCAACCCCTACGTCGCAGCGCACCCAAGGAGTCACCACGTTGTTCTCACCAGAGTTGCGGAGCCGGGCCGAGGAGCTCGTGGCCCGCTACCCCGCGAAGCAGTCGGCGTTGCTGCCGTTGCTGCACCTCGTGCAGGCAGCCGACGGCTACATCTCCGATGACGGTGTCGCGGAGTGCGCGGAGCTGCTCGACCTCACCAAGGCCGAGGTCGGCGCGGTCGCGAGCTTCTACACGATGTACAAGCGCGCGCCCATGGGCCGGCACCTGGTCAGCGTCTGCACGAGCTTCTCGTGCGCGGTCCGTGGGGGCAAGGACGTCTATGACCGGCTCTCCGACAAGCTCGGCCTCGGGCAGAACGAGACGAGCGGGGACGGAACGGTCACCCTCGAGCACGCCGAGTGCCTGGGCAACTGCGAGGGCGCGCCGCTCGTGACCGTGGACTACTACAACTACGAGAACCTGTCCGTCGCGGACGCGGAGGCCCTCGTCGACGCGCTCGTCGCGGGCGAGGACGTTCCCGCCCCGACCCGGGGTGCGGTCCCGCAGGGTGTGCGCGAGGCCTCGTACCGGCTCGCGGGCCTCGGTCCGCCCGACGACCCCGACGGGGAGATCGCGCAGGCCACGGGCAAGGCGCGGGCGCACCACGGAGGCGCGACGCCCGAGCAGATGGCCGAGTCCGGCCCCGGCGCCCAGCCCGTGCCGATCGTCGCGACCTTCAGCGACGAGGACATCGCCGAGCGGGAGCACGCCAAGGCGGCGGTGCGCGAGACGGGCATGGACCCCGACGCGGTGGAGGCCGAGGCCGGCGGCAGCGCCCGGGAGTTCCCCACGCGCGATCCCGACTGGGAGCCCCAGGAGCCCGGCACCGCGCCCGGTGGCGAGACCGCCGAGCCCCCTGAGGACCCCCGCAGGGACGAACAGGTCGACGAGGACGAGGTGGAGGAGTGACCGTGGCCGAGCCGATCTCCGTGCTGTCGTCGCGTTACGAAGTGGAGGACGCGCACACCCTCAGCGGCTATCTGCGCACGGGGGGCTACACCGCGCTGCGCAAGGCGCTCGACATGCCCGCGCCCGACGTGCTCAACACCGTCAAGGACTCCGGGCTGCGCGGTCGTGGCGGCGCGGGGTTCCCGACCGGGCTCAAGTGGAGCTTCACGCCCCAGGACACGGGCAAGCCCGTCTACCTCGTCGTCAACGCCGACGAGTCCGAGCCGGGCACGTTCAAGGACCGCGAGCTGATGGAGCGCGATCCCTTCCAGCTGCTCGAGGGCATCGCCATCGCGTCGTACGCGCTGTCCTGCCACCGGTCGTTCATCTACATCCGCGGCGAGTACCTCTTCCCCGGCATGCGACTCGAGGAGGCACTGGCCGAGGCGTACCGCGAGGGCTACCTCGGCGACGACGTCCTCGGGTCCGGCCACGACATCCACGTCACGCTGCACTACGGCGCGGGCGCGTACATCTGCGGTGAGGAGACCGCGCTGCTCGACTCGCTCGAGGGTCGTCGCGGCCAACCCCGGCTGCGCCCCCCGTTCCCCGCCGTGTCCGGCGTGTACGCCTCACCGACGGTGGTCAACAACGTCGAGTCGATCGCCAACGTCCCGTGGATCGTCGAGCGCGGCGTCGACTGGTTCAAGTCGATCGGCACGGAGAAGTCGCCGGGCACGAAGCTCTACTGCGTCTCCGGGGAGGTCAACCGTCCGGGCAACTACGAGTGGCCGCTCGGCACCTCCGCCCGTCAGATCGTGGATGAGTCCGCGGGAGGCATGCTCGACGGACGGGAGCTCAAGTTCTGGTGCCCGGGCGGGTCGTCGACCCCGCTGCTGACGGGCGGGCACTTCGATGTCGCCATGGACTTCGACTCGATCGCGGAGGCGGGCAGCCTCCTCGGCACCGCCGCGATGATGATGTTCTCCGACAAGACGAGCGTCATCGAGGCGGTGCTCAACTGGACGAAGTTCTACGAGCACGAGTCCTGCGGCAAGTGCACCCCCTGCCGGGAGGGCACGTTCTGGATGTCGCAGATCTACGAGCGGATGCTCGCCGGCAACGGGCGCCCGCAGGACCTCGTCATCCTCGACGAGGTGTGTGACAACATATTCG
>SKQL01000021.1 GCA_007119035.1 Nitriliruptorales bacterium | reverse complement strand
GAGGCGGTCCGGTTGGCGACGTTCCCCGACGCGTTGCCCACGCTCGGGCCGTTCCTCGGCGCACTCCTCGCGTCCACCGTCGTGGCCGTCGGGGTGTCCCTGCTCCCCGGCGGTGCGGAAGAGGACCTGGAGACGGTCGGAAGCCGGATTCGGCCGTTCCCGACAGACGCCGACTGAGTCGCCGCGGCGACCCGCGACGCGCCGACTTCGCGCAGGTTGCGGTGGATGCGGGCGGTATTCCGGCCGGATCCACCGCTAGTGGCGGACTCCCGCGCTTCGCGAGGGGCAGAATCGAACTGCCGACCTTACCTGCCCGTGGGCGAGACCCTGGCTACGGACATCGCGACCGCGTTGACCGAGGTCTGCGTCGCGATCGACAATCTTGACATGCGGGTCATGGAGTACGCGGCGAACGAGGGCAGTGGCGCCTGATGGCTGACACCCGCGTGTTCGACTATGTCCCACCCGACCTGCTCGAGGAGCTAGCAAAGGCGGTAGCGCTCGTGGAGACGATCAAGCCGATGATGCCCGGCGACGTCGTCCCAGCGCGGCCCGCATCCCCGAGTCCGCTCGGCGGCACGGATGTCACGAGTGCCCTCAAGGAGACCCACGGTGCTTGGACGGTTCGACTACCTGGCTGCTCGGATCGAGCGCGAGACCCCCGACGACCGGGATCGCTACCTCGACCTCCTGCGCGTGCTCGCGATCCTCGTCGTCGTCCTCGGCCACTGGCTGGCTCGCGTCGTGATCGCGCCCGACGGCGAGCCCACGGGCCGCCAGTTGCTGTCGGTGGCTCCCGCGACCCGATGGGCGACCTGGGTCGTACAGGTCATGCCGCTGTTCTTCATCGTGGGGGGAGCCCTGAACCTCCGGTCCTGGCGGCGCGCCCAGGCGGCCGGCACAGGTGGCGTCGAATGGGTGCGCCACCGTGCGCGAAGGCTGCTGCGGCCGCTCGTCCCGTTGTTGTGGTTGTGGGTCGGCGTCTCTGCGTTCCTTGCGGAGACGGGTCGCATCGGAGCGATGCTGTTCCGTCCGGAGGCGGCCATCGTGCCGGTGTGGTTCCTCGCCGCCTACCTCGTCGTGACGGCGCTCACCCCGGTCCTCGCCGACCGCGGCCACGTTCGCGTCCTCGCCGCCTGCGTCGTCGCCGCGGCCACGGTCGACGCGCTGCGGTTCGCGCAGCCACCGTGGCTCGCGGGGACGCCGGTGGTCGACGGCGTGCCGTTGTACGCGGTGCTCAACTACGTCTTCGTCTGGACGGCGGTGCATCAGCTCGGGTACCTGTGGGCCGACGGGCGCGTGCCCCGACGGCGGACGGCCCAGTGGGCGCAGGCGTCAGCGGCGGTCTCGGTGCTGGGGCTCCTCGTCGGCGTGGCCGGCTATCCGATCGCCATGGTCGCTGGCGGACCGACCGACAACGACGCGCCCCCCACGATCGCCCTGTTCGTCCTCGGCCTCGCGCAGCTCGGGATCGCGCTGGCGCTGCGCCCGACCGCGGAGCGATGGCTGCAGCGGACCCGTGCATGGGGTGCGGTCGGGATGCTGGGATCCCGATTGATGACGGTGTTCCTGTGGCACCAGACAGCCATGCTCGTCGTCGCCGAAGCGCTCCGCGCGACACACCCGTGGCCCATCGCGCGCGAGGTCGGATGGCAGTGGGTAGCTACCCGCCCGCTCTGGATCACCGCGTGCCTGGTGGTCCTCGTACCGCTCGTGGGGCTCTTCGGCAGGTTCGAGCGCACCGACCCGGCGCCAGCGACGAGGCTGCCCTCGCCGATCGCGGTCGCGATGACGGCACTCGCCGTCCTGGCGACCAGCGCCTCGCTCGGGTGGCTCATCGTGGGGGGACTGGCAAGCCCGGAGGCCCCCCTGAGCCTGCCGATCGTTCCCGTTGTCGGCGTTATCGCCGGGATGGGAGGCCTCGCGGTGTTCAGCCGGGCCACGACGGCAGAAGGCCCCGAGCACCGATCCTGACCCGGGGTGACCCCCTTGCAGTCCAGGCGACCTCGTTCGCTGCGACGGTCTGGTGGGAGCAGATGTCGGTGTGCATTCCCCGGCTCACCGCCACCGGTTCACGGCTCGGAGGTCTCCCCCATGGAGCGGCTGCGTGCCCCGAGTCACTTGAAGAATCGTTGCAGCGCCCGGTGGCGGAAGCTGACCGTGGCGGGTTGAGACTGGCTAGCCTGATCGGCGAGGTGAACGCGGCGAGGCGTTGGGCGGTGTCGGTGTAGCTGACGACCGTCTTGGGTGCGAGGTTACGAGCGAGCATCTCGAGGTGTTCGGAGTGCATCTCGCCGGACCTTCCATTACCCGCCCGCTATACGCTACGTCTAACAGGCACCTCAAGGGAGGAGGGGCCGAGTGGGTAGGAACTCGCAGGTCAGAGGCCGGATGGTGGTCAGGGGCAGAATCGAACTGCCGACCTTCCGCTTTTCAGGCGGACGCTCTGCCGACTGAGCTACCTGACCAGCACTTCCCCGGTGGGGAAATGCTACCGGCCGGAGGGATTGCCCCCGGCCGGTTGGCGGACCTGACGGGATTTGAACCCGCGACCTTCACCTTGACAGGGTGACGAGCACTCCTAGCTGCTCCACAGGTCCTTATCCGTGCTCATCCAACTGACGGCCATGCGGGACTCGACCGGCGCTGCCGGATCAAGAGGGCGAACACCGAGGAAGCCTAGCACACCACCTACCCGGCGCAACGCGGCCCGGGGTGGCCCGATTCCTCGAGGGGGCGGCCGCGTCACGTGACGGTCCGGGACCGCCGGTCGCCGATCACGTCGCTTTCGATCCCCCTGGAGACGATCCTCTCCGGGTGGAGGCGGATGAGCCCGTCGAGAGCCTCCGCGCGGCCCTTTGCCATGACCGCTCGTGGGTGCCACGGTGGTAGCACGTCATCGATGACGAGGGCCGCGCGTCCGGACCGCGCTACGTTGCGGTACGTCTGCGTGCGCTCGAGCTCCATGCCGGAGCTCCGCGGCGACGCCGAGGTGCTGGGCGCTGCGCACGTGGTCGCGTTTGAACGAGGCACGGCGATGGACCTTGCCGCCGCGCCTCGACCTCGCGCGCCGCTGACGAGAGCGCGGGTGCCTACCCGCCGACCTCGTCGACGAGCCCCTCCTCGACCGCCTCCTGTGGGGTGAGGAGACGGCCGCGCTCCCACTGGGGTGCGATCCAGGTGCGCGGCTGCCCCGTCGCGTCGGCGAGCGCGTCGAACAGCTGCTCGCGGAGTGCGGTCTGCGCGTCCGCGGCCCGTTCGAGGTCGGCAGCCGACCCCATCCCCTGCTCTTTCGGGAGTGTCAACGTGATCTGGGCGTGGGGCGCGGCCCGCCGTCGGCCGGTCCCGAGCGCGAGCAGCGCCGCGCCGGTGCCCACTGCCTGACCGGCGCAGCGGACGTGCACGGGAGCCCGGATGGTGTGGAGGGTGTCGACGACGGCGAACAGCGAGGCCAGGTCGCCTCCCGCGCTGTTGATCGACAGGTTGACGGGTTCGGCGCTTTCGGCGTCGAGGGCCATGAGCTCTGCGGCCAGCCGGTTGGCCCGTTCACCGTCGAGCGGGCCGTGCAGCAGCAGCTGCCGGCGCGCTAGCAGCTGCCGCGACAGCCCCGCGGTACGCCACGCGTCCGCGTCGGGGCGGTGAGGGTCGGACATGGCCAGCGCGGCTCGAGCGTCCTCGGATGCCATGGTGGCGTCACTCAGCGGTTGACGTGGAGGCGCACCGTCGTGCCCGTCGACGACGAGCGCACCTGGACGAGGTCGCAGAGCTGGTTGGCCAGCCACAGGCCCCGGCCGCTCGTGTCCCCGACGTCGGGGGGGTGCCGTCCCGCCAGGGGGTCGGTGATGTGGCCGTCGTCATGGACCTCGCAGACAAGCGCCGCCTCGTCCGACCAGACCCGCGCCCGGCCCCTGCCGCCACCGTGGCGCACGCTGTTCGTGGCGACCTCGTTCGCGGCGAGCAGGACAACCTCCACGTCATGCGCGGTGAGGCCCGCGCGCTGGGCCTCCCGCGCGATCGCGGAGCGGAGCTCGCGGAGTCCGTCCGCCTCGAACGTGAACGCCTCCGGGGGTGGGAACGGCTCCGAGAACGTCCCCGCAAGGGCCGCCTCGCCGTGATTGTCGCTGCTCCACCCGGGACTCGGCAAGGACATGCCGCCCTCGAGGAGGGTGCGATGACCGGTGTGGGCGGCGTCGAGGGCCCGTTCATCGAGCGCGGCGGTGTCGTACGGGCACAGCAACGTGAAGCCGGCGGCGTCCGCGAGCGCGGTGTTGAGGAGCTGTTCGTGCTGCACGCACTCCGCGAGCTCCGCAGGGCCCCGCTGCGGCCAGACCGGTTCCCCGATGCCGCGGGCGGATCGCCCATCAGCGGTGTTATCGGCGACGAAGTCGGTCCACGCGGGGATGATCCGGGCGGGATTGCGGCCGACGCCGAGCATGTCCTCGAACACCACGTGCTGGGCGTGGTCGCGGAGGATGGATCGGAGCAGGTCGATCTTGCGTTCCTCGACCATGACCATGATGGGCTCGCCGGCCGCCTCCCCCGCGAGGATGAACGCCCCTACCGACTCGACGAACTCGTGGTCGCCGGCGTACAGGAGCGCCTCGTGGCGAAACGGGCGTGGGCGAGCGGGAGCTTGCGTCCCTGGGGTCACGGCGCACCTCGCCTGCACTCGACTACGAGATTGGCCTCACGGTCCCAGCCAACCACGTCCAGCAGGAGGGGGAGCTGGCGCGGCGCGTTGAGCAGCCGCAGTGCCCGGGGATGCGCCAGGTGGCGGGCTAGCGCGAGCAGTTCCCGGGCACCGCCGAGATCGATGAAGGCGAGATGCCCGAGGTCGGCGACCACGTCGCCGGATGCGTGCTCTGTTCCCGCCAGCGTCCGGTCCTCGACCGCGCGGGGATGCACGGTCACGAAAGCCGTGAGGTCGCTTCCGAACACGTCCCGGTCGTACACGCACAGGATCGACAAGGGTCGGGTCCGGCTCACGCGCTCCCCGCAGGACTCGAGGCGGAGCAGGGCATCCGCGCCTCCCACGACCTCGACCGCGTCGGCCGCCCATCCCAGTGGCCGCACGCCGTCGAAGCCCTCGGCCAGCGCGTGGTCCACGAGCGTCCCGAGCGCGGCCGCGGACTGGTCCGGATCGAAGACGTCGTCGGCCAGATGGCCCTCCTCGGGGCTCAGCAGGAGCAGTCGACCGGTCGCGACCGCCTCACGGCTCGCGATCCCGCAGG
>SKQL01000067.1 GCA_007119035.1 Nitriliruptorales bacterium | reverse complement strand
GCTCGTCGCGGGATGGCTGCTGGCAGGCAGCGCGACCGGCCTGCTCGCCGCGGTCATCGTCGGCGCTGCGGTGGGACGGCCACGGGCGTGCGAGCGCAGCCCGTCGACCGGGTCCGGTGGTGCGGCGGAGACCTCCGAGCTCGTCGCGGTAGCGGTCGCGGCGGGCTTGCCCACCATCGCGGCCGTCACCGTGGTGGCGCCGCTCGCTCCCCCCGCGGCCCGCGCGCCGCTGCAGTCGGTCGCCCAGCGACTGCAGGGCGGCTACGACATCGAATCCGCCTTCTCCGGCAGCGGACTGGACGCCTTGGGCGCGGTGCTCGCCACCGCGGACCGTTGGGGCGCTCCCTCGGCGCAGCCGCTCCAGGAGCTCGCCACCGATCTACGTGCGGCCCGCCGTGCCGCGGCTGAGGAAGCCGCGGAGCGCGTGCAGGTCGCTCTTGTCTTCCCCACCACCCTGCTGACGCTACCCGCGTTCGTGTTGGGCGTGGTTCCACCGTTGCTGTGGACCGCCTTCGCGGGTGGCGCCGGCCTGTTCTGATAAGGAGAACGTTATGCACATCCTCACTGATCGGGCCACCGCCATGGCGGCCCGGGCACGACTGCTCGCAATCGACCTCGAGGACGGGGCGGGCGACCGATCCGTCAAGTGGCGCGACGAGACCGGGGCGCAGGCCGCCGAGTACGCGATGCTCGGCGGGGTGAGCGCGGCCGCGTGCAGCGGCCTCGTCATGCTGCTTCGCAATCCCGACACCCTCTCGACGATCGTGGATGCGGTCGTCGGCTCCATCGGCGGCGTCGTCGGGTCGTGGTTCTAGGAGCCAGGCAGGGGGGCGCGCCGCAGCGCGCCCCCCTGCGCTCCGAGACCGGGAGCCAGAGCATCGAGCTGTTGCTCGTGCTTCCCGTCGTCACACTTCTGCTCGTCCTCGTGGCGTGCGCGGGCCTGCTCGGCGCAGACCTCGTGGCCGCGCAGGCGGTCGCCCGGGAAGCGGCTCGCAGTGCCGCGGTAGGGGACGTGGACGCCGCGCACTCGGTCGCCACTGCCGCGGCCGACCGTCGCACCATCGAGCTTGAGCTCGTACCCGGACGGCCGTCGGCGGGCGAGGTCGTCACTGCGTCGGTCCGCCTGCGAAGTCGCGCGTTCGAGGCCCTGGGCGCGGACGTCTGGCTGCCCGGGCAGGCGACGATGCGCGTGGAGGGGCGGTGACCAGCTGTGGAGGGGCAGCGAGGCAGGGTGACTCGGGCGGTGTCGCGTTGCTGACCGTCCTCGGCGGCATGATCGTCCTGGTGCTTGCGCTGCTGATGCTGTCCGCAGCGCTCGACCTCGCGCATGCCCACGCGCGGGCGAGCACCGCAGCCGACGCGGCTGCGCTCGCTGCGGCGGGCACCTCGCCCCTGGCGGGCGGCTCAGGCAACCCCGGTGAGGCAGCCGCCGAACTGGCGTATCGCAACGACGCGCAACTCGAGCACCTCGATGTGCAGCGTTGGCCGCTCCGGGTCACCGTCCGGGTCTCGGCAGCCACACGCATGCCCCTGGTCGCAGGCCTCGTGCCACGTGTGGGCACGGAGGCGGCGGCGGCAGTGATCCCCTGACCACCGTCGCCCACGCCCGAGTGGGAGGTCCCGCCCTGTGCCTCGTCGGGCGTACATTGTGGAGCCAACCCGTTCCCGTCACCTGGAGCTAGCGAGGGCATACGGCCATGGACCACAAGGAACTTCACGCAAGGCACCAGGCGGTGATGCCCTCCTGGCTCGCGCTCTACTACGAGGAGCCCATCGAGCTGACCCGGGGGGAGGGGCGGCGCGTCTGGGATGGCGAGGGCAATGAGTACCTCGACTTCTTCGGCGGGATCCTTACCACCATGACTGCCCATGCGCTTCCTGAGGTCGTGGCCGCGGTGCAGGAGCAGGCGGGGAGGATCCTGCACAGCTCGACGCTGTACATGATCCGCTCCCAGGTGGAGCTAGCCGAGCGTATCGCCGGCTTGAGTCCGGTCCCAGATGCGAAGGTCTTCTTCACGACGTCGGGCACGGAGGCGACCGATACCGCGCTCCTGCTCGCCACGACCGCTCGACGCTCGACGCAGGTCCTGGCGCTGCGCAACAGCTACCACGGCCGCTCGTTCTCCTCCATGGCGGTCACGGGGAACCGCGGGTGGTCAGCCTCGAGCCTGTCGCCATTCCAGGTGAGCTACGTGCACTCGGGGTATCGGTACCGAAGCCCGTTCGGCCACCTCGACGACGAGGCGTTCACCAACGCCTGTGCGCAGGACCTCCGCGACGTGATAGAGACGACGACGGCAGGCGATGTCGCGTGCCTGATCGCGGAGCCGATCCAGGGCGTCGGCGGGTTCACCGTGCCTCCGGACCACTTCTTCGGCGCCATGAAGGAGGTGTGCGACGAGTACGGCATCCTGTTCATCGCCGACGAGGTGCAGACGGGTTGGGGCCGCACCGGAGAGCACTTCTGGGGCATCGATGCGCACGGGGTCGAGCCTGACATCATGACGTTCGCCAAAGGGCTCGGGAACGGCCTCTCCCTCGGTGGCGTCGTGGCACGCGCGGACCTGATGGACAGCATCGGCGCGAACTCGATCTCGACGTTCGGGGGCAATCCTCTCGCCTGCGCAGGGGCGGCAGCCAATCTCGACTACCTGCTCGAACACGATCTGCAGGCCAACGCCCGGAGGGTCGGCGGGCAGTTGCTCACCGGGCTCAGGGCCTTCGCGACCGGCAGCGCGGTCGTCGGCGACCTGCGAGGGAAGGGATTGATGATCGGGTTGGAGCTCGTCGTCCCCGGCTCCCGCGATCCCGATCCCGCAGCAGCGAACGCGGTCGTCGAGGCCTGCAAGTCCCGAGGCCTTCTCGTGGGCAAGGGCGGGCTCTACGGCAACACCCTGCGCATCTCGCCCCCACTGACCCTGACGGCGGAAGAGGCGGAGGAGGGGCTCGACATCCTGTGCGCGGCCCTCGACGGGACCGTGTCACATCGCTGATCCTCAACCTGCCAACCCGTCAGGGCTCGCCTCAAGGCGCCTAGAGCCTCTCAGGCCCTGTGGACGACCGCCGCGGTGGCCCTTTGACCGGCTACGGTGTGCCCGATCCCCGTGCGACCATGACAGACTGCCGCCCGAAGGCGGTAGGGCCTGGCGGTGCCTCGCCGGGGTCTGCAGTGCGGCGCAGGAAGAGGTTGCATGACCGAGATCGCGCCCGAGCGGGTCGGGTTGCGCGTCAGCGAGCTGGGCTCGGAGATCGCGCGTGCGCTTCGCGACGGCCTCCCCGAGATGGTCTGGGTGCGTGGCGAGCTGTCGAACTATCGTGCCCCCCGAGGCGGCAACCTCTACTTCGACCTCGTCGAGCATGACCCGGACCGGGGTCAGACGGTCGCGAAGCTCTCCGCGACGGTGCTCCGCTGGGAGCGCGCGAGCTTCGACCGCGATCTCGCGGTGGCACCCGGGCTCGAGCTCGCGGACGGCGTGGAAGTGCTGCTCGGAGGAAGCGTCTCCTACTACGAGCCGTGGGGTCGCCTCCAGCTCAAGGTCAGCCGCATCGATCCCGCCTACACGTTGGGTGCGCTGTCGGTGGCGCGAGATCGTGTCCTCGCCGACCTCGGGAGCCGGGGGTTGCTGCGGCGCAACGCGGCGCACGACGTGCCCCCGGCACCACTGCGGGTGGGCGTGGTCGTCTCCGCGGGCAGCGATGCGGAAGCCGACGTGCTCTCGCAGTTGCGGAGAAGTGGGTTCGCCTTCGAGGTCGTGCTCGCTCATGCCCGTGTGCAAGGCAGGGACTGCGAGGCGAGTGTCGTGGGGGCCGTGACCGCGCTCGGGAGGCTTCACTCGGCTCGCCCGCTCGACGTGGTCGTCGTCGCGCGCGGTGGCGGCAGCCGCCTCGATCTCGCGGGCTTTGACACCGCCGGGGTCGCGGAGGCCATAGCCACCGCCCCGTTCCCGGTCTGGTCGGCCATCGGCCACCAGCAGGATCGAAGTGTCGCCGACGAGGTCTCCCATACCTGCTGGAGCACCCCAACCGCTGCGGGACAGGCCCTTGCGACGGCCGTCGGCGACTGCGCGGTCCGCGTGGACAGCGCGCTCGCTTCCCTCCGCACCGTCGCGGGGAACCGGGTGGCGGCGGCCCACCAGCGGTTGGCCCAGTGCGCCGGCCGCCTCGAGGGGAACGCCGACCAGCGTCTGCAGCGCACTCGCCGCGATCTCCTGCGGACAGCGACCACACTCGGCGCTGCGCCCGGGGCCGTCCTGCGGGGCGAGCGCCAGCGCGTCGGACGTGCATCCTCGGGCCTGGCCGCCTCCGCGCCCCGCGCGGGGATCGACGAGCGTCGCAGACTGGAGCGCGCGGTCGGTATCCTCGAACGCGCGACCCGGGCGACGCTCGAGCGTGCGGGCAGCCGCCTCGAGCTGGCCGAGGCCCGCGTCGACGCCGCCGACCCGATCCGCCAGCTCGCGCGCGGCTACACGATCACACGGGATGCGGCCGGACGAGCGTTGAGCTCGGTCACGGGGCTCGGCCACGGCGACCAGATCACCACCGAGTTGAGCGACGGGTCGGTCGCCTCCTGGGTGCTCGACATCAAACCTCGCGATCGACCAACCGACAGGGAGCGCACAGATGACCGCTGACGGGGACCTCCCCGACGAGCACGGGCAGCCGCCGCTGACCTACGAGCAGGCCGCCGCCGAGCTCGAGGAGCTCGTGGGCAAGCTCCAGGACGACGGCATCGGCGTCGACGAGCTCGGCGCCAGCGTGGCACGTGGCGCGGAGCTCGTGCGCCTTTGCCGCGACCGTCTGCAAGCGGCGGAGACACACGTGAAGGAGGTAGTGGCCGCGCTCGAGGAACTCGATGTCACGGAGGCGCAGCCAGGTCGCGGCGACGCTCCGTGAGCACGGTCCCGAGCAGGCGCAGTGCGGCGGCCTTGTCGAGGGGCTCATTGCCGTTGCCGCACTTGGGGGACTGCACGCACGAGGGGCAACCCGCCACGCACGGGCACGCGGCGACCGCCTCGTGGGTCGCGTGAAGATGTGCATCGCCGCTGCGGTACGCGCGCTCGGTGATGCCCGCTCCGCCTGGATGCCCGTCGTAGATGAAGATCGTCGCCGACCCCGTATCGGGGTGCCACGGCGTCGACAGCCCTCCCACGTCCCACCGGTCGCACATCGCGACGAGTGGCAGCAGGCCGATGGCCGCGTGCTCCGCGGCGTGCACGGCACCCGCGACCGCTGAGGTGTCCACCCGGGCGCCCTCCAGCACCTCCTCGGGAATCGTGATCCACCATGCCTGCGTGTCGAGGTGCAGCCTCGGCAGTTCGAGGTCGACGACCCCGAGGGACTCGTTGGTGAAGACCCGTCGGCGCTCGTAGGCGAGGACCTGCGTGGAGACCTCCACCAACCCGTGGTGGACGGTGCAGGCGCCCCAGCGCTCCGACTCCGTGACGGACGCGACCGTCACATCGGTGTCGCTGCGGGGCCGGGTGTACTCGGGGCCACCGTAGGCGTGCGCCACCGCGACCCGGTCGGTCAGGTCGAGTCTCGCCACCCGGTACGTCGTGCCCTGGTGGAGGTAGACCGCGCCCTCGTGGACCGTCGTGTGCGCCCGCGCCTCGTCGACCTCGCCGATCAGTGCCCCGGTGTCGCCGTCGACGATGGAGAACGGGTCCCCGCTGGCGCTGCGGATCGCGGTGTCGAGCGCGGGCGAGGTTCGCCCGGACCAGTACAAGCGCCCACCGCGTCGCCTCAACTCGCCCGCCGCGACCGCTTCGTCCAGGACGTCGGCCACGTCGAAGCCGAGCACCTGCTCGCCTTCGGCGATCGGAAGCTCCCACGCGGCGCAGTGCAGGTGGGGGCGCAGCACGTAGGGGTTCGTGACGTCCGCGGTGGCCGCCTCCAGCGGACGCTCCCACAGGTGCGTCGGGTGGGCGAGGAGGAAGTGGTCGAGCGGATCGTCGTCCGCGACGAAGATCACGAGCGCCTCACGGTCGCGGCGACCCGCCCTTCCCGCCTGCTGCCACAGGGAGGCCACCGTGCCCGGCCAGCCGCCGATGATCACCGCGTCGAGCCCACCGACATCGACCCCGAGCTCCAACGCGTCGGTCGCGGCAACCCCACGGATCGAGCCGTCGGAGAGCCCCTGCTCGACCTCCCGGCGCTCGTCCGGCAGCAGTCCCGCGCGGTAGGCGAGGATGCGGCCCTCCGTGCCGGCCCCCTCGACATCGGCCCGGGCGGCGGCGGCCACGAGTTCCGCGGCCTTGCGCGACTTCGCGAAGGCGAGCGTGGCGGGCCCGCGGCGGACGAGCCCCGCGAGCAGGTCAGCGACCTCCGCGAGGGAGGAGCGCCGACTGCCCAGCGCAGGGTCGGTGACGGCCGGCTCCCAAAGCGCGAACGTCACCCGGGGGCGGGGCGAGCCGTCGCGCACGACCTCCTCGACGTCGAGGCCGGTGAGGTTGGCCGCGTGCTCCGCGGGGTTTCCGATCGTCGCGGACGCGAACGCGAACGTCGGCGTCGACGAGTAGTGCGCGCAGACCCGGCGCAGGCGGCGCAGGACGGCGGAGACATGGGAGCCGAACAGCCCCCTGGCCACGTGGCACTCGTCGATGATGACGTAGGCGAGGCGGTGCAGGAAGTCCCCCCAGCGCCGGTGGTGGGCGAGCAGGCCGACGTGGAGCATGTCGGGGTTGGTGAGGACCACGTTCGCGGTTCGTCGGATCGCCTCCCGTTCTGACTTAGGGGTATCGCCGTCGTACACCGCCGCTCTCACGTGGGGGAGGCGGACCGAGCGCAGGGCGCGTAGCTGGTCCCGGGCGAGCGCCTTCGTGGGGGCGAGGTAGAGCGCGGTCGCCTTGTCGTCGGTCACGAGGCGTTCCAGCGTCGGCAGCTGGTAGCAGAGGGACTTGCCACTGGCGGTGCCCGTCGCGACCACGGTGTGCCGCCCCGACCGCAGCAGCTCCCGGGCGGCGCCCTGATGCTCGTAGAGCCGGTCGATGCCCTCCTGCTCGAGGCGTTGGCGGACGACGGCGGGCATGTCCTCGGGCATCGGCCGGGTCGTGGGCGCGCGTGCGGGCAGGTGCTCGCGAAACGCGACCCGGGGGCGTGCGCTTGGGTGGCGCTCGTCGAGGTCGGCTGCGAGCGCGGCGAGGAGTCGGTCGGCGTTCACGCAAACTGACCCTACCGTCCGAGGGGTCCTTCCTCCGCGTCAGACACGTCGCTAGGCTCGTAGGGAAGGTTTCGCAACCGATCGGCACGGGCATCAAATGCTGGTGGCTTGTCGAGCCGGTCAGTAACTGCTGCCAATGGAAACCGCTGCGCCTCCGAAGGAGCATCCGTGGAGTTGTCTCTACACCACCGCACCGAAGGTGACCACACCATTCTCGACGTCGGTGGGGAGGTGGACGTTTACACCGCACCGAAACTGCGCGAGCGCCTCGTCGAACTCGTGGGCGAGGGGCACTACAACCTCGTCGTGGACATGACCAAGGTCGAGTTCCTCGACTCGACGGGTCTCGGCGTGCTCGTCGGTGGCCTCAAGCGGGTCCGGGCCCACGAGGGCAGCCTCGCCCTGGTCTGCAACCAGGAGCGGATCCTCAAGATCTTCCGGATCACCGGCCTGACCAAGGTCTTTCCCATCTACGACACCCTGGACGAGGCCCTGCAAGGTCAGAGTTGATGTCGGGTGTGGAGTTGCACGTCCCCCCCGATGTCGTCTACGTGGGGTTGGCGCGCCTCGTCGTCACCACGGCGGCGCGCAAGTCGGGCATGGACGACGGTCGGATCGAGGATCTGAAGATCGCGGTGAGCGAAGCGACGACCAATGCCATCCTCGCTCACCAGCGAGTCGACCGGGACCGACCTGTCGTGCTGATGTTCGGACCACGTGAGGACCAGTTCGAGGTCGTTATCCAGGACACGGGGCCCGGCTTCGAGCCGCCGCTCGACCAGGACCCCACAGACCGGGACTGGGCTGAGGAGGGCGGGCTCGGCGTTACCGTCATCCGTGGCTTGACCGACGGGGTCGACTTCATCCGGGAGGGCGGCACGCGTGTGCACATGCGCTTCTCGGTCGGGCTCGGCAGCAACGGCCACGGCCCGCGCTGACCGATCACGCGGTATGCTCCGGTGGTCGTCGTCGCCCGACGACGGGGCGCACAGGAGGGCAGCCACGTGGATACCCGCACGCGCTCGAGCATCGTTGCGTACGACCTCGCCGCCGGCCCCTATCAGGAGGCGTGGTGGCGTAACCGACCATTCGACGCGGTGCGCAGGTTCGGGCAGCAGGCGGGGCGCGGCGCGGTGGTCATCGACGTGGCAGGCGGTCCCGCGCTCGACGTGCGGGCGCTCCGCGATGTCGGGCTCGAGGTGGTCTCCGGCGATCGCTCGGAGGCGTCCATGCGCATAGGTTCCGAGCTGTTCCCGAAGAAGTCACTCGCGTGCTGGGACTTTCGTGCCCTGCCGTTTCGCGACGGCGCATTCGGGGGGGTCTGGGCGCCGGCGGCGCTACAGCACCTGCCTCGGGAGGAGATCAGGCGCGCGTTCACCGAGCTCCGCAGGGTGCAGCGCAGCGGGCCGATCTTCGTGTCCTTCCGCGAGGGCAGCGGCGACCTCGAGCCTGTGGACGACCCGCCCGCAGGTGAGGTCTACGTCACGTCGGTCACTGAAGCGGAGCTGAAGGCATTGCTCGCCGATCAGGGCCACACAGCCATTGAGGTCGAGCGGCGACCCGACCCCGCTGGCCGCCCCGGCGTCACCTGGCTGCACGGTTGGGGTCGTCTGACCTAGCTCCCCCCGCCGCGAGCTCACGCCCGTCGCCCTCCCGGCCTTTGCCCGGCTCCGACTCCTCGCCCCCATCGGACTCGTGCGCCCGCTCGTCGGCGGATGACTCGTCGCCGGCGGGCGCCTCGCCGCGATATTGCTCACGGAGGTACTCGACGACGCGGGCGATGCTCGCGACGACGGGCACCGCGAGGAACGCGCCGAGAATGCCGAGGATGATGCCACCCCCCGTGACCGACACGATCACGAGAAGCGGGTGCAGACGGATCACGTGGCCGAGCACGACGGGGGCGAGCACGTTGGACTCGAGTTGCTGCACCGCGAGGATGATCGCCAGCACTATCAGGGCGACGACGAAGCCCGCGTCGGCCAGGGCCACGAGCACGGCCAGTGCGCCGGTGATGAAAGCCCCGACGATGGGGAACAGGCCCCCGAAGAAGATGAGCACCGCGAGTGGCAGGGCCAACGGGATGCCGAGAATGAGCAGCCCGAGCCCGATGAAGATCGCGTCGACGAGCGCGACGAGGAGCTGTCCGCGGAAGAAGCCGCCGATGGTCCCCCAGACGCGAGCGCCTATCTCCGCGGCGTCCTCGCGGGCCCTCGGGGGGAGCAGGTCGCCCACGCCTCGGGCGATACGGCGATCGTCCTTGAGATAGAAGAAGAGCGCGACGAGCAGGAATATGAGGCCCACCGCGACCTCGACGACCGCTGTCAGCGCCTGCAGGGCCTGGCCCGCGAGCTCGCCTGCCTCACCCACCAGCTCCTGGGCCTGCTCGAGGAGCTCGTCCACGCCGGGGATGCCGATGCCCATGGGATCGGCGTCGATGAACTCCTGGACCTCCTGCAGCCCTTCGGCGCCCGTTTCGATCAGCTCCGGCAGCTCGGCGGCCACGATCGGCACGAGGGCGGCGAACAGCCCGACGAGCAGCGCGATCGATCCCAACAGGGTGATGAGCGCGGCGAGGGCCGCGGGGACACCGTGGTCCTTCAGCCACCGAGATACCGGCTCGAGCAACGCGGCGGGGAACAGCGCGAGGACGAGGGGGACGACGACCAGCATGATCCGGCCGGCCGCGAACAGCACGGCGCCCAGCAGGACGAGCAGTCCAAGGAGGGCCCAGGCCTTGAGGCCCACCCGCTCCAGGGCAGACCTGTCGCTACGAGACCGTGGGTCCTCCATCACCTCTCCTGGGTTCAGGGGTCCATGCAAGTTGCCCGCTATGCCCCCGCCTCACGCCACGGGGGCGGGGAACCTACCCCATGCCCACGAAGGCGGACGCGAAGATCAGCGACACGATGGTCATCACCTTGATGAGGATGTTCATCGCAGGGCCGCTCGTGTCCTTGAACGGGTCCCCGACGGTGTCGCCGACCACGGCCGCCTTGTGCGGCTCGGAGCCCTTGCCGCCGTAGTTCCCCGCCTCGATGTACTTCTTCGCGTTGTCCCACGCGCCGCCCGCGTTGGCCATGAAGATCGCGATCGCGAAGCCTGTGACGAGCACGCCCGCGAGCAGCCCGCCGAGCGCGTTCACGGAGATGAACCCGACCACGAGCGGCACCACGACAGCGAGGCTCCCCGGCAGCACCATCTCCCGGAGCGCGCTGGCCGTGGAGATGTCGACGCACTTCGCGTACTCGGGGACGACGCCCTCCTTGCCCTCCCGGAGGCCGGGGATGTCACGGAACTGGCGACGGACCTCCTCGATCATCTCGTTGGCTGCCCGGCCTACTGCGTTCATGGTGAGCGCGGCGAACAGGAACGGCAGCATCGCGCCGATGAACAGGCCGACGAAGACGTCGACGGCGGAGATATCGAGCGAGATCGTGCCGCCCGCCTCCACGATCGCCTGCTGGAAGGCCACGAACAGCGCGAGGGCGGTGATCACCGCTGACCCGATCGCGAAGCCCTTAGCGACCGCCGCGGTCGTGTTGCCCAGGCTGTCGAGCTCGTCGGTGACCTCCCGGACCTTGGGGTCCAGGTGGGCCATCTCCGCGATCCCGCCCGCGTTGTCCGCGATCGGCCCGTAGGCGTCGGTGGAGACGACCACACCGAGCGTCGCGAGCATGCCGATCGCGGCGATGGCGACGCCGTAGATCCCGGAGTTGTCGATGCCGGGGGCCCCGAACTCCGTTGCCGCGAAGGCCACGCCGATCGCGACCACGACCAGGATCACCGAACCGGCCACGGACAGCATGCCGGTGGAGATCCCACCGAGGATGTTCGTGGCGGTGCCTGTCTGGCTCGCCTCGGCGATGCGCCGGGTCGGCTTGTAGTGGTCGCTGGTGTAGTACTCGGAGAGCCGGCCGATGCCGATGCCCACGAAGAGCCCCGCGATCACCGCGACGGGGAAGCCCCACCAGGCGGTGACGCCCTCGACGCCGTCGAAGAAGAGGAACCCGAGGGCGAGCGCGAGGACCACCGTCAGCGCCGCGGCGGTGTTGGTGCCCCGGTGCAGGGCCTTCGAGAGGTCGTGGCCCGTCGCATCGGGCTTGGTCTTGACGGTGAACGCGCCCAGCATCGCGGCGAGCATCCCGAACGCGGCGATCGCGATCGGATACAGCAGCGCGGGGGCCTGGAAGTCGGGAACCGCGGCGAACGCGAACCCGGCAAGCGCGATCGGGGCGATGATCGAGCCCGCGTAGGACTCGAAGAGGTCCGCGCCCATGCCCGCGACGTCGCCTACGTTGTCGCCAACGTTGTCCGCGATCGTCGCGGGGTTGCGCGGGTCGTCCTCGGGGATGCCCGCCTCGACCTTGCCGACGAGGTCCGCGCCCACGTCGGCGGCCTTGGTGTAGATGCCGCCGCCGATACGGGCGAACAGCGCGATGGAGGATGCTCCCAGCGAGTACGCGGTGACCACCTGGAACGGCTGGTTCACCTCGAGGACCTGGACGAACAGGATGTAGGACCCCGCGAGGCCCAGCAGGGAGAGCCCCGCGACGGAGAAGCCCATCACCGCGCCGCCACGGAACGCGAGCGGCAACGCGAGCTGCGGCCCCGTCTTCGCGGCCTCCGCGGTACGGGCGTTCGCCATCGTGGCCACGGTCATGCCGATGAAGCCCGCCAGTCCGCTGAACAGCGCGCCGAGCACGTACGCGACGGCACCCCACGGTCGGCCCCAATCGAGCAGGACGAAGATGAGAACGGTCAGGACGACGACGAACACCGCGACCCAGGTGTACTGGCGGCGCAGATACGCGCGGGAGCCCGCCTGGATCGCGTTCATCAGCTCGACCATGCGCTCACTGCCCGGACTGGCCTTCCTCACCACCCCGAAGAAGTAGAGGGCGAGCACGAGGCCGGCGACCGCCGACACCGCCGCGAACGCCGGGATGAGGTCAAGCAGGTCCATTTAGGTGCTCCATCAGCTTGGGGTCTGGGACAAGTCTTCCGCGGGCGCGTGCTGCTCGCCTCTTCCCGCACGCGAGCAACAGCGTCGCGCCACGCGGTGCAAACGGCTGGGAGTATAGGCACCACATCGGTGTTCAGGCCAGCTCGCCACCTTGTCGGAGCGCGCCACAGGGAACCGGGCACCCCTCCACGGCGTCGGACCGACAAGGCCAACGAGGGTGGAGGGGACATCGATGAAGCTCGGGACTCGAGGCAGCGCGGCGGTCTGTTCGGTTCTGGTGATGGCGCTGGTCGTGGCGGCGTGCAGCGGCGACTTCGGGGGCGGCGAGGACGCGATGGAGGCCGTGGACGATGAGGTCTCGTCGTCCACGGGGGAGTCGGGGGAGCGACCCGCCGACGACGACAGGGCGCAGCCGGAGGAGGCAGCGGTCGACGCCGATATCGACCTCCCCCAGGGGGAGGTGTCCCTGCCCGCCGGGGAGCGTGGCGCACGCCACGTCATCAGGGACGGGCGGTTCACCGTCGAGTACCCGGCATCCTTCGACGAGTCGTACTCGGAGCTAGCGGTCATGGCGCGCCAGGCTGGTGGCGGGGTCGTGGGCGTGCGCTCGGAGACAGACGCTGATGGTCGGACCGTCGGCGACGTGTCCGTCGAGGTTCCCGTCGACGCCTACGACGACCTGTTGCTCGATGTGGCCGGCCTCGGCGAGGTCCTGCGGCGCAACGTCACAGAGGACGACGTCACCGACGAGGTGACCGACCTGCGCAGCCGCTTGCGCCACCTCGAGCGCCAGGAGGCGTTCTACCTCGACCTGTTCGACGACGCGCAGGATGTGAGCGATGCGATCATGCTCCAGGAGCACCTCGCCCGGGTGCAGGAGGCCAAGGAGGAGGTGCAGGGGCGGCTCGACCGGCTCGAGGCGCTCACCTCGATGTCGCGCCTCAGCGTGGAGTTGGTCCCCGAAGGCCACGACGTCGATGGCGTGGCTCCCTCCACCGCGGGGCTTGCAGGGTACTGGGACGATGCGGTCGACGCATTCGTGCGCGTGAGCGGCACGCTGCTGGTCCTGGTGGTGGGGGCCGCGCCGCTGCTGTTCGCAGCTGTCGTTCCCGTGGGGCTCATACTGCTGGCCGTCAAGGCGTTGCGGCCCCGCCGCGGAGGGGGGCCGCCCTCTGAGCGGTCTGGCGAGGCGGTGGTCGCTTCGGAGTGAGCCACCGGATGTCGCTCCCATCTGGCAGGATCGCGTGCGTGCCCGTTCGCATCCATCGATTCTCGTGGGAGCCATGAGCTTCAGACTTCGTCGTCTCACAGACCGCCTCGAAGAGGAGGAGAGCCTCTCGCTGTCCGCGACGCGGTCGGCGCAAACGAAAGGGCGATCCCGCCCGGAGGCTCCCGACGAGTTCCGGACCCCGTTCGAGCGCGACCGTGACCGTGTGCTGCACTCCAAGGCGTTCCGGCGGCTCAAGCACAAGACGCAGGTCTTCGTGAACCCCGAGGGCGACCACTACGTGACACGCCTGACACATGCGTTGCAGGTCACCCAGGTTGCGCGTGCGCTGGCTGCGGGCCTCGCTCTCAACGAGACGCTGACCGAGGCGATAGCACTGGGACACGACGTGGGGCACACCCCGTTCGGGCACACGGGCGAGGATGCCCTCGAGGGCTACTTCGAGCAGGGTTGGCACCACGCCACACAGGGGGTGAGGATCTTCGAGGTGCTCGAGGACGCGAACCTGACGTGGGAGGTTCGCGACGGCATCCGGGCGCACTCGTGGAACGTGGACCCCCCGCCGGCGACCCCGGAGGGCGAGCTCGTCCGGTTCGCCGACCGCATCGCCTACCTCACCCACGACGCGCTCGATGCCCTCCGGGCGGGAGTGATCGGAGGGGGTGACTTTCCCGCGCCGGTGACGGAGGCGCTCGGCGAGCCGGGCCGGGAATGGATCGACCGGCTCATCCGTTCACTCCTCACGTACTCCCACGCCACCGGTGCCGTGGGGATGGAGCCCGACTTCCTCGCGGTCATGGGGAGCCTGCGTGATTTCATGTTCGAGCGGGTGTACCTCTCGCCGGGCAACCAGGCCCGCAAAGTCGCCGCGGTACGTGTCATCCGAGAGCTCGTCGAGTTCCACCTCGAGCACCCCGAGGAGATCCCCGCGAGCTATCGGGACAACGACGCGGACCGCCTCACGCAGGTGACCGACTACGTGGCGGGGATGACAGACCGGTACGCCCTGCGCACGCACGACCGGTTCTTCCGGCCGGTGCTGTTCGAGGAGCCAACCCGTAGCCTGTGAGGAGCACTGCGGGTCCCTGGCATCACGCTCGTCCACGTCAATGGTTGCCGTGGGGTGCCACGACGGGGTACTTCTGGGAATGGACCTGCACCCATTGTCCACCCGATGACCCATTGTCCACGCGACGAAGGGAACACTAGTTGGCGAAGAATGTCGTGATCGTCGAGTCGCCCGCCAAGGCGAAGACGATCGAGAGATACCTGGGGGAGGACTTCAAGGTCCTCGCCTCATACGGTCACGTGCGCGATCTTCCGCGCAGTGACTTCGCGATCGACGTGTCGAACGGCGCGGTCGGCCTCAAGTACGAGGTTCCCTCGGGCGCGCAGAAGGCGGTCAACGCGATCAAGCGCGAGGTGAAGAAGGCCGATTCGGTGTTCCTCGCCACCGACCTCGACCGGGAGGGCGAGGCGATCGCCTGGCATGTCGCGGAGCTCACCGGTGTGGACACCGACGAGCAGAACCGGGTCGTCTTCTCGGAGATCACGAGAGACGCGATCCTCGCCGCCTTCGAGGAGCCTCGCCGCATCGACGGTGCGCTCGTCGACGCGCAGCAGGCCCGACGCGCCGTCGACCGGATCGTGGGCTACCGGCTGTCGCCGACGCTATGGCGCAACGTGGCGAGCGGCATCTCCGCGGGTCGTGTGCAATCGGTGGCCCTGCGCATGATCTGCGATCGGGAGGACGAGATCCGCGCGTTCACCGCCGAGGAGTACTGGTCGCTGCACGGTGCCTTCGAGCAGGGCGCGACCCGCTTCGAGACCCTCCTCCACAGCGCAGACGGTGCTCGGGTGACCGATCCGAAGAAGTGGGCTGAGCGAGCGGAGAAGGGACGTGCCGACGGCTACCTGGTCGTGCGCGACGAGGAAGCCGCCGAGGCGCTGCGGAACCGAAGCCACGCCGTGGGCGAGTGGCGTGTCCAGAACGTGCAGCGCCGGGAGACCACACGCAACCCGTCGCCGCCGTTCACCACGTCGACGCTGCAGCAGGAGGCCGAGCGCAAGCTCGGGTTCGCGCCGGGTAGGACCATGCGCCTCGCGCAACAGCTGTACGAGGGCATCAACATCGGCAGCGAGACCGTCGGTCTCATCACCTACATGCGTACCGACTCGCTCAACGTGTCCTCCGCGGCACTGGGCGAGCTCACCGCACTGGTCGCAGACGAGTACGGGCCGAGGTACAGCCTCGACAAGCCACGTCGCTTCAAGGGCCAGACCAAGGGAGCCCAGGAGGCGCACGAGGCGATCCGCCCCACCTCCGCCGCGCGCAAGCCGGGCCAGTTGGCGGGCCGGTTGGACAAGGATCAGCTCGCGATGTACGAGCTCATCTGGAAGCGCACGGTGGCAACGCAGATGGCTCCCGGCGTGTTCGACTCGCTGCGCGCGGACATCGTCCCCGTGTCCGGCGAGGAGCTCGTGTACCGCGCGACCGGCCAGGTCCTCAAGTTCGACGGCTTCCTGAAGGTCTACCGCGAGGGGCGCGACGACGACACCGACTCCGATGACGCCGCGGAGGTCGAACGCCTGCCCGACCTCACCGACGGGCAGCAGCTCTCGTTGGGCGACGTCCGGGCGGACCAGCACTTCACGTCGCCCCCGCCCCGCTACACGGGCTCGAGCCTCGTCAAGGCCCTCGAGGCCGAGGGCATCGGACGGCCGTCGACGTACGCGTCGATCATCCAGGTGCTCGTGAACCGCGAGTACGTCCGTACCGAGGGACGGCGCTTCTTTCCCACACCGCTCGGGGAAGTCGTCACCGCGTACCTGAAGCAGCACTTCGCGGAGGTGGTCGACGCGCAGTTCACGGCCCGGATGGAGTCAGAGCTCGACGAGATCGCGGCCGGGGACCAGTCCTGGGGCCCGATGGTCCGCGATTTCCTCGGCGAGGTCGACAATTGGATCTCCGAGCGCAAGCCCGAGCGGCCGCGGATCCCGATCGAGGACCAGGAGTGCCCCGACTGCGGGGCGGGGATGCAGAAGGTGTTCAGCGGGAAGTCCCGCCAGTGGTTCGCCTCCTGCGAGCGGTGGCCCGACTGCAAGGGAACGCTTCCCCTCGACCAGTACGGCAATGTGACGTCGATCGAGGAGCTCGAGCCGGACGAGGACGTGCCCTGCCCTAACTGCGGCAAGGGCACGATCCGGCGGGACGGGCGTTTCGGCCCGTTCTACGGCTGCCAGGACTACCCCCACTGCAAGGGGATCGTCAACGTCGAGAAGCGCATCGGCTTCGCCTGCCCGAAGTGCGGCGAGGGCAACCTGACCGAGCGCATGAGCCGGTACGGCAAGCCCTTCTACGGGTGCAACCGCTACCCCGAGTGCGACTTCGCGATGTGGACGACGCCGCTCGCCCAGCCGTGCCCGAACTGCGGGGGGCCGCTGAAGCCGCCGCGCAAGAACGCGAAGAGTCCCGTCGCGGTGTGCGCCCACTGCGAGGAGCGGGTCGAGGTCGACCCCCAACCCGACCGCGTGCAGGCCGAGGAGTTCGTGCCGGGCCGTCGAAGTGCGGTGGCGACCTAGCGGAGCTCTCCCTGCGCGGGCCGGTGCACCACCCCGAGCAGCCCCGTGCCCGCCCCGTCCGCGTGCGTGACGGCGTCTTCGACCGCCCGCCGGTGGATGGCACCGACCTCGAGGGGCTGACCGGTGGAT
>SKQL01000053.1 GCA_007119035.1 Nitriliruptorales bacterium | reverse complement strand
CTCGTCGGAGTCGGAGAGCACCCGGCGGAGCTCCGCGATCCGGGTGGCGTAGTCGTCGAGCACCGCGGTGATCGACTCCCGGTTCTGCGCGCAGATCTCGAGCCACATGTCGGGGTTGCTCGCCGCGACGCGCGTCGCGTCGCGGAAGCCACCCGCCGCGAGCAGCAGCAGCCCGGCGTGCTCGTCGCGCGCCCGCTCCGAGGCGAGGTTCATGAGCGTGGTCGCGGCCAGCTGCGGCAGGTGGCTTACGACCGCGACGAGGAGGTCGTGGCGCTCGGGGCGCACCGCGAGGGGCCTGGCCCCGAGGCGGCCGACCAGCCGGTGGAGTCGCTCGAACGCGGCGGTGTCGGTGTGGGTCGTCGGGGTGAGCAGGTAGGTGGCGCCCACGAAGAGGTCCGCGCTCGCGAACGCCGCGCCGGTCTCGTGCGATCCCGCCATCGGGTGCCCTCCGATGACGTGGACACCCTCGGGTGCGGCCCGCTGCATCTCCTCGACGACCCGGGCCTTGACGCTGCACACGTCGGTGAGCACCGCGCCCGCACGCAGCTCGGGCGCCACCTCGGCGGCCACCGTGGCGACCGCGGAGGCAGGCACCGCGAGGATGACCACGTCCGCCTCCCGGGCCGCTCTGGCCGCCGACGGCGCCACCGCGTCCACCGCGCCCCGCTCGAGGGCCACGGAGAGCTCACCCGCGTCGGCGTCGTACCCCGTCACCGGCCCGATGTCGTCGAGGCGGGCGAGCGCCAGCCCCAAGGACGCACCGACCAGCCCTGTACCGATGATCGCGACGCGCACGGTCACTCGTGCAGGTCGCTGCGCAGCTGGCGGGCACCGCGCAGGTACGTGTGGCGCAGCTCGGCGCGGGAGCGCCCGGTCTGGACGTGGGCCATCACCCGGATGCACAGGGCGATGTTGCTGTCGCCGTGGATGCCGAGCTCGCGCGCGCACAGCATCGGCACGTCGGAGATGCCCGCCGCGCGCACCGCGGCGGCGGGGAACTCGGAGACGACGTCGTCGGTCGCGGTGAACAGGAGGCTGATGACGTCGTCGGTGGTGAGCCCGTTGCGCGCCATCAGCTCCTCGAGCAGCTCAGAGGTCCTCGACATGACCTCGTCCCGGGTGTCTGCGTCAAGCGTCGTCGCGCCTCGCAGCGCGGCCACGTTGGTCACTGCTCGTCCTCCTTGGCGTGCGCGTCGACCGGCGACTTGCCGAGGCCCACCGCCTTGTATAGCTCACGCACCTCCGCGTTGTTCAGCGGACGATACTTGCCGGGCGAGATGTCGCCCAACGAGATCGGCCCGATCCGCACCCGTGCGAGCCGCTCGACGGGGTGCCCGACCGCGGCGAGCATCCGCCTGACCTCACGCTTGCGTCCCTCCGAGATGGTCAGCTCGAGGAGGACCCGCTCGCCGCTCTCCCCCATCTCTCGCACGGAGCGCGCGACCGCGAGCCCGTCGTCGAGCTCGACACCCTCCCGCAACGCGCGCATCGCCCTGCGCTTGACGGGTCCCCTCACTTTGGCGAGGTACGTCTTCTCGATCTCGTAGCGGGGGTGCGCCAACCGGTGCGACAGCTCACCGTCGTTGGTGAGCAGCAGGAGGCCCTCCGTGTCGCGGTCGAGCCGCCCCACTGGGTACACACGTGGCGACGCGGGGACGAGGTCGGTCACCTTCGGGCGGCCCTGGGGGTCATCGGCGGTGGTGACCACGTCCCGTGGCTTGTTGAGGAGCAGGTACACGAGCTCGGGGTTGACGGGCACGCGCTCGCCGTCCACGGCGATGACCTGCTCCCGGGGGTCGGCCTTCGCGCCGAGCGTCACCGTCCGCCCGTCGACGCTCACCCGCCCCTGGGCGATGAGCTCCTCGCAGGCCCGGCGGCTTCCGAGTCCCGACGCGGCGAGGATCTTCTGCACGCGCTCGACCGCCATCAGGCGTCCCCCTCCGTGCCGAGCGCGTCCATCTCGCGGCGGGCGGACTTGTAGCGCCCCGGCGCGGGCTCGTCGGGCAGCGGGCCGCCGGGTGAGAGCTCGGGCAGGCCGGGCAGCTGCGAGAGGTCGCTCAAGCCGAGTCGCTCGAGGAAGGAGGGGGTGGTCGCGTACAGCAGCGGCTGGCCGGCGGTCGCCTCGCGGCCGACCTCCTCGACGAGGCCCCGGCTGACGAGGGAGCGCACCGCACCGTCCGCCTCGACGCCGCGGATCTCCGAGATCCGCGCCCGGGTGATGGGCTGCAGGTAGGCGACGATCGCGAGCGTCTCGAGCGACGCCTGGGACAACCGGCCCGACTTGCCGTGGAGCACGAAGCGCTCGACGTAGGCGGCGGCACCGGGATCGGTGTAGAGCCGCCATCCTCCTGCGACCTCCCGGAGGACGAAGCCACGACCCTGGTCGACCCAATCCTCGCGCAGCTCCACGAGCGTCTCGCGCACCGCCTCGGTGGAGGCCTCGAGGACCTGGGCGAGCGTGACCTCCGATACCGGCTCCTCGACCACGAGCAGGATCGCCTCGAGTGCCTTGCGCAACTCCTCGTCGAGACCGTGCGCGCCGCCGCCGTCGAGCGCTGCGGTCACGCGTTGCCCTCATCGAGCGCGGGGGCGGCGCCCTCGTAGAGGTCGATGATCGCGGGCGATGCATCCGTGGATCCCTCGACGACGAGGTCGCCGAAGTTGCTCGCCTGCGCGAGATCGACGTGCTCGTGCTTGTAGAGCTCGAGGATGGCGAGGAAGCAGACCACGACCTCGATGCGGTGGCGGCACCCCGCGGTCACCTCCCGGAACGATGCTCTCCCGCCCGCGCGCGCGAGCTCTGAGAGCACGAGATCGGCGGCCTCCGCCACCGTCATGCGCACGGGTTGCAGGTGGCTCACGTCGACGTCGGAGGCGGGCTGGTCGGCGAACACCCGGGCCGCGAGCCGTGCGAAGCCATCCGCATCGAGCCCGAGGTCCGGGGCGGGGCGCAACCCCACGAACTCGTCGGGACCGACCGCCCGCGGCTGGTAGCCGACGTGGGCCTCGAGCGCGGCGCCGATGAAGCCCGCGGCCTCCTTGAACGTTCGGTAGTCGAGGAGGCGCGCGTAGAGCAGGTCGCGTGCCTCGAGGGCGGACTCCTCGAGCTCGGGGTCGTCCTCCCCCGGCAGCAGCCGCGCGGCCTTCAGCTCCAGCAGCGTCGCCGCGACCGTGAGGAACTCGGTCGTCACATCGAGGTCGACGTGGTCGATCTCACGCAGCACGGTGAGATAGTCGTCGGTGATCTGGGCGATCGGGATGTCGTAGATGTCAACCTTGCGCCGCGCGATCAGCTGCAGCAACAAGTCGAAGGGCCCCTCGAAAGAGCCCACGTGTACCGTGTATGTGCCCGACATCCCGGCCGAGTCTAGCGGGACGGGGGGCCGTTTCCCGCTCGGCCCGACCGGACGTGCCGGCGCACGGGGCACCGACGCACGGGCGCCTCCTCGCCGAGGGTGACGAGGTGGGCGAGCCGGGAGGCCGCTCGCTCCGCCGCCTCCTCGTCGCGGGCGTGCACGACCGCGATCGCCGCGCCGGCGGCCACGACGTCCCCGACCTCGACGCGCATCTCCACGCCCACCGCGGGGTCGACGCGGTCGCCCTTGTGGGCCCGTCCCGAACCGAGGTCCGCGGCGACCTCTCCGATCGCCCGGGCCGGCGCCGATGTCACCGCTCCTCCCGCGGGGGCTGGGACCTCCCGCGCAACGGGAGCGGCGGGCAGGACAGCCCGGGGGTCAGCGCACACACGCGCGTCGCCACCCTGCTCCTCGATCATGTGCCCGAGCCGGTCGAGCGCGTCCCCGCTCGTCCAGCACCCGACGAGGGCCTCGTGCGCCTCGCTCGGGGACATCGAGCGTGCGGAGACGAGAGCCTCGGTGGCGAGGGCGAGCGCCACCTCCGCGAGGCGTCCGGACGGTGGGGCGGACAGGAGCTCGACCACCTCCGCTACCTCGAGGGCGCCGCCGACCGCGTGGCCCAGCGGCTCGTCCATCGCGGTGACGAGCGCGCTGCAGCGTCGACCCGCCCGCTCGCCTATCGACACGCACAGCTCCGCGAGCGCGCCCGCCTCGTCCTCCCCGGCCATGAACGCACCGTCGCCCGCTTTGACGTCGAGGACGATCGTGCCCGCCCCCGCGGCGAGCTTCTTCGACATCACGCTCGATGCGATCAGCGCGGGCGACTCGACGGTGCCGGTGACGTCGCGCAACGCGTACAGGGCGCGGTCGGCCGGCACCAGCCGCTCGGTCTGCCCCGCGACGACGCAGCCGACCTCCCCCGCGACACGCAGCATCTCCGCATGATCGAGGGCGACGTTCATGCCGGGAATCGCCTCGAGCTTGTCGAGCGTCCCACCCGTGTGGCCGAGGCCCCGACCGGACAGTTTGACGACCGTTGCGCCGCAGCAGGCGAGCAGGGGGGCCACGAGCAGGGTGGTGCCGTCCGCGACGCCCCCGGTCGAGTGCTTGTCGACGGTCGGGCCGGCGAGCCCGGAGAGGTCGAGCTGCTCACCTGATTGCGCGAGGATCTCCGTCAGGGCGAACGCCTCGGCCTCGCTGAAGCCCCGCAGGACGCCCGCCATGAGCATGGCCCCCATCTGCCCCTCGCTGACGGAGCCGTCGAGGTAGCCGCCCACGAACGCGGCCAGTTCCTCGCGGGTGAGCTCGTGCCCGTCGCGCTTGCGCCCGATCGATGCCGCGGGCCGCAGCCCACGGACGGGAGCTGTCATTGCCGGGCGGCGCAATCCACGCAGCGCACGGACAGCGGGCGGGCCTCGAGCCGTGCCTCCGCGATCGGGGTGCCGCAGTCCTCGCAGATGCCGTACGTGCCGTCGTCCATCTTCGCGAGGGCGGTCTGCGCGGCCGCGAGCCGGATGCGTGCGTGCTCGATGAGCGCGTAGATCTCGCTGCGCTCCGCGGTGGCTGCCGCGAGGTCCGCGAAGTTGTCGTCCACGCCCTCGAGTCGGGCCACCCGCTCGCTGTCGGGGTCGGCGCCGTACTCGGCGAGCTCCGCCAACGCCGCGTCGCGGTCGCTCTCGAGCTCCTTGCGAAGCCTTGTCCTAACTTCAGGCGTCATGGCCGGCTCCCTCTCGTCGTGGGGTGGATTCTTGATGCGCTCGGGGATGGGCGGATTCGAAAGCCGCGCGTAGCCGTTGGTCGCTCACCAACGTGTAGATCTGCGTCGTGTTGACACTGGCATGCCCGAGAAGCTGCTGTACGACACGCACGTCCGCGCCGCCGTCGAGAAGGTGGGTGGCGAACGAGTGGCGCAGAGTGTGCGGGGAGACCCGGTCATCGAGGCCCGCGGTGCGCGCGCGGGCACGCACGATCTTCCATGCCCCCTGCCGCGTGAGCATGCGCCCACGCTGGTTGCAGAACAACGCGGGGTCGGCGGGCATCATGCCGGGGCGGCCACGGACGAGCCACGCCTCCACCGCCGCGGCCGCCACCCGGCCAACCGGCACGACCCGCTCCCGGTTGCCCTTGCCTCGGCACCGTGCGGCCCGTGTCTCGAGATCGACGTCGTCGACGGCGAGCCCCACGAGCTCGGAGATGCGCAGACCGGCCCCGTACAGCAACTCGAGCATCGCGCGATCCCGGACCGCGACGGGGTCGTCGCCCCGAGGGGCGTCGAGCAGCGCCTCCACCTCGTCCGGGCGCAGCGCCTTGGGCAGCGGGCGCCCGGGGCGCGGGCCCGTCACCTCGGTGGAGGGATCCTGGCTCGTGAGCCCCTCGGCGAGCAGAAACGCGTGCAGCCCCCTCACCGCCACGAGCATCCGGGCCACCGAGGAGGCCGCGTAGGGTTGGCCCCGGGCGTTGGGGCGCTCCCGGATCCAGGCGACGAACTCGGCGAGGTCCTCGCGGGTCGACGCCAGCGGGTCGTCCACCCCGCGCTCCTCGAGGTAGGTGCCGTAGAGCCCGAGGTCCCGCCGGTACGCGGTGAGGCTATGCGTGGCCAAGCCGCGCTCGGCGGCCAGGTAGTCGAGATAACGGTCCGCGTGCAGGGGCAGCGACATGGGCACCTCCCGATGACCTTCCGCCCCAGTTTACATAATGAGGCAAGAGGACCGTCAGAGGCGGTCCACGGCCAGCAGGAGCCCGATGATCGTCTTCGCGTCGGTGAGCTCCCCGCGGTGGATCGCGGCGACCGCCTCCTCGAGCGGCATCCGGACGACCTCCATCGAGGCCTCCTCGTCGGTGAGCACGAACCCGTCGGGTCGATCGACGGGGCGCACGGGGCATCCGAGGAAGATGCTCGTCTGCTCGTCGGTCCACCCCGCGGAGTTGTGGAAGGTCGTCAGCAGCGTGAGCTGCTCGCCCTCGAGAGCGACTTCCTCCGCGAGCTCACGCCGCGCGGTCGATGCGGCCTCCTCGCCGTGGACGTCGCAGACGCCCGCGGGGATCTCGAGCATCACCCGACGGAAGGGGTGGCGGTAGTGCCGGACGAGGACGACCTCGCCGTCCGCGGTGACAGGGACAACCGCGACCGCGTCGATGTGCTCGACGACCTCGCGCTGGAACTCCGCGCCGTCGTGCGCGCGCAGCGTGTCCACCCGGACCGTGGACAGCACCCCCTGGTAGGGCCGACGGGACTCGGCGACCTCGAAGTGGTTCAGCGCCTCGAAGCTCTCGCTCACACCTCGGCGACTACCGCTGGCGCTACTTGAGTCGCTCACACCTCGGCGACTACCGCTGGCGCTACTCGAGTCGCTCACGACGCATCCTCGAGCGCGGGCAGGCGGCCGGCCTGGGCGAGCATCCGCTCCCGCGCCGCGCCGATGAAGGCGTAGAACAGCGGCTGCGGGCGGTTGGGTCGGGAGGGGAACTCGGGATGGAACTGGGTCCCCACGAACCACGGGTGGTCGGCGAGCTCGATCATCTCCACGAGACGATCGTCGGGTGACAGCCCGGCGAACACCATGCCTGCCTCCGACAGCTGCGGACGGTATCGGTTGTTGACCTCCCAACGATGGCGGTGGCGCTCGTAGACCACGGGCTGGTCGTAGGCGGCGGCGGCCCGCGTCCCCTCGGTGATCTTGCAGGGATACGTGCCGAGACGCATCGTCCCCCCCAGGTCGGCGAGGTCACGCTGGTCCGCCATCAGGTCGATGACCGGCTCGACGCATGTGGGCTCGAACTCGCTCGAGTCCGCGTCGCTCAGGCCGAGTACGTGCCGCGCGAACTCGATCACCGCGACCTGGAGGCCCAGGCAGATGCCGAGGTAGGGAACGTGGCGCTCCCTCGCGAAGCGCGCCGCCGCCACCTTCCCCTCGATGCCACGGACCCCGAAGCCGCCGGGCACGAGGACCCCGTGCACACCCGCGAGCGCCCGGGCGGCCGCGCTCTGCGTCGACCACGCGCCGTTGCCCTCCGCGTCGGGGGCCGAGAGCTCGTCCGCGGCGATCCAGTCGATCTCGATCTCCACCTCGTGGGCGATCCCGGCGTGCCCGAGCGCCTCCACGACGGAGAGGTAGGCGTCGGGCAACGAGGTGTACTTGCCCACCACCGCGATGCGGACGGTGTCGGAGGGGTTGGTGGCCCGCTTGACCATCTGCTCCCAGTCGACGAGGTCGGGCTCCACGGCGGGATCGAGGCCGAGACGACGGACGACGAACGCGTCGAGGCCCTCCTCGCGAAGCACCAACGGGACCTCGTAGAGGCTCGCGGCGTCGTGGGCGCTCACCACCCCGTCGATGTCGACGTCCGACAGCATCGCGATCTTGCGCTTGAGGTCGGGGGGCAGCGGCCGGTCGCTGCGGCAGACCACCGCGTCCGGCTGGATCCCGATGGAGCGCAGCTCCCGCACGGAGTGCTGCGCGGGCTTGGTCTTGAGCTCACCCGTCGGTGCGATGAACGGGACGAGGGCGCAGTGGACGTAGCAGATGTTCTCGCGGCCCACGTCGTAGCGCAGCTGCCGGATGGCCTCGAGGAACGGCAGGCTCTCGATGTCCCCTACGGTGCCCCCGACCTCGGTGATGACGACGTCGGCGCCCCGCCCGCTGTCGTCCGTGGCGAGCGCGAGGATGCGCCGCTTGATCTCGTCGGTGATGTGGGGGATCACCTGCACGGTCTTGCCGAGGTAGTCGCCGCGGCGTTCCTTCGCGATGACCGTCGAGTAGATCTGGCCCGTCGACACGCTCGACACCCGGTGCAGGTTCTCGTCGATGAACCGCTCGTAGTGGCCGAGGTCGAGGTCGGTCTCGCCGCCGTCCTCGGTGACGAACACCTCGCCGTGCTCGAACGGGTTCATCGTGCCGGGATCGACGTTCACGTAGGGGTCGAGCTTCTGCATCGTCACGCGCAGGCCGCGTGCCTTGAGCAGGCGACCGAGGGAGGACGCGGTGATTCCCTTGCCAAGGGACGACGAGACCCCGCCGGTTACGAGAATGTGCTTGGCCACGTGACCTGCCCTCCAATGGACCGAGGAATGGGTCCGCGCCACGATGCCGACTGCGCAGCCTCGGCCACCGTACCAGCGGGACCCGTGGCAACCAAGTAAGAGCCCGCGCCATTAGGTGGCGCGGGCTCTAAGACCTCCGTTAGCTTTGCGCCCGCCCGAGGCTCGCGCGCGCGCTCTCGAGAAGCTCCGCCGCGTGGGTGGCCGCCGCGCTGCTGTCAGTCGCACCCGACAGCATGCGGGCGAGCTCCGCGAGCCGTTCCTCGCCCTCGGCCCCTCGCACCGATGCCCGCGTCTGCCCGCCGGTCGAGGTCTTCGCCACGACGAAGTGCGCATCGGCGTAGGCGGCGAGCTGCGCGAGGTGGGTGACGCACAGCACCTGGCGCCCGCTGGCGAGCCGGGCGAGCTTCTCGCCGACCGCGAGCGCGGTCGCACCCCCCACGCCCGCGTCGACCTCGTCGAACACCAGGACGGGCGTCTCGTCCGCGTCTGCGAGGGCGAGACGGACGGCGAGGGCGACCCGGCTGCGCTCCCCGCCCGATGCGGCCTTGGCCAGCGGAAGGGCAGGCTGGCCGGGATTGGCGGCGAGGAGGAAGGTGACACGGTCCGCGCCGTGGGGACCGGGCTCGATGGCCTCGATGTCGACTTGCATGGCCGCGTCCGGCATCGCGAGGTCCGCGAGATGACGCTCGACCGCCTCGACGAGCTCGTCCGCGGCCGCCCTGCGGGCTTTCCGCAGCCCCTCGGCTGCCCCACCCACCGCCTCTCGCGCGCTGGCAACCTCGTCGCGCAATGCCCCGATGCGGTCGTCGCCACCTTCGAGGGCGGTGAGTTGGGCCCGGGCCTGCGCACCGTAGGCGGCGATCGCGGCTGCGTCCGCGCCGTACTTGCGCGCGAGTCGGCTGATGGCCATCCGGCGGTCCCGCAGCTCGTCCAGACGCTCGGGATCGAGGGTGAGGCCGTCCCCGTAGCGCTCGAGCTCCATGCCGAGGTCCTGGGCCTCCGCGGCGATGCCCTCGAGCCGGAGCTGGAGCGCGGTCAGCGTCGTGTCCACGTCCTCCACCGCCCGCAGCGCCTCGACCGCGCCACCGAGCACGTCGCGCGCACCCCCGTCGGCGTTGAGGGCCCCCGCTCCCGCCCAAGCAGCGTCGAGCAGGGACTCCGCGTGCTCGAGGCGGGCGAGCTCGGCATCGAGCTCCTCGTCCTCCCCCGCGATGGGCGCGACGGCCTCGATCTCCTCGCACTCGAAGGTCAGCCGGTCGATTTCACGCGCACGGTCCCGACGACCGTCCTCGAGGGTCGACAGCTCCTCGCGCAACGCATGCCACGTCTCGTACGCGTCACGGTAGCCGTCGAGCGCCGCCGACAGCTCCGTGCCACCACAGCGGTCGAGCAACGCGCGTTGCGCGGAGGCGGAGGAGAGCCTCGCGGAGTCGTGCTGCCCGTGGATCTCGACGACCTGCCCCACGACCTCCGCGAGCGTGGAGGCGGGAGCGAGACGGCCCCCCAAACGGCCCCGGCTGCGCGAGCTCTGGAGCTCCCGTGAGACGACGAGATCCTGGTCCTCGTCGTCGACCCACTCCGCGCCCGCCTCCGGCACAGGGCAGAAGCGCCCCTCGACGAGCGCCCGACTCGCGTCCGCGCGCACCTGGTCGCTGTCCGCGCGGGCGCCGAGCAGCAACTCCAACGCCGCGACGACCATGGTCTTGCCCGCCCCCGTCTCGCCGGTGAGGACGTTGAGGCCGGGCCGCAGCTCGAGCGTCACCTCCTCGATGACGCCGATATCGCGGATGTGCAATTCCTCGAGCATCGTCAGCGGAGCCCGAACTTGTCGCGGACCCGTGCGTAGAAGTCGAAGGGCGCGAGGCGCACCATCCGTACCGGGGCGTCACCGCGGGCGACGCGGACCCAGCCTCCGGGAGGGATGGACAGCGACTCCCTGCCGTCGAGGCTGACGCGGGCAGCGGAGCGACTGTTGAGGGGCTTGACGGCGAGCGCCTCCGCGGGGTCGACCACGAGCGTGCGGTCGAACAGCGAGTGCGGGGCGACGGGAACGAGCAGGATGGCGCTGAGCAACGGCGACAGGATCGGGCCACGGGCGCTGAAGGCGTATGCCGTCGACCCCGTCGGTGTGGCGCAGATGACCGCGTCCGCGGGGACGTCGGCCAGGATGGTCTCGCCGACCCGGACCTGGAAGACCATGATGCGCTGCGGGGTGTCGCGCTCGACCGCGGCCTCGTTGAGCGCCCAGCTCTTGCCGATCTCCTCGCCGACCTCGTCGTGGATCCGCACGGTGAGGGTCATACGCTCCTCCACGTGAAAGCGCCCCGTCTGCACCGCCTCGAGCGCGACGTCGATGTCCACCGCCTCCACCTCGGACAGGAAGCCCATGCGCCCGAGGTTGATCCCGAGCAGCGGGATCCGCCGGTCCCGCGCGAGATAGGCCGCCCGCAGGAACGTGCCGTCCCCCCCGAAGACAAGCGCCATGTCCACCCCGTCACCCAACGTCGTCGCGTCGCGCTCCTCCACGGTGCCCTTCGGCCACTGGTCGTGGTGGTAGCCGATGACGCGGGTCCCCGCACGGCTGAAGATGCCGGCCGCGTGCTGGGCGGCCTCGCGGGCATCGTCCCGGCCGGGGTGCACGACGATGGCCACCGTGGCTGGCGGGGAAGCCGGCCACGGGTCGAGCAGAGCGGGTCTCTCAGCCTGTGTCACGCGCCTGATGCTAGCGACACCACCGCGTCGATGACGTGCTCCCTGTGTGCGCCGCCTCCGGCGGCGAGATGCACGAAGAACTCGGTGTTGCCCGCGGGGCCCTTGAGCGGGGAGATCGTCGCGTCGACGAGACCCAGCCCCAGGTCCTCCGCGGCGTCGGTGACCCGCAGGAGCGTCGCCCGCCAGATGGAAGGGTCCCGCACGACGCCGCTCTTGCCGACCTCGTCCCGGCCAGCCTCGAACTGCGGCTTCACGAGCAGCACGTGATCGGCGGCCGGGTCCGCGACCCGCACCAACGCGGGCAGGACGAGCACGAGGGAGATGAACGAGAGGTCCGCGACGACTAGGGTCGGCGGTGGCGGCGGGAGATCGCCGGGCTCGAGGCGGCGCACGTTGGTGCGCTCCATCACCTCGACTCGCTCGTCGGTGCGCAGGCGCCAGTCGATCTGGCCGTAGCCGACGTCGACCGCGATGACCCGGTTCGCCCCGTGGGCGAGCAGTACGTCGGTGAAGCCGCCCGTGGAGGCCCCTGCGTCGAGCGCGTCACGGCCCTCGACCTCCACCGACAGGTCCGCGAGCGCGCCCTCGAGCTTGTCTCCGCCCCGCGACGCCCACCGCCTGGCGGTCTTCACGTCGACGGCCTCGTCGCCGGCGACGAGTGTCGCGGGCTTCAGCGCCGGTGCGCCACCGACGGTGACCGCGCCCGACTCGATCAACGCCTGCGCCTGTGTGCGGCTCGGCGCGAGGCCCCGTCGCACCATCGCCGTGTCGAGGCGCACACGCTTCGCGCTCACCCGCCGGGCACAGCCTGGGGTTGCTGCCAGCCACCGACGCCGTCGAGCTCGGCGACGATCCCCTCGTGCACCCGTTCGAGGACGCTCGCGTGCTCGTGAACGGGTTGGCGCTCGAGGGCGTTGACCGCGCCTGCCAGGTCACCTAGGGCATCGGGGGCGTCCTCGGACATGTGCACCTCCGCTGAGCGGCTAAGGATTCGTTGCAGCACTGCTCCGCGGAGGATAGCGGAGCAGCCGGCGCGAGCTGGGTAGCCTCTGCGGATGGTCATTCCCGTCAGCGACCGGTACCGCCCTCGCGGCACCCCCTGGGTGAATTGGTTGCTCGTGCTCGCCAACATCGGCGTCTTCCTCTTCCTGACGCCCTGGTGGGCGGGAGAGTGCGCCCAGGCGGAGTTCTACCTCGAATGGGCGACCATCCCCGCAGAGGTCAGCGGACTCGAGCCGCTGGACGCCCAGGAGGCCGACGAGGTCATGCCGGAGGGCTGCGAGACGCGCACCGCGGAGGACAAGATCGTGCCCTTGTCCCTCGTCACCGCGATGTTCCTCCACGGCGGCTGGCTGCACCTCCTGTTCAACATGGTCTACCTGGGAGTGTTCGGCGGATCCCTCGAGGACCGGCTGGGCCACTTCCGCTACCTGACCTTCTATCTGCTGACGGGCACACTCGCGTCTGTCGTGTTCGTCCTGTTCGACCCCGACAGCACGCGCCCCCTCGTCGGGGCGTCGGGGGCGATTGCCGCGGTGCTCGGCGCGTACTTCCGCCTGTTCCCGCGTGGGTGGGTCACCGTGGTGGTCCCGTGGCTCTTCTTCCTCCCCATCACTTTGCCATCGGTGATCGTGCTGGGGATCTGGTTCGCGCTGGAGCTCGTCCAACTTCAGGTCGGCGCCCTCACGGGGGGAAATGTGGCCACCCTCGCGCACGTGGCCGGGTTCGTGGCAGGCCTCGTGATGGTCGGGCTGTGGCGGCCCTCGGGCCGTGGCCGTGGCCGCAGACGTGCGCGGAGTCGGCGAAGACGGTGACCTGAGGGGACCCGGCGGGACTGGCGGCGTCAGTCGCCGCGCCGGGACTCCACCCGCCGCAGTGCCTGGTGGTACTCCTCCCGCTGGGACAGCGCGCAGGCGAGCTTCAGGTGCTTCGCCGCCCCCTGCAGATCCCCCTCCCGCTCGTAGCACCGCCCGAGCCCGAAATGGGCGTACGGGTCCGTGGGGTCGAGCTCGACGGTGCGCTCGAACTCCCGGCGGGCCGGCGCCACCCGACTCGTCGCGAAGTACGCGCGCGCCAAAGTCTCCCGCAGGGAGGCCTTGTGCGGCTCGTGCTCCACGGCGAGCTCGAGGACCTCCGCCGCGCTCGCGGGATTGCCCGCGGCCAACTGGCTCCGGCCCTGCTCGTACAGTCGGTAGACGAGCTCGCTCAATGTTGTTCCGTGCTGATAACCGACATACCTCGACCTTAGCGTGGGGGCGTGGTCGTCAGCCACGCCCTGGGCAGACGCGCTACCGTGCCCGTGACCATCCACGAGCCGAGGTCTGCCCATGGTCGATGCCGCGCCCTTCACCGCGCTGCGGTACGACCCTGCCGTCGCGGGTGACCCCGCGTCCACCTCCGCGCCCGCCTACGACCTCATCGAGCCGCTGGCCTACGCGCAGCATCGCACCGCGAGTCCCTACACGGTCTTGGAGCTTCTCGCGCCCGACGGGGCGTACGCGCGCTCGGGGCAGCTACTCGAGCGCTGGCGGCGCAACGGGGTGCTCGTCACCGACGGCCCCGCGCTCTTCCGCTACGAGCAGCACGAGCTCCTCGCAGGCGCACGGCTGCATACCCAGCGTGGGGTGCTCGCCGCCGTGCGGATCGAGACGCCGGGGAAGGGCTCCATCCTCCCCCACGAGGAGGTGGACGAGGCCCGCGTCCGCGCCCGGCTGCGCAGGCTCGAGGCGGTGCCCGCGGAGCTCGACCCGGTCTACATGGTCCTCGAGGACCCGCCGGCGGAGCTGAGCCGCCTGCTGACCACCATGCCTGAGACCCCACCGGTGGTGGCCGCCAGTGACGAGGCGGGGGTGGACCACCGGATCTGGGCGTGGCGCGACCCAGAGACGCATGCGGAGCTCGCCCGCCTGTTGGGCACCACGCGTGCGATCATCGCCGACGGTCACCACCGGTACGCCCGCTCCCTCGCGTGGCGCGATCGCTGCCGGCAGCGTGGAGGCGACGTGGACGGGGAGGCGCCGTGGGAGCGGGTCCTCGCCTACCTCGTCGACCCCGTGGCGGGCAGCCCCCGGCTCGAGGCGATGCACCGGATGCTGATGCCCGTCAGCGCCGCCCAACTCGAGGTATTGCGCGAGGACTTCGACTTCGAGGAGACCTCGAGCGATCCCGGGGAGATCGTCTCCCGACTGCATGCCGCTCCGGGTCGGGCCTTCGGCCTCGTCGGGCCCGGCCCACGCGCATTCCTGCTGCACTCACGCGACGATGCCGCCCTGCGCGACCAACTCCCTCCGGGGCACTCGAAGTCGTGGGCGACCCTGGACGCCGCGGTGCTGACCCATGCCGTCCTGCCACGCCTGGGACTCGCCCCCCACGCGGTGCGCTACCGCGCGGACGTCGAGACCTGTGTGGGGGAGGTCGCGCGCGCAGACGACGCCGCCCTCGTGCTGCTGCGGCCTGCGCCCATGGAGACGGTGCTGAAGCTCGCGAGCGCGGGGGAACGACTCCCCTACAAGTCCACACGCTTCCTACCCAAACCGCGCACCGGCCTGCTGATGCGCCCGGTCGACGGCGATTCGGCACACTAGACTCTGATCCGACCCTCCAGGACAGGAGCCGCTGAAGATGACCGAAGGCGTCGAGACTCTCCCTGATGGCATGTGCGCCATCGACACGCAAACGGCCGGGATGGACAACGTCACCGCCGGCTACCTCATCGATGCGCCGCGACCCGCGCTGATCGAGTGTGGGCCCGCGCTGTCCATCGACCACGTGATCGGGCGGCTGCAGGCCCTCGGGATGGACCCGGGGGACCTCGCCTACCTCGTACTGAGTCACATCCACCTCGACCATGCGGGCGGCGCGGGCGATGTCGCGGCCGCGTTCCCAGGTGCCACCGTCGTCGTGAGCGAGGTCGGCGCACGCCACCTCGTCGACCCCGAGCGGCTCAACGACAGCTCCCGTCGGGTGTACGGAGACCTCATGGACACCGTGTACGGGGACTGCACGCCGATCGATCAAACCCGTGTCCAGGGGGTTGCCGACGGGGACGTCCTCGATCTCGGTGGCGGACGCAAACTCGACATCCTCTACACGCCGGGCCACGCGAAGCATCACATCGGCATCTACGAGCCGGATGCGGGGGCGCTGTTCGTCGGCGACTCCGTGGGCGTGAAGATGCCGGGGATGAGTGCCATACGGCCCGCCACCCCGCCACCCGACTTCGACCACGTGCTCGCGACACGAAGCATCCGCCGGTATCTCGATCTCGACCCCGACCGCGTGTACCTCGCGCACTACGGCCTCGTCGATCCACCGCAGGAGGCGCTGCAGGAAGCGGAGGACCGGCTCACGCTCTGGTTGGAGACCGCGGAGGCCGCGTGGGAGGAGCACGCAGAGCTCGACCACATCGCCGAGACTCTCGCTCAGCGCTTCGCCGACGAGTCGGGAGCGGACCCCGACGACGACGCGGAGCCCCGCGACGGCGTCTCCCTGCTGAACGGCTTCCGGTCGAACGCGGCGGGACTGAAGCGCTACCTGGACCTTCGCGCGGAGGGACGGACCGCCACCTGACCGCCTGCGGACTCCCTCCACCCGTCCGGATCGGTCGCATCGGGGCGTGGCGGTCCCGCTCGACGAGTAACCCTGGCCACTGTGGCATGCGAGCGCCCGCCCTGCGCCCTACCCGGCTTGGTCCATCGCCTTCAGGAAACCCTCGTCGTACTCCGCGATCCTGCCACGCAGCGCCTCCGCTTGCTCCTCGCGTCCCGAGCGTGAGTGCAGCTGGGCGGCCAGATACCACAAGCGAAGATGGTAGAGCTCGACCCCGCCCTCGGGCTCGGGCGCCCGCTCGAGGGCAGCGAGGCCACCCTCGACATCACCACGGTCGGCCCGCTCTCCCGCGAGGACGATCAAGCCCTCGACCACACGACTCTCGTCCACGTCCGCGTCGAGCATCGCCTCGATGTAGGTGCGCGCCTTCTCGCTGTCACCGGTGGCCCGGGCGCAGTCTGCCAGCAGATGGTTCTGGTCCTGGCTGCCGGCGAGTCGCCGGTAGGTGAGCAACTCACGGTGCGCGTCCTTGAAGCGCCCTGAGAGGTAGTAGGCGATCCCGAGCGCCTCACGGACCGCCCAACTACGGGACGCCGCGGCCTTGGCCCACTCGAGCAGGGGGATCGCCTCGTCGGTCTTTCCCGCCTCGAGCGCCTCCTCCGCCACCGACAGGGCTCGGGCGACGTCGTCGGCCTCCTCTCCCCCGGCGCTCTTGACGTCCTGGAACACGTCCTTCGGGAGCCTCGGGCGATCCTTGGGGAGCTGGGGCTTGGGCGGGCGGGCGCCCGTGCGTTGGGGACGAGGTCCAGGTGGTGGCTTCGCAGGTCCCCCCCGCTGACCGGCCCCACGCCCTCCGCGATGCACCGCTCCTCCGCGTTCACCCGGGCGTCCACGACTCCCGTCACCCGAGCGCGGCCCTCGCCCGGACGGGTGTTGTCGGCGGCCTTCGCTGCTCATCGTCTTAGCCTTTCCATGTGAGATCAGAGATTAACTGAAAGAGAGCCGCCCCGGGTGGGGCGGCTCTCTTGTCAAGAAGAAGGTCCGCGGCGTCCTACTCTCCCACACAGTTGCCCGTGCAGTACCATCGGCGCTAGAGGGCTTAACTTCCGGGTTCGGAATGGGTCCGGGTGTACCCCCTCTGCTATGACCGCGGAACATTATGCAATTTTGGTTCCGGTTGGTCTAGGTCGGAACTTTATAGCGAGCGCGAGCATCAAGGCAAGTCCTCGGCCTATTAGTACCGGTCAGCTGAACCCATTGCTGGGCTTACACCTCCGGCCTATCAACCCCGTGGTCTGGCGGGGGGCCTTACTCCTTACGGATGGGAAACCTCATCTAGAAGCGTGCTTCGCGCTTAGATGCCTTCAGCGCTTATCACTTCCGTACGTAGCAAACCGGCCATGCCCTTGGCAGGACAACCGGCACACCAGAGGTACGTCCACCCCGGTCCTCTCGTACT
>SKQL01000076.1 GCA_007119035.1 Nitriliruptorales bacterium | reverse complement strand
GGACGGGCCCCGTCGGGGGCGGTGTGCGTCACGGCAGATCGATGCAGGGCTCCGACCGCAGCGCGCCGTCGATGTCGAGCAGCACGCCGCCCCCCTCGCCGAGCACCGTCACCGTCCATCGCGGCTCCTGCGCCCAGCCGCTTCCGTCCCACGCGCCCGGGGCCCCGGTCGTGTAGAGGATCTCGTGCGGCTCATCCGCCATGCCGCAGCCGTCCGGCGCCTCCGCAGCCGCGGTCGCCGCCGACGCCGGATCGACGACGTCGTCCGGGAGTGCGGGCACGACCGCGAGCGCCGCGTCGTCGAGCACATGGAACCCGAGGGTGTCGAGCGTGGCCTCCTCCTCGCTGAGCGCAGTGCCGTCGTGGCGCAGGATGAGCATGCGGTCGGCGTCGGGCGCGAGGTGGGTGCTGCGCAGCTCGGTCCAGTGCCGGTCCGGCCCTGGCCGGACGGCCATCTCCACCAGGGTGGCGTCGCTGTCCCACTCCGTGGCCGTGTCGTCGAGGGACTCCTCGACAGCACCGATGTCCAACGGCCCGCTCTCGGCATCCTCGGCCTCCACGGCCTGCCCCTCAGGGGAGGGCTCCACGTCCTCGACGGGTTGACACGCCACCAACACCGCCATGAGGAAGACGCCGAGAAGCCATCCGCCCGCCCCCCGCCGCCCCGCCTGCGCTGTCATGCCGCAGGAGTGTAGGGACAGAGGGGGACCTCGGCTAACGGGCCACCGGGACGGGTCCGCAGACCTACCATGGGCACGGTAGGGCAGCCTCTTCACACGCCACCCGCGAGGAGCATCGATGACCGACGACGGCAACGACCAACGGCTCGGCGGCGTCGGGGATCCCTCCACGCCCGAGCCGTCGGTCACCGAGCCCTCGACCGCGTCGAGCGGGCAGGCGCCGCCGCCCACGAGCGCACCGTCGATGGGCCGTCTCGTCAGCGTCGCCGCCCTCGTCTCCGGCATCGTTGCGGCCATGATCGCGACGGTGATCGTCGTCCCCGCGGTGCGCATGGTGCAGGACGGCCCGGACGCCGCGCCCGAGCCGACTCCCGTGGCCCCCGAGACGAGCGTCGACCCCGCAGCGCTCGAGGACCTCGACCTCGACTCGCCCGTCGAGGCGATCACCGAGGCGGTGCTGCCGTCGGTGGCCCGTGTCGACGTGCCGGGAGGGGCGGGCTCCGCGGTCGTGTACCGCGAGGACGGCTATCTCATCACCAACAACCACGTCGTCGAGCAGGCCGAGGACATCCGCGTCGTCCTCGCCGACGGCCAGCGCCTGCCCGCGGAGGTGGTCGGCGGCGCCGACTTCGCCGACATCGCGGTGCTGTCGGTCGAGGCAGAGGGCTTGCCGACCGCGACCTTCGCCACGGAGGTGCCCACCGTCGGCAGCCTCGCGGTCGCCATCGGCTCGCCGTTCGGCTTCGACGCCACCGTCACCCAAGGCGTCGTGAGCGCGGTCAACCGCAGCATCGTCGCCGGCCAGCAGCCCCTCGGCGACCTGATCCAGACCGACGCCGCGATCAATCCGGGAAATTCCGGGGGGCCGCTCGTCAACGCCGCGGGCGAGGTCATCGGCATCAACACCGCGATCTTCTCCGAGATTCGCGCCAACGCGGGGATCGGGTTCGCCATCCCGTCGGAGAACGCCGTCGAGGTCGCCGACCGGCTGCTGACCGACGGCGAGATCGGGCCCGCCTTCCTGGGGATCGGCGGCCACGACCTCGACCCGCAGGACGCGGAGATGTTCGACATCGGCGTCGCGCAGGGAGCGCAGGTCACCGAGATCGTCGACGGCACCCCCGCGGAGGACGCGGGGATCGAGGAAGGTGACGTGATCGTCGCCATCGACGGCAGGCCCATCGACTCCTTCACCGCACTCGCCGCCCGCATCCGGCTGCTCGAGCCCGGGACGGTCATCGAGATCGACTACGTCCGTGACGGCGAGACGGAGCAGGCGGAGATCGAGCTCGTCGAGGCACCCGACGTGGAGCCGTAGGCCGCTACCCTCTGGGCATGAGCTCCGACGAGAACAACGAGGACGACCAGAAGCGGGCGGTGCGGGTGACGGGCGACCGCATCCTCTGCACACCGCCCGACGACTCCGATCGCCGCTCCAAGGGCGGAATCGTCATACCCGCCACCGCGAAGACCGCGGATCGGCGCGGGCTGTGGGGGGAGGTGACCGAGGTCGGGCCGCTGGTGCGGACGATAGAGCCGGGGGACAAGGTGCTGTTCCTGCCCGATGCGGCCATCGAGGTGGACGTGCGCGGGGACGTCTTCCTCATCGTCCGCGAGCGGGAGGTCCATGCGATCGCCTCCGGGGAGCGGACCGCGGGCTCGACGGGGCTGTACCTCTGACGCACGCGGTTGCGCTACCGTGCCTCCCTGATGCGCACCGTCTCCCGTCCCGCCCACCCCAGTCGCCCTCCCGGGCTGACCCGTGAGCACGCCTGGTGGTCGGAGGGGGCCCGGGTCGCGGGCATCGACGAGGTCGGCCGGGGCGCGTGGGCCGGGCCGGTCACGTTCGCCGCGGTGGTGCTGCCCAGCGACCGGCGGATGTACAAGCTGCGTGACTCGAAGCTCCTCGAGCCCTCAGAGCGCGCCCGCCTGGCGGGGAGGCTGCGCGGCTTCGCGGAGGGAATCGGCATCGGCCACGCAACCAACCACGAGATCGACCGTCTCGGGATGAGCGAGGCGATGCGAATGGCTGCACGTCGGGCGGTCTCGGCGCTGCCCGCCCAACCGGAGGTCTGCCTGTTGGACGGGAACTGGGACTTCCTCGCCGGCTACGGCACGGTCAACGAGCGCGTGGTCTACGGAGACGCGCTATGCGCATCGATCGCGGCCGCGTCGATCGTGGCCAAGGTCGCCCGGGATTCGCTGATGACCGCCGCGTGCCCCCGCTTCCCGCATTACCGGTTCTCGTCCAACAAGGGCTACCGGGCGCCCGTGCACCGCGACGCCCTCGCCGAGCGTGGGCCCTGCCCGCTGCACCGGCACACGTGGGCCCCGGTGACGAGCCTCGCGCAACAACGGCTGCGCTGGTGAGGCGCCCGCGGGAATGTCGACGCTGCTCCGGCTGTTGGGCAGTGATGTGTGCTCGTCTACGTGCGATCGGTGGCAAGGCTTGGTGACATGAGGCTCTTCGACACGCGGAGAAACGACTACCACCAGTTCGTGGCGCCCCTCACCGTGCGGGTGTACGTCTGTGGCATCACACCGTATGACGCTACCCACCTCGGTCACGCCTTCACCTACACGGCCTTCGACGCGCTCATCCGCTACCTCGAGCACCGCGGCCACACCGTCACCTACGCACGCAACGTCACCGACGTCGACGACGACATCCTGCGCAAGGCACGGGAGGTCGGATCGTCCGTGGCCACGCTCGCCGAGCGCGAGGTCGCGCGCCTCGACGCCGACCTGCGCGCACTGGGCCTCCGTGAGCCCGACGCGGTGCCCTGGGCCACCGACGCGGTGCCCGCCATCATCCACGCGGTCGACGGGCTGCTCAGGCGGGGCTCGGCGTACGCGCTCCCCGACGGCCGCGTGTACTTCGACACCCGCGCGGCGGGAACGGATTTCGGAGCATTGTCGCGACTCGGGCGCGACGAGATGCTCGCCCAGTTCGCGGAGAAGGGCGGCGACCCCGACGCGCCGGGCAAGCGCGACGCCCTCGACTTCCTCCTCTGGCAGCCGAGCGCACCCGACGAGCCCGGGTGGGCGACGCCGTTCGCGCCCGACCACCCCGGTCGCCCGGGCTGGCACATCGAGTGCTCGGCCATGGCCGCGGAGGAACTCGGCCCCGTGGTGGACATCCACGGTGGGGGCCACGACCTCGTCTACCCCCACCACGAGGCGGAGACACTGCAAGCGGAGCATCTGACCGGCCAGGGGCCGTTCGCGCGCTTCTGGCTCCACACCGGCATGGTCGGGCTCGATGGCGAGAAGATGGCGAAATCGGTTGGCAACCTGATCTTCGTCTCCGATCTCGTGGAGCGCTACGAGCCGATGGCGACCAGGCGCTACCTGCTCACCCACCACTACCGTGGCGACTGGTCCTTCGACGCGTCGGACCTCGACGACTCCGCGGCCGCGTACAAGCGATGGACGGAGGCTGCGGGGGGCGACGGCGTCGACGAGGAGCTCGCCGACGCGTTCGACCACGCGATGGCCGACGACCTCGACACGCCTACGGCCCTGCGCGTGCTCGACCAGATGGCGCAGCGGGGCGCGGGCGAGACGCTGCGGAGCTCCGCAGCCGTGCTCGGGTTCCCCCTCGGGCGCTGAGTCAGCGAACTTTTCTCGATCCGTATGTATGGGCCCGGCCCGACGTGGGCATCATTCCTCTCACAAGGAGCGCGCCAGGTGGACCCGCCCGCAAGCCACCGACGTAGCGCGCGAGGCCCCCGCCCGACCACGGGGGCCTCTTCCTTTTAACGGACTCGTTCGCGCGAGCGCTACCGGCGCATAAGGGGCTTGTACTTGATGCGCTGAGGCTGGTCGGCGTCCGCGCCCAGGCGCTGGCGGCGATCCTCCTCGTAGTCGGAGTAGGAGCCCTGCATCCACCGGACCTGGCTGTCGCCCTCGAAGCTGAGGATGTGCGTCGCGATGCGGTCGAGGAACCAGCGGTCGTGGCTGATGATCACCGCGCACCCCGCGAAGGCGAGCAGCGCCTCCTCGAGCTCGCGCAACGTGTCGACGTCGAGGTCGTTGGTGGGCTCGTCGAGCAGCAGCAGGTTGCCGCCCCGCTGGAGGAGCTTCGCGAGGTGGATGCGGTTGCGCTCCCCACCCGAGCAGTTCTCCACCTTCTTCTGCTGGTCGGGACCCTTGAAGTTGAACTGGGCGACGTAGCTGCGGCTGGCGATCTCGCGGCCGCCCACGTCGAGCACGTCACGGCCGCCGGTGATCTCCTCGAACACCGTCTTCGCGCCGTCGAGGTCCTCGCGGGACTGGTCCACGTACATCAGGTCGACGGTCTCACCTACCCGAAGCTCGCCGTCGTCGGGCTCCTCCTCCCCGACGATCATGCGGAACAACGTGGTCTTGCCCGCGCCGTTGGGCCCGACCACCCCGACGATGCCGCCGGGCGGCAGACTGAACGTGAGGTCCTCGACGAGCAGGTGATCGCCGTAGCCCTTGCGCACGCCGTCGGCCTCGACCACGACGTCGCCGAGTCGCTGACTCTCGGGGATGACCACCTCCGCGCTCCCCTGCCGCTCCTCCGGACGCTGGGAGAGCAGCGCCTCGTACGCCTGGATCCGGGCCTTGGACTTGGCCTGGCGCGCCTTGGGTGAGGCCCGCACCCATTCGAGCTCCGCGGCAAGGGTCCGCTGGCGCGACGACTCGGTCTTCTTCTCCTGGCGCAGCCGCTCCTGCTTGTTCTCGAGCCAGGCGGAGTAGTTGCCTTCGAACGGAAATCCCTTGCCGCGGTCGAGCTCGAGGATCCAGCCCGCCACGTTGTCGAGGAAGTAGCGGTCATGGGTGATGGCCACCACGGTGCCGGGGTACTCCTCGAGGTGACGCTCGAGCCACGCGACGCTCTCCGCGTCGAGGTGGTTGGTCGGCTCGTCGAGCAGCAGGAGGTCCGGTCGGGACAGCAGCAGCCGGCACAGCGCGACACGGCGGCGCTCACCACCCGACAAGGTGGTGACGTCCGCCTCGCCCGACGGCACCCGCAGCGCGTCCATCGCGATCTCGAGGGTACGGTCGAGGTCCCATGCGCCCGCCGCCTCGATCGCGTCCTGGACCTCCGCGAACTCCTCGTACACCTTGGCCATCTCGTCGTCGCCGAGAGGCTCGGCCATCTTCTGCGACAGCTCGTTGAAACGCTCGAGCAACTCGGCGGACCTGCGCACGCCCTCCATGACGTTGCCGCGCACATCCTTGTCCGCGTCGAGGTCGGGCTCCTGGGACAGGTACCCGACCGACACGCCCTGGCCCGGCCACGCCTCCCCCTCGAACTCCGTGTCGACGCCGGCCATGATGCGCATCAGCGTGGACTTGCCCGCACCGTTCGGCCCGATCACGCCGATCTTGGCGCCGGGGAAGAACGAGAGCCAGATGTCGGAGAGGATCTCCTTGTTGGGGGGCACCACCTTGGTGAGGCCCTTCATCACGAACTGGTACTCCGCCACGTATTGTCCTTGGTCCGGCCGGTAGAGGGAGCCTACCGGGCCAGGGTAGGGCCGTTCGGGGCGCTCCCGCGACCGGGTATGGCGCTCAGCCCAGACGCAGCGGCACCGGCAGCGGCGTGAACAACGCGATCGCCACAGCCAGGGTGATGACCACCCACGCGGATCCGCGATGCTCGCGCAACACCCCCATGATGAGGCCCACCGCTGCGACCAGTGCCCCCGTCCAGATTCCCTCGACCAACCGGGCCGCGGAGAAGGAGATGAAGAGCGAGCCGATCGCGAGCAGCACGGTGGGCGTGAGGAGGGCCGCACGGCTGACGGACGTGGGTCCCTTCACACCGCGGTAGACGAGCACGCCCATCCCCGCCACGCCGAGGGGCAGGATCAACGAGCCGATCGACTGGGTGGTGACGAGGCGGAGGAGGCTCGCACCCGCCGCGACAAGGGCGACGATGCGGCCGATCTCGACCATCGCCTCGGGGATGGTGCGGTAGTCGGCCCGGAACGCGTCGCGGGCCTTCACGGTGACGAAGACCGCGAGCACCGCGAGGCCCACCCACGTGATGAGCCGCACGCCCATCTGCAGTGCCCATGCCGGCCCGATCGCGAGCGCCGGCAGGGCCGCGGCGGCTGGCTGCCCCGACAGCAACGCGACGGCAAGCCCCGCGACGACGAGCGGCAGCGCGATGACGATGCCGGTGCCCGCCCCTTGGCCCACCTCGGCCCCGAAGCCGTAGTCGGCCCACGACTCCCGGCGGTACCGGACGAGCAGGAACGGCACGAGGATGGTCAGCACCGCGGGGACCGCCAGGGAGAGCGCGCTGCCCATGAGTGGGATGCGGCCCAGCGGGACGGTGGCGAGCAGCAGGCCGACCACGATGGGGCCGAAGATGAACACCGCGCCGGCCAGCATGAGGTCTGACCGCGCGTCGTCGGGGCTCGTGTACATGAGAGATCCAGGATCGCCGCAAGGAACGTGATGCGCATCCTAAGGCCGCCTCCGTATCCTGCAGCACATGACAGTGCGCGCGTCCATCATCGTGATCGGCGACGAGATCCTCGACGGGCACACCCGCGACACGAACAGCGGTTGGCTCGCGGGGTGGCTGTCCGCGCGCGGGGTCACCCTCGATCGGGTCGTCACCGTCCCCGACGAGGAGGCAGCGATCGGCGAGGCGCTCACGGGCGAGCTGGGACGCAGCGCCAACCGGCTACTGCTCACCTCGGGCGGGATCGGCTCCACACCCGACGACCTCACCATGAAGGCCGTCGCCGCGCACCTCGGAGTCAGGCTCGAGGCGCATCCGGTGCTCGACGAGCGCATCTCCGCGTGGGCTGCACAGGCTCTGGAGGAGGGGGTCGCCATCCCCGCCGGCCAGCAGCGCGCGATGCGCAAGATGGCCCTCGTCCCCCACGGGGCCTACCTGCTCGAGGGCGTCACCGGCTTCACGCCCGGCGTGGCCCTGGACCTCTCCGGCGGCGTGCTCCACGGGGGCGCGACGCTCGTGATCCTGCCGGGGGTCCCGAGCGAGCTCCGACGGATCACCGAGCAGGGGGTCGAAGGGCTCGTCGCGGGGCTGACCCGCCCCGATCCCGTCGTCGAGTTGCGCCACCCGTACCCCGAGTCGGCGCTCACACCGCTGCTCGAGGAGCTCGTCGCCGAGCACCCCGGCGTCCAGATCGGGTCCTACCCCGGCCACGAGTGCGTGCTGCGCCTCAAAGGGCCCGCCCCTGCGGTGGAGGTGGTCGCGCGCCGGCTGAGGGACCGCCTCGACGCGCTCGCCGGCGACGAGGATGCGCAGTGGATGAGCGCCCGTTGGCAGGCGCATTGGGAGTAGAACGCTGTAGGCTCGTGCGCATGCGCCGCTTCCACGCCATGTTCGTCCACGCCCACCCCGACGACGAGTCCTCGAAGGGCTCGGCGACCATGGCCCGGTACGCGAAGGAGGGCCACCGCGTCAGCGTCGTCACGCTGACCGACGGGATGGAAGGCGACATCCTCAACCCCGCCATGGACCGTCCGGGGGTGCTCGAGCGCATGCCCGAGATCCGCGCCGAGGAGCTCCGCCACGCGCTGGAGATCCTGGGCGTCACCGACCACTTCCCCTTCGACTACCCCGACTCGGGGTACGTGGAGGGCTTTGAGGGTGACGGCTCCCTGCTCGCCGACGACTCCTTCTACAACACCGACCTCGATGGCGCGGTCGAGCGACTCGTGCAGACGATCCGCTCGGAGCACCCGGACGTGCTCGTCACCTATCCCGAGGGCGGTGGGTATCCCCACCCCGACCACATCAGGTGCCACGAGGTGAGCGTCGCCGCGTACGAGGCCGCCCGCGACCCGTCTCGCTACCCGGATGCGGGGCCGCCCTGGGAGGTCGCCAAGCTCTACTACGTCGGCGTGTTCTACCGGCGCAAGGTGGAGGCGCTGCACCGCGCCTGCCTCGACCTCGACATCGAGTCGCCCTTCGCGGGGTGGCTCGAGCGGATGGATCCCGACGAGGAAGATCCCTCCACCACCCACGTCGAGATCAGCGACTACCTCGACCAGCGCAAGCGCGCGCTGCTGGCTCACGAGACCCAGATCGACCCCACGGGCAACTGGTTCAAGGTTCCCGATGCGGTCGTGCGTGACGTTTGGCCCTACGAGGACTTCGAGCTCGCGGACAGCCGGGTGCCGACCACCACACCCGAGGATTCGCTGTTCGCGGGCCTCTGACCGGAGCCGGGACGGCCGCTCACCCGCCTATATCCGAACCGCAGCGTAGAAGTAGCAGTCGCGCTGGGTCTGGGTGACCGCGCGTGTGATCATCACCGGCGTCACGTCCCTGATCAGCAGCAGATCGCCGTCCCCGTCGATGTTGAACAAGCCGTCGGTGACGTCCGCTCCCGCCATGTCGACCGCCCGCAGCGGCATGCGGGTGCCCCTGACGCGGCCCATCCGGGTTCCCGCCGGTAGGAGCCCGAAGTTGTGCGCGTCGAGGTCGGGCCGCAGGGCGAGGTCGAGCTCCGCGTCGAGCTCCTCCCGGAACGCGAACCGGATGCCGTCGAGCACCTCGACACGCTCAGCGGTCTCGTAGAGGCGCTCGGGCCTGCGCGGATCGGTGAGCTGCGCGTCGAGGAAGCGACGCAACACGCCCGCAGCGAACTCCCGGCCGGAGGAGACTCCCGCGATACCGCACTCCACCGCGACGGAGGGGCAGCGCGGGGACAGTGCCTCCATCAACGTGCCCGCGTCGAGGCTCCAGCGCAGGACGAGCTCGCAGCAGGTCGCGGCCAGTGCCTCCGCCTCGCGCCAGCCCACCGGGACGATCGCGTGGGGAGGGCTCTCGCCCGTCGTGTTGTGCAGGTCGAGTGCCGCTTCGAGGGGCACGGCGCGCAGGATCCCGAGGATGGCGCCTGCGCTCTCGCGTTGGGGCGTGACCACATCCGTGCTGCCCCACACCCGGTTGAAGTCCTCCTGCCCGTCGAGATACCGATGGCCGAACAAGCCGTCGACGGTGGCGGCCTCGACGTTTCCGATCAGCACCCAGAGGTCGAACTCGAGGCGCACCCCCGAGCGCAGGAGCTCGAGCACCGCGCGGAGCCCCGAGTCCTCGTTGCCGTGCAGGAGGCAGGACACGAGACGCGCCCTCCCCTCCGCTCCCGTCCCAGGGATCCGGATCAGCGTCGTCCGGCCGAGTCGGCGGAGGGCTTCCTCGTCGGAGGCGTCGAGGAACGGTGCGAGCTCCTCGTGGCCGTCGAGGCGGAGAAGGGACATCGCGGTCACCTGGGCCACGTGTGCACGGGCTCGCCGGTGGCCGCCTGCTTCCGGTAGCGCCGCACGAGCTCGGTCGCGGCCTCGTCCGGCCCGAGGCCTTGCCGGCGCAGGGCCCTGTGGGTCTCGCGTTGCCACACGGCGCCGTTCTGCCCGGTGAGAGCGCGGTGCTCGATGATCCCGAGGTGGTAATCGACCTCGCGGTCGTCGAGTCCCCACGCACGCAGGCCCGCACTCGCGAGCGGCAGGAGCGTTCGGACGAGCAGCTCGCCCGCGGGGACCTCCGCGCCGATGCCGGGCCAGTACAGCCGCGCGTCGAGGCCGTGGCGAGCGACTTCCGTGAAGTTCTCACGTGCCACGTCGAAGCTCATCCTCTGCCAGATCGGAGGGTCCCCGTCCGCCAGTGCGCGCACGAGGCCGTAGAACAACGCGGCGTTCGCGATCACGTCGACGACGGTGGGACCTGCGGGCAGAACGCGGTTCTCGATGCGCAGGGACGGGCGGCCGTCCCCGACGTCGTAGACGGGCCGGTTCCAGCGGTACACGGTCCCATTGTGCAAGGCGAGCTCCGACAGGCGCGGCGTGCCGCCCGCGGCGAGGACCGCGAACGGGTCCTCCTCATCGACGATCGGCAACAGCGCGGGGAAGTAGCGGACGTTCTCCTCGAACAGCTCGAGGGCGCCCTTCGCGAGCCACCGCTCACCGAACCACACCCTCGGCCTCACCCCCTGAGCCTGCAGCTCCTCGCTGCGCGTGTCGATGGCCTGGGTGAACAACGCGATCCGGGTCTCGTGATGCAGCGCCCTGCCCAGGAAGAAGGGAGAGTTGGCGGCGACCGCCAACAGGGGCCCCAGCAGCGCCTGCGCCGCGTTCCAGTACCGGGCGAAATCAGACGGGTCGATCTGGAGGTGGAGTTGAAGCGACGTGCAGGCGGCCTCGAACAGTATGGCGGTCGAAGCGGTCCGCAGCGTCTCCTCACCCTCGATGTGGATCTGTATCGCCTCGCCGCGGGCGCCCACGATCGCGTCGTTGAGGGCCCGGTACCGGGGGTTGGAGGAGAGCTTGTCCTCGGTTACGTGCTGCTCGGTCAACGTCGGGAGGATCCCGATGAGCAGGAGCTGCGCGTCCAGGGTCGCGGCTTCGGCGTCCACGCGCGCGAGCGCCTCTCGCAGCTCCTCCGCGAGCTCGCCGAGCACCGCTCGGGAGAAGGGCCGGGGGGCGAGATCGACCTCGCCGTTGTAGGTGGCCAACTCGGCTTGGAAGAGGCCGGACGGCAGACTGTCGAGGAGTCGATCGTTGATCGGCGCGGGCGCGGCGTCGTGGTCGGTCAGGTAGAGCTCTAGCTCGAGGCCGATCAACGGGTCGGTCGAATGCGAGGCCTCGGGAAGGATCCGGCGCAGCGCCTCGAGGTCCGCCTTCAGCTTCTCGCGGTACCGGGTCCGGTCCTCCAGGGTGAACGCCGTGGCGTCGATCTCACGTCCCACCGGCAACCTCCCCTCGCGTGGGCGCCGGCCCACGAGTGTAGGCCGCTCAAGGGTCGAGGAGGCGCAGCTGCTCGCCGCGGGTGTCGTCCTGCCCCCCGCCTGACGTGGTCCCGGACCTCCGCCAGCGAGCCTCGCCCGAGGGACGGCCGTGACGCCTCCATGCGGCCCTGCGCGCGGATGCGACGATCTCGTGCACCTCGTCCCGGTACCCCTTGACCGCCTCGCTTCGCCGGTAGAGGCGCTCGTAGCGCTCCTCGAGCTCGGGATGGTTGGCGGTGAGCCACGGCCAGAAGACCTCCCGCACACCGGGCCGCAGGTGCAGCACGATCGGGTTGACCTCCACCGCTCCCGCCTCGACGGCCGCGTCCACGAGCCGCTCGAGTTGCTCCCGTCCGTCGTTGAGCCCGGGCATGACGGGCGCGAGCATCACCCCGGTGGGGATCCCGGCCTCGTTCAGCTGCCTGACCGCGTCGAGGCGGGCCTGAGGCGAGGGGGTGCCGGGCTCCGACTCCCGCCACAACGACTGGTCGAGCATGCCGATCGTGAACGCGGCGCCCACGGGCACCCGCTCGGCTGCGTTCGACAAACGGTCGAGGTCGCGCAGGATCAACGTGCCCTTGGTCAGCACGGAGAAGGGCGTGTAGGACTCGCTGAGCGCATCGATGACGCCCGGCATCAGGCGGTACCGGCCCTCGCATCGTTGGTAGTTGTCGGTGTTGGTCCCCATGGCGACGTGCTCACCCCGCCAGGTGGGCTTGGCGAGCTCCCGTCGCAGCACCTCGACGAGGTTGGTCTTGACGACCACGGTCCGCTCGAAGTCCTCGAGGGGGGAGAGGTTGAGGTAGGCGTGCGTGGGGCGGGCGAAGCAGTACGAGCACGCGTGGGAGCAGCCGCGATAGGGGTTGAGGCTCCACTTGAACGGCATGCCCTTCACGCGATTGAGTGCGGTGCCCGCCTCCACCTCGAGGAACTCCATGCCGGCGAACTCCGGCGTGTCGAAGGTGCGCCGCCTGTGGATCGACAGCGGCAGCGCGCCGTCAACGGAGGAGGCGCGCTCGGGGCGCTGGAGGTCCGCTAGGGATCGCATTCCCCCACCATAATCGAACGCGAGTTCGAATCCCCTCTCGCTCGTGCTTTTTCCTTGACAACACGGGTGGGCGGCAACATGCTCATCGTCAGGCGACCAGCGCGTTGCGGACCGAGACTCGGGGGGGTCGACGCATCATCGCAACTTACGTGTTCCGGTGCGGGGAGGACGGCGTCTTCGACGTCGAGGCCCCGATGGGCCAGGCGGGCCAGCACACCCCATGCCCCGTCTGCGGGGGCGATAGCGGGCGGGTGTTCACCGCACCGATGCTCGGGCTCGCCGACCGCAGGATCGTTGACGCGATGGACCGGGCGGACAAGTCGCGGGACCAGCCGGAGGTCGTGACCCAGCTGCCCCCCGCAGGGGCGTCGCGGCCGACCCGGACAGCTCCTCCCAACCCCGCCCTCAAGAGGCTCCCACGACCGTGAGGGCCGCCAGCGGAGGCACTCGACCGTAGAGCGAACTCGAGAGGGGAACCCATGGACAGTGTCGGACTCCTGTACGTCGGGGCGGTGCTCTTCCTGAATGGCGCGATGCTGCTGGGATTGGTCGAGAACAAGTCGGCGGCCCCGCTGAACATCTTCGTCGGCTCGCTGCAGGTGCTGACCCCGACGTACCTCATCTTCACGTCGGGCGGGGACCCCGACACGATCCTCGCCGCCTCAGGTCTCTACCTGTTCGGGTTCACATACCTCTACGTGGCATTCAATCTGCTGGGTGACCTCGACGGGACCGGCCTCGGCTACTTCTCCCTGTTCGTGGCCGCTTGCGCGGTCATGTACTCCGCGGTCAACTTCGTGCGCTTCGAGGATCCCGCGTTCGGCGTCATCTGGCTGTACTGGGCGTTCCTCTGGAGCCTGTTCTTCCTGGTGCTCGGGCTCAAGCGGGATTCCCTGACCCGCTACACCGGTGCGGTGTGCCTCACACAGGGCATCGTCACGGGCGCCATCCCCGCCTTCTTGCTCATGGCTGGCCGCTGGGGCGGCAACGAGACGCTGTTCGCGGTGGCCCTGGCCATCTTCGCCGTGCTCGCATTCGGGCTCTTCTACCCCCGCTTCGGGCCCGCTGCCTCACCACCACCGACGGTGGCCGCAGGCGACATCCCGACGGACTCCTGAACCATCGACCGACACGAAGGAGCAGCAGATGCCCGAAGTCGTATTCCCCCTGGACTCCTCGAAGAGCTTCACAGAGCAGCAGATCGTCGGCCACAACCGCTGGCATCCTGACATCCCCGCCCAGGTCCACGTAAGGCCGGGCGACACGTTCCGCGTGGACTGCCGTGAGTGGTTCGACGGCGCGATCCACAACGACGACTCCGCGGAGGACGTGCGCGACGCGCCGCTGTCGACGGTCCACGTGCTGAGTGGCCCCATCTCGGTGGAGGGTGTGGAGCCCGGCGACCTCCTGATCGTCGACATCCTCGACCTCGGGCCGATCCCTCAGGAGACGGGCCCGCTGGCCGGACAAGGCTGGGGCTACACAGGCATCTTCGCCAAGCAGAACGGCGGAGGGTTCCTGACCGACCAGTTCCCCGACGCATACAAGGTGATCTGGGACTTCGCCGGCCAGACCGCCACCTCACGGCACGTCCCGCACGTGTCCTTCACCGGCATCGTGCACCCCGGCCTCATAGGCACCGCGCCGTCGGCGGAGCTGCTGGGGCGGTGGCACAAGCGCGAGGGCGACCTGATCGCGACCGACCCGAACCGTGTCCCACCGCTGGCGTTGCCGCCCGAGCCCAACGACGCGATCCTCGCCAGCCTGTCGGGGAGAGACTACGACCGAGTGGCCGCGGAGGGGGCCCGGACCGCCCCGCCGCGGGAGAACGGGGGCAACCAGGACATCAAGAACCTCACCAAGGGCTCGCGGATCTTCTACCCCGTCTTCGTCCCCGGGGCGAACCTGTCGATGGGAGACCTCCACTTCTCCCAGGGCGACGGGGAGATCACGTTCTGCGGGGCGATCGAGATGGGGGGGTACCTCGACCTCCACGTCGACGTGATCAAGGGCGGGATGGACACCTACGGGATGTCGGAGAACGCGATGTTCATGCCGGGCAACGTGGACCCGCAGTACAGCGAGTGGCTCGCCTTCTCGGGCACCTCCGTGACCCTTGACGACAAGCAGCACTACCTCGACTCGCACCTCTCGTATCAGCGTGCGTGCCTGCACGCCATCGACTACCTCACCAAGTTCGGCTACAGCCCCGAGCAGGCCTACATGATCCTCGGCGCGGCCCCGATCGAAGGGCGCCTGTCGGGAGTCGTGGACATCCCCAACTCGTGCTCGACGGTGTACCTCCCGACCGCGATCTTCGACTTCGACGTCCGTCCGTCGAGCGACGGTCCCCACCAGATCGATCCGGGCATGGGCGTGCCGCGGGCGAGCTTCTAGCACCCGCCCCCGGGACCGCTCTGACAGAAGGCGCCGCCGATCGGGCGGCGCCTTCTCGGTCGTCTGACCGCGATGGGCCTTGTCGCACAGGGCAGGCGACATAGCCTGGCAGGCCTGTCCTGTCGCATCGACTGTCGAGGACCCCCCGATGAACCGCTTGGAGCACTCCGCCAGCCCGTACCTGCGCCAGCACAAGGACAACCCCGTCGACTGGCTCGAGTGGGGCGAGGAGGCGTTCGAGAAGGCACGCGAGGAGGACAAGCCAGTCTTCCTGTCCGTCGGCTACAGCGCGTGCCACTGGTGTCATGTCATGGCGCACGAGGTGGCGTGATTCCTGGCTGCCGCCGTGGGGGCAACCGCGAGACTGGCACGGGCTCCCGACCAGCGGACCCGCGCCGCGCGAAGCCGGACCCAACTACGCGACACGGGACCGCCAGAGAGGAGCATGGAGAACCCGCAACCGCCACCGGCGCGCCCCGCAGGCCAGCCGATCAGACCGGTCACGTAGTCCGCGGCCGCCACCTCGGCGAGCACACCGCGGCCACCACACCGCCGCCGTGACACCTTGCGACTGCCAGCCAGGGCCAGCGACCGAGCTGGCAGGCGCTCGAGCGATCCCCGCTCAGCTTGGGCTTCTCAGCGTTGAACGACTCCCTTCGGGGCTCACACGCCCAGCGTCAGGTGTCCGCCCACCCGGCCGGGGCAGCTTCCCGGTAGAGGAGCGGCCAGCTATTCGTTGGCGGTCCCCTCGGTGCTCTCATGCGGTGGCGTCGCTACCCACACCGCCGCCGCATGGTCCTCGCCGGCGCCTCCGTCGTATCCGACGTCGATCACCCCTCCGGCGGCCCGGACGTCGCGCCGCTCGCCGAGAACGCAAGGCACCGCACGAACGAGGCCGCGCCGGCGTCCATGTCGATCTCGAGGAGTGCGCCGGCGGTGCAGTCGGGTGCATCCCACGTGAGGCCGTACAAGTCGCCGTCAACGCTGAACAGCCCGAACACCTCGGAGAAGCCGAGGTCCTCGCCGATCGGCGTCGCCGCGCCGGTGTCGAGGTCCACCTGCGCGAGCCGGTCGTTGGGCGCCCCCTCCTCCTGCGCGGCGAGGTAGAGGGTCGTGTCGTCGAGGAGCTCGATGTCGCCGCTCGTGGAGAGCCCCCCGCCGAACGGCCCGATGGTCGTCGCGGCGCCGGTCGCGGGGTCGATGGAGAGCAGCTCGCCCTCCTCGGTGGCGCCCAGCAGGTCCCCGGCCGGACCCTGCTCGAGGCCGTTCACGTTCCCCGGGATGCTCGTGGCGCCCACGGGCGTGCTCACAGCCGTGGCGGGATCGATGGCGAGCAGCTCGGTGACGGCCGTCGTCCCGGGTCCGACGTGCGTGCCGTACAGCGCGCCATCGGCGGTCAGCGCGATGTCGTTGATGAAGCGTGCGGTCCCGTCCGCATCGCGCACGTGACCCACGAGCTCGTCCTCACCGTCGGGGTCGCGGTCGACGCGGTACAGCTCGGCGGGCGTGTCGGGCACGAAGGAGTCGCCGGGGATCCCCTGGGTCGACGCGTAGATCTCAGAGGGCTCAACCGGTCGGTCATCGTCATCGAGGGGCGCGTGGGTGAGGAGCCATTCGCGTTCGAAGATGTCGTGTTGGTAGCTACCGATCTCGCCGAGGACGGGGAACTCGAGGTCGAACACGACGTTGCCGCGCAGGCCGGCGAATAGCTCCCACGCGGGTGTGGCTGGGTACTGTGCGTGCCCGCGTGCGTAGCCGGTGGCTTGGATGTGCGCGCCGGCGGATTCGTAGATGCGCGCGCCGATGCGCGGGGACAGGCCGGCTTCGGCTTCGGAGTTGCCCTCGAGGGTGGGGTCGCGGTAGGTGAACTCGCGGTCGTGGCCGCTGAGCGGCGCGAATCCGCCGTGGTCGGTGTACTCCACGCCCGCGCGCGCGGAGAGGTGGCTGTCGACACCGGTCTCCACCGTGGCCTCGATGTCACCGGAGGCGGTGAGCAGCAGGGTGAGCTCGGGTCGCACGGTGACCGGGACGGTCGCGACGGTGAACACGATCGGGTCCAGGCGCAACCGCGCGAGTTCGTAGTCCTCTTCCCAGTCCCATCCGGCGGGCGCGGCCAGGGTGAGGTCGCTGGCCTGTTCGACCTCGGCGACCAGCGCGAACCGGTCGACGGTCAGCCAGCTGACGTCGAGTTCGGCCTCGATGGCCAGCCCGATCGCGGCCGCGCCGCTGAGCACCACCCCGTTGTCCTCATCACCGACCAAGACCACGGTGAGGTCTTCGTCGACCAGCGG
>SKQL01000123.1 GCA_007119035.1 Nitriliruptorales bacterium | reverse complement strand
TCACCAGCATCATCCTCCAGGTCTTCTTCACCGCGGGGGCGGTGCTCGACATCCTCTCGGGCCTGTTCGCCGCGGTGCTGTTCGATCCGGGCATGGGCGACCGGGCGGGCGTCTACGCCCGACTGTTCAACATGTCGGCGCTGGCCTTGTTCTACGTCGTCGGTGGCTTGGAGCTCCTGATCCGGGGGCTCGGCTTCAGCTTCTCCGTCGTCGGCGTCGACGGCGGGCTCGCCCCCGACCCCGGAGCGCTCGCGCAGTCGGCGACCGAGCTCCTCGGGCGCGTGATGGTCGCGGGCATCGAGTTGATCCTCCCCGTCGCGGCCGCGCTGTTCCTCACCGAGGTCGTGCTCGGGCTGGCTTCCCGCTTCTCACCCCAGACCAACATCTTCATGCTCGGCCTGCCCGCGAAGCTGTTGATCTCGCTCACCATGGTGTCCACCTCGATCATGCTGTTCCCCGAGGTGATGGGTGGCGCCCTCGACACCATCGAGTCGGTGTTCGACTCCACTCTGGGGGCGTTGGTCGGCGACCCGAATCCATGAGCGGGGTTTAGGCGCGTCCCATTCCGCCGACGGGACGCGGGCGCCCAGGGATACGGGCGTCGCGCACGCACGGGCCACGGATCGGCACGGACGTTCGCCCGGGAGCCCGGGCGACCACAACCCCCCAGTCAGGCGATCCGTTGGGCAAGTTCGACGGCAAGACCGAGAAGGCCACCCCGCAGAAGCGCAAGAAGGCGCGCGCGGAGGGGCAGGTCGCGCGCAGCCAGGAGGTCGGTGTCGCCGGTTCCCTGCTGGCCGCGGCGTTCGCCGCCCGCGTGTTCTGGCCAGGTGGCTTCGAGACGCTGCAGGAGGAGAGCCGCCTGCTCATCGCCACCACCACGGGTGAGTACCTGCCCGTCGCGCGCCTGTGGGAGTCGACCGGGCGCATCGCCCTCGGCCTGTTCGTCCCCGTAGCCGCGCTGTGCGTGGGCGCCGCGCTCGTCTCGGGCTTCGGGCAGGTGGGCTTCAAGCCGTCGTGGAAGGCGGCCAAGCCCGCCATGAAGAAGCTCAGCCCCAAGCGCGGCGCGGAGAAGCTGCGTCCGTCCAAGGCGAGCTGGGAGCTCGTGCGCGCGGTCGTCAAGCTCGGGTTGCTGTTCCTGCTCATCCTCGGCCCGATGCGCTCGTGGGCGGAGCGGATGGGCCGCGGGCGTGGCCTCGACAGCGGCCTGGCGGAGGTGCTCGACCAGGCGTGGGCGCTCTTGCTGCGTGGCCTACTACTCGCCATGGCGATCGCGGCCGCGGACTTCGCCTACCAGCGCTACCGGCACGCGAAGGAGCTCAAGATGGCTCCCCACGAGGTCAAGCGGGAGCACAAGGACGCGGAAGGCGACCCCCACGTCCGTCAGGCACGAAAGCGCCGCGCGCAGGAGATGTCGCGTAACCGCATGCTCGGCGCAGTCGCCACCGCCGACGTCGTGGTGACCAACCCGACCCACTTCGCGGTGGCTCTGCGCTACGGGCCTGACGATCCCGCCCCCCGTGTGATCGCCAAGGGCACCGATCACATCGCCGCCAAGATCCGCTCGACCGCCCATCGTCACGGTGTCACCGTGACGGAGGACCGCTCGCTGGCACGAGCCCTGTACCGTCAGTGCAAGCTCGATGCCTACGTCCCCGCCGCGCTGTTCGAGGCCGTCGCGGTTGTGCTCGCGCTCGCGTACCGGCGCGCGGGCCGCAGCGGCGCTCCCGTGGGTGCCCGATGAGCGTGCCGGTTCCGTCGACCGGCAACGCCGTGGGCGGCGTCCTCGCCAGGGGCCTCGTGCCGATCCTCGTGATCGCCGCGGTGCTCATGATGGTCGTGCCGATCCCCACAGTCGGGCTCGACACGCTGCTCGCCGCGAACATCACGCTCGCGGTCGTCGTGGTGCTCACGGTCCTGACGCTACGGGACACGCTCGACCTGTCCGTGTTCCCCTCCCTGCTGCTCATCACCACCCTCCTCCGACTGGCCCTCAATGTCTCGTCCACGCGACTCATCCTCCTCGAGGGCTACGCAGGTCGGGTGATCGACACGTTCGGCAGCTTCGTCGTGGGCGGGTCGATCGTGGTCGGCCTGGTCGTGTTCCTCATCCTCATCGTGGTCCAGTTCGTCGTCATCACCAACGGCGCGGGGCGCGTCGCGGAGGTCGCCGCGCGCTTCACCCTCGATGCGATGCCCGGCAAGCAGATGGCGATCGACGCGGACCTCTCCGCGGGCGCGATCGACGAGGCGGAGGCCCGCAGCCGTCGTGAGCGCATCACCGAGGAGTCGGAGTTCTACGGGGCGATGGACGGGGCCTCGAAGTTCGTCAAGGGCGATGCGATCGCGGGCATCATCATCGTGGTCATCAACCTGATCGGCGGCTTCGCGATCGGCGTCGCCCAGGCAGGCATGTCCCTTGACGAGGCCATGTCGACGTACACGCTGCTCACCGTGGGCGATGGGCTCGTCAGCCAGATCCCCGCGCTGCTCATGTCGCTCGCGACGGGGTTGCTCGTCACCCGAGTGGGCAACCGGTCAGACCTCGGGCCGACGCTCGGGACGCAGTTGCTCGGCAATCCCCGGGCCACGCGCCTCGCCGCGCTCGTGGTCGCCATGATCGCCATGCTGCCCGGGCTTCCCAAGCTGCCCTTCCTCGCGCTCGCCGCGGGGCTCTACCTGATCTCCACGAAGGTGATGGCGGCGGCCGCCCGGGAGGGCGACAAGGGCGCCGACTCCCCGACGGCGGGTGGCCCCACCGTCAAGGCGAGCCCTGAGGACCCCGAGGCGCTCATCGGCCAGATGCGCGTGGAGCCGCTCGAGTTGCACCTCTCCTACGACATCCTCGATCTCATCGACCCGGAGAGGGGCGGGGATCTGCTCGAGCGCGTCTCCGCACTGCGCCAGCAGATCGCGATGGAGCTCGGGGTGGTGATGCCGTTCGTGCGAACCCGCGACGACGTCTCACTGCCGCCGGCGGCCTATCAGATCCGCCTGCACGGTGTGGAGGTGGCACGTGGCTCCGCGCCGGTTGATCGCGCGCTGGCTCTACCGGCGGGAGACGGCACGGAGCTGCGAGGCGTAGCGATGGAGGAGACCGTCGAGCCGGTCTTCGGCCTCCAGGCCTTCTGGATCCCCACGGGGGCGCGGGCCAGCGCCGCGGCCACGGGCGCGACCGTCGTCGACCGCTCCGCTGTCCTCGTCACCCACCTCGCTGAGGTCGTCCGCGCGCAGGCCGCGGACCTGCTGTCACGCCAGCACGTGCAGATGCTCGTCGAGAGCCTCCGCGTGGAGGAGCCGCTGCTCGCCGGAGAGGTGGGAACCGAGCAGTTCAGCTACGCGCAGCTGCACCAGGTGCTGCGCGGGCTCCTCGAGGAACGGGTCGCCATCCGTGACATCGCCCGCATCGTCGAGGCATGCTCGACACGCGCGAGGGAGACCCGATCCGTCGAGCAGCTCGTGGCAGCCGCCCGGGTGGCGATCGGCTCCGCCGTCGTGTCGCAGGTGGCCCCCGAGCGGAAGCTCGGTGTGGCCACCATCGATCCCGTGCTGGAGGCGACGCTGCACGAGCAGTTGCGCGACGTGGACGGGAGCATGCACCTCGCGCTGGACCCCGAGCGGCAGCACGCCCTCGTGGACGGTGCCCAGCAATCGCTCGGGCTCGCCGGCCGGGAGGGGATCCCCGTGGCGGTCGTGTGCGGGCAGATGCTGCGCCGGCCCCTGCACCGGGCCCTGTCCGCGGCGGGGGTCGAGATCGCGGTGCTCGCCTACCCCGAGCTGCACTCCTCCCTGGACCTCACCCAGATCGGGGTGATCGGAGATGCCCATGTGGAAGCCTGAGCACAGCCCCGGTGCGGGCGAGGCCGACGTGGTGGTCGTCGAGGCGCCCACCGCCCAACGCGCGCTCGAGCAGGTCAGCAGCCGGTACGGGGCTGGCGCGGGGATCCTGTCCGCGACGAAGGTGCGGCGCGGCGGCATCGCGGGCTTCTTCGCCCGGGAGCTGATCCAGTTGCACGTCTCGGGGGGCGATGCGACCGCGGGAGCACCCACGCCCTCAGAGGCAACGCAAGCGGCCAGCGCCGGGGATGAGGCCGCGGGCGGTGGCGGGGGAGCGGCTGTGGAGCGGCTGCTGTCAACGCTCACCGACAGTGTCGACGAGCGGGAGCGCACATTCGCGACCGCTCTTCGCAAGCAGCTGCAGCCTGACCCCCCGGCCGGCGGTGAAGCCGGCCCACGAGAGGACGGATCGATCATCCCATCACGCCAGCCGTTGGCCCCCGATCCCCTGCCGGAACGGCCTCGAGTCGTGAGGCCGGCACCGCCGACGACCCCGTCCCCAGCTGCCGGTGCGAGCCCGGCCCCCGTAGTCGGCCGCTCATGGGATCTCGAGTACCTGGAGCACCTCGGCGTGCCCGCGCTGCTGGTCGACGCCCTCACGGCCGCTCGCGACGACCTCGGCTGCGTGCAGGCCGCCGCCGCGGCGGTGGTGACGCTCTGCCGTCCCATGCCCGGGGGCACGCAGTTCCTCGCCGGCCCCGGAGCCGCGCCGCTGTCGGTGGCGCTGGGCATCCCTTTGGTCTCGCCACCGGGTCCTGCCCCCTCGGCAGGGTGCGCCGCGGCCGCGATCGGAGGTGCGAGCCGGAACTGGCTCGCCGCTCATCGGGGGGAGCGGTGGCTGCACCTGGTGGTCGGAGGCGCCGACTGGGAGCCCCTGGCCAGCGAGGAGCCACTCGCGGTCTCGTGGGCCGACGCGCGGGACCTTCCCGCCGCGCTCGCCCTCGCAGCCGGTGACGGGCTCGTGCTGGGCTACAGCCCCGGGGTCGCATCTCAGCGCGCGGGCCCCGTGGACGTCGCGGTGACGCTCCGCGCGCTCGCGCGCAGAGCCGACGAAGCCGAGCGGACGGCTGGGCGCAGCTTCGCGGCAGGCACGCACAGTGCTCCCGAGGATGGCCTCGTATGGCAGGGATGAGCCCTGGCCCGCTCCGCCGTCTCAGCGGGGCGCTCGGCCTCCTCGCGTTGTTGCCGACCGCCTACCTCCTCGCCGTCGGCGCCATCACGTTGCTCGAGGGAGCGTGGCGGGCGTCTGCGACGTTGCTCGCCGTGGTAGTCGTGGGACGACTGGCCAGCTGGATCATCACCGGGCTGGCGCGCTCCTTCGAGCGGGTGCCACCGGGGTCGGAGCAGGAGCAGGACGGTGGGACCGGCCACGTGGCGGGTGACGGCAACCCAGGCCAGGAGGCGGCCGTCTCGACGTGAGCAGCGCCCGGCGGCT
>SKQL01000093.1 GCA_007119035.1 Nitriliruptorales bacterium | reverse complement strand
GTCTCCGTCCCCGCGTGGGTGCGGGGGGAGCTCGACGAGCAGTTGACCGACGTGCGGGTCGCGCTGCCCTCGTTGCGTTGGCTCGATCCGAGGGACTGGCATATCACCGTGTGCTTCGTCGGGAGGGTGAACGAGACGTCGGCCGGGGCCGTTGTTGCCGCGACGCACGCGGTCGCGGCCGAGATGGACCCGTTCGAGGCCCGCCTGGATGGCTCGTTGGGCACCTTCGGGGGTCGTGTCCTGTGGGCGGGGATCGAGGCGGAGGACCTGGCCGACGTGGCGGCCCGGATGCGCGAGGAGCTGCTAGGCCGGGGCGTCGAGGTCGAGGAGCGACCGTTTCGGGGTCACATGACGGTGGCCCGGGTGCCGGCGCGCGGCACCCGCATCCCGCGGGCCTCCGTGCAGGGCTGGACGGGGCCGACGTCGTCGTGGAGCGTCGAGGAGCTCGAGGTGCTGGAGTCGAAGCCATCAGGCCGGGGTACTCGCTATGAGTCCTACGAGGTGGCGGTGCTCGGCCGTGGTCGCTGAGGGGTGGCCCCGAGTTTGCTCGTCGCGCCTCAGCCGAAGCCGAACATGCGTTCGCTATGATCTCATCGTCAACAGGCAGACTGCTCTACCAGGGGGCTTGTCGCAGTCCCGCGATACGGTGAGCTCGAACCAGGTAGGCGCGTGCCCACGCCGGCCCAGCCGGCCTCCGACCCTTTCCACGAAGGAGCACTCTGATGGAGCGTGACAAGGCCCTCGACATGGCGATCGGCCAGATCGAGAAGCAGTACGGCAAGGGCGCGATCATGCGCATGGGTGAGGAGAGCAAGGTCAAGGTCGCCTCGATCCCGACCGGCGCGTTGAGCTTGGATCTCGCACTCGGGATCGGGGGCCTTCCCCGCGGCCGGGTGGTGGAGGTCTTCGGGCCGGAGAGCAGCGGCAAGACCACCGTGGCGCTGCACGCCATCGCGGAAGCGCAGCAAGGGGGTGGCATCGCCGCCTTCATCGACGCGGAGCACGCACTGGACCCGAACTACGCGCAGGCGCTGGGCGTGGATGTCGAGGCACTGCTCGTGAGCCAGCCCGACACGGGAGAGCAGGCACTCGAGATCGCCGACATGCTGATCCGCTCCGGCGCCGTCGACATCGTGGTGATCGACTCGGTCGCGGCGCTCGTCCCGCGGGCGGAGATAGACGGGGAGATGGGCGATAGCCACGTGGGTCTTCAAGCCCGCTTGATGAGCCAAGCGTTGCGCAAGCTCGCGGGCACGTTGCACAAGTCCGACACCTGCGCGATCTTCATCAACCAGATCCGTGAGAAGGTCGGCGTGATGTTCGGCAGCCCCGAGACCACGTCCGGGGGGCGGGCGCTCAAGTTCTACTCGTCGGTGCGCCTCGACATCCGCCGGATCGAGTCGCTCAAGGACGGCAACGACTTCGTGGGAAACCGGATACGGGCCAAGGTGGTGAAGAACAAGGTCGCTGCTCCCTTCAAGCAGGCCGAGTTCGACATCCTGTTCGGGGAGGGGATCTCCAAGGAAGGCGCCATCCTCGACGTGGGGGTCGAGCAGAACATCATCAAGAAGGCGGGCGCCTGGTACACCTACGACGGCGAGCAGCTCGGCCAGGGGAGGGAGAACGCGCGCAAGTTCCTCAAGGAGCACAAGGACATGGTCGCGGAGATCTACAAGAAGGTGACCGAGGAGTTGGGTCTCGTCCCCACCGACGTGGTGGGCTCGGAGGAGCCCGCAGAGGTCGACGAACTGAGGGGAACGGCCACGCAGTGACCGCCGCCGAAGGCCCGTCGGTCGATCGTCAGGTCGAGCGGGCAGTTGCGTTCATCCTGCGCAGCACACGGAGTCGACCGCAGACCGAGGCGGAGCTCGCCGACAAGCTGCGCGAACGGGAGTTGGGGGATGAGGTCTCCCGGGCCGCGTTGAGCCGTGCGCACGAGCTCGGAGCGGTCGACGACAGCGCATTCGCGCGTGCGTGGGTTCACGACCGCGGTCATGGCCGAGGCTACGGTCTCGCGCGCCTCCGCCAGGAGCTCATCCGCCGCCAGGTCCCCGAGCACGTCGCCGCTGCCGCATTGGCCGAGCTCGAGGATCGTGACGAGGAGGCGGTGGCCACCGACCTCGCGAAGGAGCGGTTCGCCCGTTTCCCGCCTGCGCTTGATCCGGAGAAGGCCGCGCGTCGCCTCGTGGGATTCCTCCAGCGCCGTGGTTACGGTCCGCGCCTCGCGCAGCGGGTCGCGATGGATGTCACCGGCCTCAGCCGGGCGTGGGACTGACGCGCCGCGCGCATGTGCATCGCGTAGGGTTAGGATACGGGGTGCCGTGGGTGCGGACAGAGGGGATGCGGACCCGTGACCACTATGCAAGCCTGGCTGATCGGCGGGATACCGGCCCTGGTCTTCGCCCTCATCGCGTTCGTCGGACGATCGCCGTGGCGCTCCCTGCTGGGGTACCTCTTCCTCGCGGCCGGGTTCGTCATCTTGGCCCAAGCTGATCGGGCGTCGGCGGCACTGTTCGCGATCATCATCGCGTTGTCGCTGGCCGCGGGACGGGGCGGCAGCATGGAGACCGGTTCGTCCGAACCGTCCCCTTGGGCTTCGAGCCCTTCCGCCGACAACTGAGCCACGGCCACGTCCGCCAAAGTTCTACCGCAGCAGTAGGGGTTCGGCCGTTGACGGTGCCGCGGAGGTCTGCGTACTCTTGGCCTGACCAGCGCATTTGCTGGTGCACGGCGCTCGTGGATGCCGTTGCGAGCCCCACCGAGGTGGTGGTGGTTGCGACTCTGTCCCCAGCAGCGCTGGCACGGGGCGGTGCGTGTGCCGAGTCGAGGAGCGGTCCATGGGAGCCACAGCGGTCTGGATGCTCATCGTCGCCGCTGTGGTGCTCGTCGTGGCCCTCCTGTGGGTGCTCCTCGTCCGTGCCCGGGTCGCGAAGGAACACGCACAGGCACAGGAGCGGCGACGGTCGCTCGAGGACCGTGACGGACGTCTCGCGGTCCGGGAGTCCACCATCGAGACCAAGGCTCGCACGCTCGAGCTACGGGAGGCGAACCTCCTCGAGCGTGAGCGCTTCATGGCCGCGGCCCAGGCGGAACTGGAGGACGACCGGCTGGTGGTGCGCAAGCGCCTCGAGGAGGTCGCGGACTACACCGCGGACGAGGCGCGCCAGGCCCTGCTCGAGCAGGCCGATGCCGAGGTGCGGGCCCATGCCCGGACACTCATCCGGGATGCCCAGGAACGCGCGCGCGAGGAGGCGCAGCGCCGTTCCCGTGAGATCGTCGCCACCGCGGTCCAGCGTGTGGCGGCGGAGACGACCGCGAGCATCGTGGCGTCGACCGTCACGCTGTCCGACCCCGAGCTCAAGGGCAGGATCATCGGCAAGGACGGCCGGAACATTCGCGCATTCGAGCATGTCACCGGCGTCGATGTGATCGTTGACGACACGCCGGGAGCCGTCGTCCTGTCGTGCTTCGATCCCGTTCGCCGCGAGGTCGCCCGACGTACCCTGATCGCCTTGCTCGATGACGGCCGAATCCATCCGACGAGCATCGAGGCGGTGCACGCGGAGGCGAAGGCCGACGTCGAGACCGCGATCGACGAGGCGGGGGAGGAGGCCGTCAGGGAGGCCGGTGTCGACGGTCTGGCTCCCGACCTGGTCCGTCTGCTCGGCCAACTCGAGTTCCGTAGCTCCTACGGCCAGAACGTGCGTCGGCACAGCATCGAGACCGCTCTCCTCGCTGGATCCATGGCGGAGGAGCTCGGCGCCGATTCCCAGCTGGCTCGCCGGTGCGGGCTGCTTCACGATGTCGGCAAGGCCCTGTCGCACCAGGTGAAGGGCAGTCACGCGGCCGTGGGCGCGGAAGTCGCCCGGCGGCTGGGGGAGCCTCCCGCTGTGTGCCACGCGATTGCGGCGCATCACGGGGAAGTGGTGGCCGAGTCGGTGGAGGCGGTCCTCGTTCAAGCGGCCGACACGGTATCGGCGAGCCGGCCGGGCGCCCGGCGGGACGCGCTCGAGCAGCATTGCTCTCGACTGCGCGACATAGAGCGGCTCTGTGGCGAGTTCGCCGGTGTGCAGAGCGTCCACGTGATGCAGGCCGGCCGCGACATCCGCGTCATGGTCGCGCCCGAGGAGGTGGACGACGCGGGTGCCCGGCAGCTGTCGCGGCAGGTCGCCGCGTGCGTGGAGAGGTCGGTCAGCGTCCCCGGGCAGGTCTCCGTGACGGTCATCCGGGAGGTGCGGGCCCGCACGACCGCCTAGCGGGAGCTCATTCGCCGGGAGCCGTCCCTGACCCATGAGCCCAGGAGACGCGCCTGCTCGTCGAACGAGGTAGCTCCGCCATCGAGGTCGCGTTGGGTCACGAGGCCGAAGATGCAGACGAGCACGAACCGCGCGGCTGCTGGATCGATGCCGAGCGCGTCCCCCAACGCGTCGACGGCCCGCTCGGTCGTGGTGCTCATGACGACGGTGCCGCGCTCGTCGCGGACCCTCAGGTAGTCCAGGCAGATCCGGTTGTAGCGGATGTACCAGGCCTCGTTGCCACGGACGTGCTCGAGTAGGGAGTGCAGCCGGTCCGATGGCGTGGCGCCGGTGCCGTGAGCTCGGAGCCGGTCCGCGAGCTGGTCGGTCTGGTAGTCCACGACATGCAGGAACAGATCGTGCTTGCTATCGAAGTAGTGGTAGAGCGTTCCCGTGGACACGCTGAGGGAGCGCGCGATCTCGCGGACGGACAGCCCGTTGTAGCCGTGCTCCCCGAAGGCGACGAGGGCTCCTTCGAGGATCTCCCGGCTGTAGTGGTCTTGGTCGACGATCTTCGGCATAGCCGTTACCCCGTCACTGCTACGACGCCGAGCACGCTTGCGATGACGAGACCGACGGTCCACACGGTGAGGCTCGCGCCCATCCAGGCGATCACGCGTCGGCTCGACGCGCCGCTCGCGAGTGCGAGCAGCGCAGCGAGGTGGACGCCGGTGATGAGTGGCCCCAGCAACGAGAGCCCCGCGACGCCGTAGCGCACCATGATCCGTCGCGCGCGCGCATGGCGGCCTGTGCGGCTCATTTTGTCCCCACGCTCCATCCGCCGTGGGAAGCGCCTTCGAAAGGCGTCATGCCCCACGACGATGCCGACGACAGGAAGGAAGTTGCCCACGAGTGCGGCAGATCCGACCCCCAGCGGGTCGAGGCCCAGCGCGACGGCCGGCGGAATCACGAGGATGATCTCGAGCCAGGGGGTCGCCGCGCCGAGTGCGACCGCGAGGTAGCCCCAGAGGCCCTCCCCGGCCCAGCCGTAAAGGATATCGAACACCCGTTATACATTAGTGCCTCGGGCATGGCGCGGCATCACGCCGCGCGCATCGGCCACCGCGAGGTGGGAACCATCGGGGAGGGCCAGCACGAGGAGCAGGCGCGGTCGGCCTGACCGGGGCTGAGGCGCTGGCTCCACGCGCCCACTAGACTGCGGGGTGTCAGCGCCGCAACATTGCCGGGTAGGGCAAGTGACCACACAGACGTACTTCATCCGCACCTTCGGGTGCCAGATGAACGAGCACGACTCCGAGCGAGCCGCCGGGGTGCTCGAGATGATGGGCTATCGCCCGGCGGCCGACGAGGCCTCGGCCGGGCTCGTGCTGTTCAACACGTGCGCGATCCGCGAGAACGCAGACAACAAGCTGTACGGGCAGCTGAGCCAACTGAAGCCGCTCAAGCTCGCGGATCCCGACAAGACCATCGTGGTCGGGGGCTGCCTCGCGCAGAAGGACCAGGGAGCGCTTGCGGAGAAGACGCCGTGGGTGGACGTCGTCTACGGGACCCACAACATGGGTCGGCTGCCGCAACTGCTCGCGCAGGCGGACAGCAAGTCGTTGCCCGTCGTCGAGATCCTCGAGCACACGGAGATGTTCCCGTCCGCACTGCCCGCCCGGCGGGAAGTCGCCCACCACGCGTGGGTGTCGATCTCGATCGGCTGCAACAACAGCTGCACGTTCTGCATCGTGCCCTCGCTGCGTGGACCGGAGAAGTCGCGCAAGCTCGGCGAGATCGTCGCGGAGGTCCGCGCGCTCGTCGATGATGGTGTCTCCGAAGTCAGCCTGCTCGGCCAGAACGTCAACTCCTATGGCCGCGACCTCGTTCTCGCGGAGCCGGACGGGGGAGCGCGCAACCGTACGATGTTCGCGGAGCTGCTTCACGCTTTAGGCGAGGTTGAGGGTTTGCAGCGGATCCGCTTCACGAGCCCGCATCCGAAGGACTTCACGAGCGATGTGCTCGCCGCGATGCGTGATGTCCCCGCTGTGTGCGAGCAGCTGCACCTGCCGCTGCAATCGGGCTCGGACCGAGTCCTCAAGCGAATGCGGCGCAGCTACCGGGCGAGGCGGTACCTCGATCTCGTTGCGGAGGTACGGTCGACGATCCCCGGCGTCGCGATCTCCACCGACATCATCGTCGGATTCCCCGGCGAGACGGAGGCGGACTTCGCCCAGACGCTCGAAGTCGTGGAGGAGGCCGCGTTCGACTCCGCGTTCACCTTCGAGTACAGCTCGAGACCTGGGACCGATGCGGCGGCGATGGACGGCCACCTCGATCCCGCGGTCATCAATGAGCGCTATGTTCGATTGAGCGACGTGACCCGCGATCTCGCTGCCGCGAGCAACCGCCGGCAGGTCGGCACCGTCCAGGAGCTGCTGCTCGAAGGACCCTCGAAGACGGACCCCACCCGCCTGTCGGGGCGCACCCGCACGAACCGCCTCGTGCACGTGCCGGCTCCCGACGACGCGGGGCCGGGTGACCTCGTCAACGCGGAGCTGACCGACGCGCGGTCGTTCTACTTGCTCGGCGCGGTCACGTCCTCCCCCGTCTCCGCGCCGGTTGGAGCTGCCCTGCCCGTCGGCGCGCGGACGCGCTGAGGATGCTCCGTCACGCGGTGCTCATCTCCTCCGCGCCGCTGTTCCTCCCCCAGGTGACCCCCACGTTGCCGGGAGAGCTCACAACCATGCGCTCGGCGATCTCCCACGCGCTGGCGGGGCTACCCGACGTGGACGTCACCGTCCTACTCGCGGCGGGCGAGCCCGGTGTGCATGCGACCGCTCACGCCGACCTGGGCGGAGCGGGTCGCCCGGACGTGCGTGTCGATCTACCCGTTCCCGCCCGGGCGACCAGGGCGGTGGCCGCCTGCGGGCTCGAGCGCCGCACGGGGAGGCTGCCCCTGGAAGCCTCGGTGCTGGCCCTGCACCTCGCATGCGCGGTGCTGCCCGTGACGGTCGGCTCGGAGTGGTCGGGCGCCCGGCTGGCAGAAGTAGGTGGCGCGGTCGCCGGCGCGCTGGCCGAAGCGCAGCTCGACGCCGCACTCGTGGTCGCGGGCGACGGCTCGGCCGGACTCAGCCACCAGGCGCCTCGCTACCTCATCGACGGCGCGGAGGAGTGGCAGCGTGCGTACGTGGCCGCGTTGGGTGATCCGCGGGCGCTCTGCGCGCTCGGGCCCGCCGAGGCGACGCGCGTCGTCGCACGCGGGTGGGCCCCTAGTCTCGCGGCGGCCGCCGCGATCGAAGGGTCCGGGCAGGACTGGCACGTGCACGAGCAGGGTTCGCCACGCGGCGTCGGCTACGTCGTCGCGGCAACATGAGCCCTCCCGTGCTCGCGGTGATCGGGCCCACCGCGACGGGCAAGTCGGACGTGGCCCTGGCCGCCGCACAGCGCCTCGATGCGGAGATCGTGGCGGTGGACGCGTTCACCGTGTACCAGGGCATGGACGTTGGCACCGCGAAGCCCTCCGCAGAGGCGCGCGGGCGCGTCCCGCACCACATGATCGATGTGCTCGACCCGGTCGAGGAGTGCACCGTCCAGTGGTTCCAGGCACGCGCACGCATGGCGATCGACGATGTCCGCGCCCGCGGTCGGCTTCCCCTGCTCGTGGGGGGGTCGGGCCTCTACTTCCGCGCGGTCGTCGACGACCTGCGCTTCCCCCCGACGGACCCGGCGCTACGGGCCCGCCTCGAGAGGGAGCACGCCGCAGACCCTGCCCGCGCGCATGCCCGACTCGCGGCCTCCGACCCCGAGGCGGCAGCGCGGATCGATGCGGCGAATCTGCGGCGGACGGTGCGCGCGCTCGAGGTCGCCGAGCTCACCGGTAGGCCTTTCAGCCAGTGGCGGCGGGCCTGGGAGAGCAGGGAGTCCGTGTATCCCGACCTCGGCGTGGTGGGGCTGGCTCTCGACCGCGACGCGCTCGCCGCGCGGATCGCGACCCGCGTCGAGGCGATGCTGGCCGCAGGATGGCTCGAGGAGTGTCGGCGACTCCTCGACCGGCCGTTGTCGTCCACCGCGCGACAGGCGATCGGCTACGCGGAGTTGTTCGCCCACCTGGAGGGTCATCTCGCGCTCGAGGAGGCTGCCGAGCGCATACGGGTGCGCACTCGGCGGTTCGCCATCCGACAGGAACGCTGGTTTCGGGCGGACTGGCGGATACAGTGGGAGGCGAGAGAGGCCGCTGTAGAGGCGCTGCTGCGCCTCGCCGGATAGGAAAGGCCCCCTACGGAGATGCAGTTCGTCAAGGTTCACGGGACCGGCAACGACTTCGTCCTGCTGCCCGACCTCGACGACCGTCTCGAGCTCACCCCCGCGTTGGTGCGTGCGTTGTGCGACCGCCACATGGGCATCGGCGGCGACGGTGTCCTCCGTCTCGCGCCGGCCACGGGTGCGGACGTGTTCATGGACTACCGCAACGCGGACGGCTCCGTCGCCGAGATGTGCGGCAACGGGGTCCGCTGCGTCGCGAAGTACCTTGCCGACCGTGGGCACGCCGACGAGGTCATCCTGATCGACACCCGGGGGGGCGTGAAGGCCGTCACCGTGGTGGAACGCGACGGGGCCCAGCGTGCGCGTCGGCTTCGTGTCGACATGGGAGCGCCCTCGCGCACGGGCACCGTCGAGGTCTGGGTGGACGGGCGCCCCCAGCGCCTGTGGTCGGTCTCGATGGGCAACCCTCATGTGGTCCTCGTCACCGACGACGTCGCCGCTGCTCCGCTCGACCGGTGGGGCCCCGAGATCGCGAGCCAGTTCGGCGACGGTGCGAACGTCGAGGTCATTGAGAGGGCGGGCCCGGGCAGGGTGCGTGGCCGCATTCACGAACGCGGGGTGGGGGAGACGCTTGCCTCCGGCACCGGTGCGTCTGCGATAGCGGTGGCCGCTCACCTGGAGGGCCTCTCCGGCCGTGAGACCACCATCTCACTCCCCGGCGGCGAGCTGGAAATCTCCTGGACCGACGAGACGTTGTACGTGACGGGTCCCGCGGTGGAGGTCGCCCACGGCACCGTGGACCCCGATTGGCTCGAGCTGACCGAACGACGAGAGGCGCAGACAACCGCATGACCGAACCCGAGGAGACCCTCCAGCTGAGCAGGTCCGCCCAGCGTCGCCTGAACGCGGAGCGCATCGGCGATGAGGCGCCCCAGGAGGGCGTTGCCATCTTCCGGCCCGTCGAGCAGGCGGTGCTCGTCGCGATCCAGGCCCCCGCGCAGCTGCGCGGTGACGTGGAAGCCTCCCTCGACGAGCTCGAGCTACTCGTGGATACCGCCGGCCCCGAGGTGCTCGGGCGGCTCATCCAACGACGCGAGCACCCCGACGTGGCGACGTTCGTCGGACGGGGCAAGGTCGATGAGTTGGCCGAGGCGCTCCAGGAGGTCGGGGCGGACGCAGCGATCTTCAACGAGGAGTTGAGCCCTGCGCAGCTGCGCAACCTGGAGGAACGCCTGAAGGTCAAGGTGCTCGACCGGACGATCGTGATACTCGACATCTTCGCCCAGCACGCCTCCAGCCGTGAGGGTAAGGCTCAGGTTGAGCTTGCGCAGCTGACGTACCTCCTGCCGCGACTGCGCGGATGGGGTGCGGCACTGTCACGCCAGGCGGGGGGGATCGGCACGAGGGGCCCGGGTGAGACTCAGCTCGAGGTCGACCGCAGGAAGCTCAACCGCCGCATCCAGAAGCTGCGGGTGGATCTGCGTGAGTTCGGAAAGGCCCGTCGGGTCAAGTCCCAGGACAGGGAGCGCAAGACCGTCCCCACCGTGGCGTTGGTGGGGTACACGAACGCGGGGAAGTCCACTCTGCTCAATCGTATGGCCGGTGCTGATCTGCTGGTTGCGGATCAGCTCTTCGCGACGCTGGACACCACGGCCCGTCGTGTGGATCTCCCGCGATCGCGAACCGCGGTGGCTACCGACACCGTCGGGTTTGTCCGCAAGCTCCCTACCCAACTCATCGAGGCGTTCAAGTCGACGCTCGAGGAGACACTGCGCGCGGATCTGCTCCTGCACGTCGTCGACGCGTCCCATCCGGAGGCCGAGGCACAGGCCGCAGCGGTGGACCAGGTCCTGGCGGAGATCGGCGCTGACCACATGCCGAGGCTGCTCGTCCTCAACAAGGCGGATGTAGGCGACCCACTGGAGGTGAAGCGGTTGGCTCGTCGCCTCGGTGACGGGATCGTCGTGTCCGCGTTGACGGGTGAGGGCATCGAGGAGTTGCTCGATGCGGTCGCGCGTCGGCTGCCCGCCGCTCGCCAACGGGTCGAGGCCCTCGTTCCCTATGGACGGGGCGACCTCGTTGCGCGAGCCCACGAGGAAGGTGAGGTGCTCGCCGAGGAGCACCGCTCGGACGGGACGTACCTCGTCGCGGATGTCGGTCGCGAGTCGGGACTCGCGCTCGGCCCCTTCAGCATGAACGGGAACCCGTGGGTACGCGAGCGCGAGGCCCAGCAGGCCTAGAGCGGATCCCGTTCCTCCACGACCCGGTCATCGGGACGCCTTACCAAACGGGACCGTCGGTAGGAGACAAGGCCACCGTCGGTAGGAGACAAGGCCGAGGATCAGCCCGGCCGCACCTCCCAGCATCAGGATCAGGCCAACGGTATTGAGGTCGACTCCCGCTACGTCGAGCTCGACCGCGAACGCAAGGATCGCGCCGAGGACGATTAGGGCGATGCTGCCGCCGATAGTTAGGGCGATGCTGCCGCCGATAGTCGTGGTCAAGCCTCGTAACCCAAGCCGTCGGTGACTGATTGAACCTGAACGATTCCCCACGCCCGGGGGAACCATGCGGGCTCGTCTAAACGCTCCGTAACACTGCGGTGACCTTGCCGAGGATCGACGCCTCCCCGGTGGGAGGCACGGGGATCGGCTCGTACGCCGCATTCGCGGGGTCGAGGAACAGCTCGCCAGCCTTCGTGCGCCTGAGGAACTTGACGGTCGCCTCGCCATCGATCATGGCGGCGCACATCTCACCCTGCTCGACCGTCGGCTGCTGACGGACAACCACGAGGTCTCCCGGGTGCACACCGGCGTCGAGCATCGACTCGCCCTTCACACGGAGCATGAAGAGCGTGCCATCACCAACGAGTTGGCGGGGTAGGGAGTAATGGTCGGTGATCTGCTCCTCCGCGATCGTCGGGGCGCCCGCGGCGATCTCCCCCAGGAGGGGAACGTCCGTCGTCGCAGTCGACGCCGCGTCGGGACTGGAGCCTCCTACGGCATCGTGCCCCGGGTCCCGAACCTCCATCGCCCTGGGGCGGGAGGGATCGCGCCGCAACCAACCAGCTTTCTCGAGGGCCGCAAGCTGACTGTGCACGCTCGACGTGGAGCGCAGCCCCACCGCCTCGCCGATCTCCCGAACGCTCGGCGGGTAGCCGCGGTCTCTTACGGCTGAGCGAATGTAGGCCATGATCGACTGCTGGCGGTCGGTCAACTTCGGTGGTGTGCTCATCGCGCAGGCCCTCTCCCCATGTCCCCTGACGGCAAGCTAGCAGCCGGAGGGGTCGGTTGGCAAACACATGTTCGCCTTCTCCTTGACAGGCGAACGTCTGTTCTGTCATCCTTGTTCGAACACACGTTCATCCGTGATCGAGAGTAGCGACCCGGGTTGGAGATGACATGCGCAGCGACACCACCGCGAGGCGGTATCAGGCGAGGAGAGTCCTGCTGGGCCTTGCACTCACCGGAGTGCTGTTCGCGGCGGGGGAAATCACGTCGTCGACCGCGGCCGAGCCCATCGGGCCGGTCGAGCCCGCCGAGCGGGAGCGGGTCGTGGTCGTGGGGGAGGGGGAGACGCTGTGGGACCTCGCGTTGCCGTTCGCACCCGCTGGGCACGACCCGCACGAGTGGCTCGCGGTGGTGGCGGATCACAACGGGATCGAGGTCGGCGACATTCACCCCGGGGACGCTATCCGGCTCCCGCGGTCGTGATCGCGGGCGACGCCGGTCAGCCCTTGCTCGCGGCGGTGGGCGGTGCCTCACTCGGCCCGTCCGGTTCCTGGACCTTGTCGAGCGTGGCGAGCTCGCGCTGGAAATCCTGCGGGGTGGTGAAGTTCTTATAGACACTGGCGAACCGCAGATAGGCCACCTCGTGCAGGTCGCGCAGTGCCACGAGGACCTCCGCGCCGACCTGCGTGGACGTCACTTCACGCCGATTGCGCTCGCGCAGCCGACCTTCGACCTGTGCGCTCGCTCGCCGCACCGCGCCGGGCTCGAGGGCGAGGTTCTTGGTCGCCCTGGCGATTCCCTTCGCGACCTTGTCCCGATCGAACGGCTCGAGTGCGCCACTGCGCTTCCGGACCCGCAGGGTCGACTGCTCGACCCGCTCGTACGTTGAGAAGCGCTGTCCGCACGAGCGGCAGGCACGGCGGCGTCGGATCGATTCGCCCTCATCCGACGCGCGGGAATCGACGACACGATCCTCATCGCTGTCACAGTACGGACAGCGCACGTGGTGCTCCTCTCGACGGTGATTCTCTGGTTTCCGGCATCAACATGTCGTCCACTGCACCGTCCTCAGCGCCGGTCCACTTGTCCACAGAGGGCGAACGAGGTTTCCACACGCTTCGCACCGGAGAGCCACGAGGCTCCCGTACGGGGTGCTCGTCGAAGCGGTTTCTCCACAGGTCCGGGGACCTCCGGAGTCAGTTCCAGCAGCGTGAAGGAGGCTAGCGTACGGGAGCGCCTTGAGTCGGTGACAAGCCATAGCACCCCAATATATAGTGGCAGGACGTGGCGAGTCACCTTCATCTTGGGGAAATGAGGGGGAAGGTGCTTGACCGCGTGTACTCGGATGCGGCAAGTTACACACTTGTAGTTCCAACGCCGTCCGACGCCAATCTGGCATGAAATCGAGGATCACCTATGGTCACCACACGTGACGCGCTGCGCGCGGTCGACACCGACGGGAGAGTCGGGTTGGAGATCGACCGTTACTTCACCACCGAGGGCACCCACCCCTACGACGAGCTCGCGTGGGAGTTGCGCGACGCGGTCATCAATGATTGGCGCACCGGTGGGGTGGCGTTCGAGCAGCGTGGCGTCGAGTTCCCGAGCTCCTGGTCGATGATCGCCACCACGATCGTCGCCCAGAAGTACTTCCGGGGCCACCTCGGCACTCTTCAGCGCGAGTCGAGCGTGAGGCACATGATCGATCGGGTCGCGGACACGATCACCGGGTGGGGGCGAGAGGGCGGCTACTTCGCCGACGACGAGTCCACGGAGGTGTTCAACCACGAGCTGAAGCACTTGCTCGTCACCCAGAAGGCGTCGTTCAACAGCCCGGTGTGGTTCAACTGCGGCGTGGAGGACCACCCGCAGTGCTCGGCATGCTTCATCCTGTCCGTGGAGGACCGGATGAGCTCCATCCTGAACTGGTACGTGGAGGAGGGGAAGATCTTCAAGGGCGGATCCGGTGCGGGGGTGAACCTCTCCAACATCCGGTCGTCGATGGAGCCCCTCAAGGGTGGGGGTGAGGCGAGCGGCCCGGTGAGCTTCATGCGGGGCGCCGATGCCTCCGCTGGCACCATCAAGTCGGGGGGCAAGACCCGGCGCGCAGCGAAGATGGTGATTCTCGACATCGACCACCCGGACGTCGAGGAGTTCATCTGGTGCAAGCAACGCGAGGAGGCGAAATCGCGTGCGTTGGTCGAGGCCGGGTTCGACATGGACCTCGACGGTGTCGACTCAGGGTCGATCCAGTACCAGAACGCGAACAACTCCGTGCGCGTGAACGACGAGTTCATGCATGCGGTCGAGTCGGACAGCGAGTTCGCCCTCAAGTCGGTGACGACCGGGGAGACGCTCAAGACCGTCCGCGCCCGTGACCTGATGAGGCAGATCGCACAAGCCGCGTGGGAGTGCGCGGACCCGGGGATGCAGTACGACACGACGATCAACGACTGGCACACGACGCCCAACGCGGGCCGTATCAACGGGTCCAATCCCTGTTCCGAGTACATGCACCTCGACAACTCAGCGTGCAACCTCGCGAGCCTCAACCTTCGCAAGTTCGAGGACGGTGGGGTCTTCGACGTGGATGCGTTCACCCGCGCCGTGGAGATCATCTTCACCGCGCAGGAGATCATCGTCGGCAACTCGAGCTACCCGACGGAGGCCATCGCGGAGAACGCTCGTGCGTACCGCCAGCTGGGCCTCGGGTACGCGAACCTCGGCGGCCTGCTGATGAGCCAGGGCATCCCCTACGATTCCGACGAGGGTCGCGCGTGGGCGGCTGCCATCACCGCGCTCATGACAGGGCACGCGTACCGGACTTCCGCGGAGCTCGCTCGCGTCCAGGGGCCGTTCGAGGGCTTCGCCGATGACCGGGAGGGCACGCTCCGGGTGCTCGCCAAGCACCGCGATGCGGTGGAGGAGATCGCTCCGGGGAGCCCAGAGAACGTCCTCGCCGCAGCCCGCAATGCGTGGAACGACGCGGTGGAGATCGGCTCCGAGCACGGGATACGCAACGCGCAGGCATCGGTGCTCGCGCCTACCGGCACCATCGGGTTGGTGATGGACTGCGACACGACGGGCATCGAGCCCGATCTCGGCTTGGTCAAGACCAAGAAGCTCGTCGGCGGCGGGACGATGAAGATCGTCAACCAGACCGTGCCCGTGGCCCTCGCCCACCTCGGCTATCAGCCCGAGCAGGTCGAGGCGATCGTCGACTACATCGACAAGCACTCGACCATCGAGGGCGCGCCGGCGTTCCGTGAGGAGCACCTCCCCGTGTTCGATTGCGCGATGGGCGAGCGGTCCATCAAGGCGATGGGCCACGTGAGGATGATGGGCGCGGTCCAGCCGTTCCTCAGCGGCGCGATCTCGAAGTGCGTGGTCGGTGAGACGCTGGTCACGACGGAGAACGGGCTGGTGCGGATCGGCTCACTGCACCAGGGTGAGCGGCCTGACAGCTTCCGCGACGAGCTCATGGAAGTCGCCTCGCTCGGCGGCACGAGCAAGACCGACGCCTTCTACTACGGGGGCACGCGGCCCGTGCGCAAGATCACGTTGCGTTCGGGACAGACGGTGACCGGGACGGACAACCATCGGGTTCTCACCACCGGCGCGGGCGGGTTGCAGTGGCGTCACCTCGACGAGATCGAAGAGGGGGAGCACGTCGCCACCCAGTACGGCAGTGAGCTCTGGGCAACCGTCCCGGCACGCTTCGACGATTTCGCCCCAGCGGACTCGCACGGGAGCCAGAAGAAGGTGCGGATCCCCGAGGAGATGACCGAGCAGCTCGCATTCCTGCTCGGCGCCTACGCCGCCGAAGGGCACACGACCCGTTCTAATTGGACGGTGACGATCACCAACTCGGTGGAGGCCGTGCTCGAGCGCATCAGTGCGGCATGGCGAACCGAGTTCGGCGTAGAGCCGACCATCGTTCGCCAGCCGGGCAAGTGTCCTGCGGTCACCGTCAGCTCGAAGCGGATCGTGGAGTTCCTCGAGTACCTCGGAGCAGGATCCCGGGCGCGTGAGAAGCGCATTCCCGATGCGGTACTGCAGTCCCCTCGGTCCATGGTGCTCGGGTTCCTGCAGGGCCTCTTCCTGGACGCGTACGCGTCGGTGACGCACATGCCCAAGTTGGCGCTGTGCCTCGATTCGCCCGCGCTCCTCGACGACTATCAGGCGGTGCTCACCAACCTCGGGATTGTCCACGGGCGCATCAGAAAGCACGACGCCCACTACGACAAGAGCTTCGACGAGGTGTATGCGGTGGGTCGCTACGCGGCGTGGCTCGCCGAGCTCGTGCCGTTCGTGGAGCCCGACAAACGTGCTCGTGCGGAGAAGCTCTCCGCGGAAGCTTCGGCACATGCAGTGGCCGACGTCGTGCCGGGCATCTCGGGTCGCGAGCTGTACGAGCTGATCCCGAATGGCACGCCGGGACGCGCGGGTCGCGGTACGGGGAAGGCGAATCGTTGGCGGTTCCTGCTGGACAGCCGCACGCACCACGTCAGCCGTGGGACCATCGAGCGGCTGGCTGACGAGGGCGTAGCCCTTCCCGAGTGGCTGCAGCAGATCCTTGCCGACGGTTTGCACTTCAGCGAGGTCGTCGCCGTCGAGGACGCCGGAGAGCAAGAGGTCTACGACTTGTCGGTTCCCACCACCCATGCGTTCGTCGGCAACGGCATTGTGAACCACAACACGGTGAACCTGCCGGAGTCGGCCACCGTCGAGGACGTCGCGGAGATGTACCTCGAGGGCTGGCGTCGTGGGTTGAAGGCGATCGCGATCTACCGGGACAACTGCAAGGTCGGTCAGCCCCTGTCGCTGACCAAGAACGAAGAGCAGGTCGAGCCGGCCGCAACGACGGAGGAGGCTGCCCAACACGGCATGGTCCGGCGCCGCCTGCCGAAGCAGCGGCCGAGTCAGACCATCTCCTTCCAGGTCGGGGACGCGGAGGGGTACCTCACCGCGGGGGAGTATCCCGGGGACGGTCTCGGTGAGATCTTCGTCAAGCTCGGCAAGCAGGGCTCCACGCTCTCGGGTGTGATGGACGCGTTCGCGATCGCGACCTCGATCGGCCTGCAGTACGGCGTGCCGCTCGAGGAGTACGTGAAGAAGTTCACGAACATGCGCTTCGAGCCTGCGGGGATGACCGACGACCCGGAGGTCAAGTTCGCGAGCAGCGTGCTCGACTACCTGTTCCGGCGCCTTGCCATCGAGTACCTGCCCCGCGACACCCGCCAGGAGCTCGGCATCTACACCATCGAGGAGCGCCATGCCTCGCTGGATGCGCAAGCTGCGGCGGCGGAGGTGCCGAAGGCCGACGCCGAGGGGCAGACGGTCTTGCCGGTCGCGCAGGCGAACAGCCGTGTGGACGACATCTACGGCGACGCGCCCATGTGCTTCGGGTGCGGAGTCAAGATGCAGCGCAGTGGTTCGTGCCACGTGTGTGTCTCGTGCGGTGCCACGAGCGGCTGCTCTTGAT
>SKQL01000119.1 GCA_007119035.1 Nitriliruptorales bacterium | reverse complement strand
GGTCAGGACCGGAACGCCCCGGGCGACGCTCGATGCGGGCGCGAACTACATCGTGGTGGGCCGGCCGATCACGCGGGCGGAGGACCCCGTCGCCGCCGCGCGCGCCATCAGGCAGGAGCTCCCGTGACCGACCAGTCATCCCACGCGAGCCTTGCGGCGCGGGTAGCCGAGGCCGCGTACCTCACCGGTGAGTTCGTGCTCCGCTCCGGTGCGATCTCGCAGCACTACTTCGACAAGTACCGGTTCGAGGCCGATCCCGAGCTGCTGCGCGCGGTGGCGGAGGGCCTCGTCCCCCTCGTGCCCGACGACGCGGAGGTGATCGCGGGACTCGAGCTCGGCGGCATCCCGATCGCCACGATGCTCTCCCAGCTGACGGGCCTGCCCGCCCGCTTCGTGCGCAAGGCGGCGAAGACGTACGGGACCTGCCTGCTCGCGGAGGGCGGCGACATCGACGGGCGCCGGGTGGTCGTCGTCGAGGACGTGGTCACGTCGGGTGGCCAGGTGATCACCTCGTGCGGGGACCTTCGGGAGCGGGGCGCCGACATCGTCGCCGTCCTCTGCGCGATCGATCGGCAGGCGGGCGGGGCCGCGGCGCTCGCGGAGCACGGGCTCGAGCTCCGCGCGCTGCTCACCGCGGACCAGCTGAGCAGCGTGTAGATCCCGCGCCGATAGGCGCAGTCTCGTATCCTGCCGCATCGAACAGGACGAGTTCTGCGCCACGCGCGTTGACCCCGCGCCGGTCGGGGATAGGATGCGCCCTTGATTCCCCGAGCCTGATTCCCCGAGGATGGTCCCACAGGAGGCTTCATGCCGCTGCCCGAGCTCGACGACGAAGCTCGCCGTGAGGCGCTCGCGAAGGCTGCCGAGGCGCGTAAGGTCCGCGCGGAGCTGAAGCAGAAGCTCAAGAGCGGAGAGATGGAGCTCTCCGACGTGCTCGCCCGCGCCGACGTCGACGAGACCGTGGGCAAGACGAGGGTCGCCGCGGTGCTCGAGTCGATGCCCCGCGTCGGCAAGGTGCGGGCGCGCAAGCTCATGGAGCGACTCGACATCTCGCCCTCGCGCCGGCTGCGGGGCCTCGGGGGCAACCAGCGTGAGAAGCTGCTCGCCGAGTTCGAGGACGAGCGACCCTGAGCGACGGTCGCCTACTCGTGGTCAGCGGGCCCGGCGGAGTAGGCAAGGGCACCGTCGTCGAGGCCCTGAGGGGGGCGAGGTCTGACCTGACGGTCTCCGTGTCGGCGACGACCAGGCCACCGAGGGCCGGTGAGGTCGACGGGGTCCACTACCACTTCCTCGACGACGCGACCTTCGACGAGGTCATCGCCGACGACGCGTTCGTCGAGTGGGCCGAGTTCGGAGGCCGGCGCTACGGGACCCCGTGGGAGAGCGTGGCGGGGGCGTTCGAGGAGGGCCGGACGGTCGTGCTCGAGATCGAGGTGCAGGGCGCCCTGCAGGTCAAGAAGCGCTTCCCCGAGGCGACGCTGGTCTTCCTGCTCCCGCCTGACCCCGACGAGCTCCTCGCCCGGCTCGAGGGCCGCGGGACGGACACGCCGGAGCGCATCGCCGAGCGTATGCGCATCGCCCGGTGGGAGCTCGCGCAGGTCGAGGCGTTCGATCACGCCATCGTGAACGACGATCTCGCTACCACAGTCGCGCGCATCAGCTCTATACTCGGGTGACAACCGCGTCCGGCGGTTGCTCTCGCGCGATCGCCCGAAGCGCCCAGGAGGTACCACCATCGCCACCATCGACGAGCTACTCGAGAAGGTCGACAGCAAGTACAGCCTGGTGCACCTGTCCGCGCGTCGCGCCCGGGAGATCAACTCGTACTACCACTCCCTGGGCGAGGGGCTCGGGCAGTTCACCCCCCCGCTCGTCGACTCGTCGTCCAACAAGCCGCTCTCGATCGCGCTCGAGGAGATCGCCGCGGAGAAGATCGTCGTGCAGCCCCCCGGCGACGTGCTCCAGGTCGCGGAGGAGCTGCTCGGCTCTGAGGAGGCCGCCGAGGGCGCAGAGGTCGTAGCGCTCGACGTCGAAGGCGAGGAGTCACCCCCCGCCGAGGCCGAGCTCTCCGACGAGGCTGACACCGTCGCGGAGGCCGACGGTGTCGAGGCCGACGGCGACGAGAGCTAACGGCAGCCGTATGGATCCCGCTGGTGGGCCGCTGGCGGGGCGTCACGTCCTTCTCGGCGTGTCGGGTGGCGTGGCCGCCTACAAGGCGGCGGCGCTCGTTCGTGGGCTGCTCAGGGAAGGCGCCACCGTCCAGGCGATCCTGACGGAATCAGCCGCGAGGTTCGTCGGCGCCGCGACGTTCGAGGGATTGACGGGACGTCCGGTGCACACCGATGTGTGGGCGGACGCGCACACCGTGCCGCACGTGGCGCTGGCCAGGGAGGCCGATGTCGCGGTCGTCGCGCCCGCCACCGCCAACGTGCTCGCGAAGTTCGCGTCCGGGATGGCGGACGACCTCCTGAGCGCCGCCTACCTCTGCCTGCGCTGCCCCGTGGTGATCGCGCCCGCCATGCACACGGAGATGTGGGAGCACCCTGCCACCCGCGCGAGCGTCGACGTCCTCGCCACCCACGGTGTGGAGCTCGTCGGTCCCGCCAGCGGCTCGCTCGCGGGAGGCGACGAGGGGCTCGGCCGCCTCGTGGAGGAGGACGAGCTGCTCGACGTGGTGCGCCGTCTCGCGGGCACGAACGGAGGCGGCCCGCTGGCGGGCAAGCGCGTGGTCGTCACCGCGGGCGGGACCCGCGAGCCGATCGATCCCGTGCGTTTCATCGGCAACCGGTCCAGCGGTAAGATGGGCTACGCGCTCGCCGCGGAGCTCGTGCGGCGTGGCGCGAACGTGGACCTCGTCAGCGGCCCGAGCCACCTCGCCGCACCCGGGGGCGCGAGGGTGCATCACGTGGAGACCGCATTGGAGATGCGCGAGGCGGTCCTGCGCCTGGTCGACGACGCGGACATCGTCGTCAAGGCCGCGGCGGTCGCCGACTTCCGCCCCGCCGACTACCACAAGCAGAAGCTCAAGAAGGAATCCGACGAGTTCGCCGAGGTGGTGCTGACCCGCAACCCCGACATCCTCGCGGAGCTCGGGGAGCGCAAGAACGGCACCCTGCTCGTCGGATTCGCCGCGGAGACCGACCTCGAGGAGGAGCGCGGTCGCGACAAGTTGCACCGCAAGGGCCTCGACCTGATCGTGATCAACCGGGTGGACATGGCCGACGCGGGCTTCGGGGTAGACACCAACCGCGCCCTCCTCCTCGACGTGAACGGCGGCCGGACCGAGGTCCCGCTGACCACGAAAGCGCGGCTGGCCACCATGGTGTGCGACCAGGTCGAGGACCTGATCGAGCGAGCAGGCGAGCACGAAGGGAGCGATGACCTATGAGCCGCAAGTGGCTGTTCACGTCCGAGTCGGTCACCGAGGGTCATCCCGACAAGGTGGCCGACCAGATCTCCGACGCGGTGCTCGACGCGGTCCTCAGCGAGGAATCCCACCCCGAGCGGGCCCGCGTCGCCTGCGAGGTGCTCGTCACCACCGGGCTGGTCGTGGTCGGCGGTGAGATCTCGACGCAGACCTACATCGACATCGCCCGGACCGCGCGAGAGACGGTGGCGGCGATCGGCTACGACCACCCGGATTCGGGCTTCGACGGGCAGACGTGCGGCGTCATCGTCGCCCTCGACGAGCAGTCGGCCGACATCGCCGGTGGGGTCGACAAGTCCTACGAGATGCGCGGGGGCGCGGGCCTCGACGCCGAGCTCGACACCCTCGGCGCGGGTGACCAGGGGATGATGTTCGGGTACGCGACAGATGAGACCGAGACGCTCATGCCGCTGCCCATCCACCTCGCGCACCGGTTCGCGGAGCGCCTCGCCGCCGTCCGCAAGTCGGGGGCCATCCCGTACCTGCGCCCCGACGGCAAGACGCAGGTCACCGTCGAGTACGTCGACGGCAAGCCCGTGCGCATCCCCCGCATCGTCGTCTCGAGCCAGCACAAGCCCGACATCGACACGGAGACGCTCCTGCGCCCCGACGTGATCGAAAGCGTGCTCGAGCCCCTCGTGCCCGACGGTCTCGACTGGCAGGAGGCCGACGTCATCGTCAACCCCACGGGCAAGTTCGAGCTGGGCGGCCCCCAGGCCGACGCGGGGGTCACGGGACGCAAGGTCATCGTCGACACCTACGGCGGCATGGCGCGCCACGGGGGCGGTGCGTTCAGTGGCAAGGATGCGACCAAGGTGGACCGCTCCGCTGCGTACGCGGCGCGGTGGGTCGCGAAGAACATCGTCGCGGCGGGCCTCGCGGCCAAGGCCGAGTTGCAGGTCGCGTACGCCATCGGCATGGCGCAGCCCGTCAGCCTCTCCCTCGAGACGTTCGGCACTGAGCGCGTGGACGCGGAGCGCATCCTGAAGGCCATCCAGGAGGTCTTCGACCTCCGGCCCGCCGCGATCATCCGCGACCTCAGCCTACGTCGCCCGATCTTCTCCCAGACCTCGGTGTACGGACATTTCGGCCGTGAGCTGCCCGCGTTCACGTGGGAGCGCACCGATCGCGCCGAGGACCTGCGCCGCCTCGCCGACGGGTGACCACTCGGTACGCCCGCGTCATCGTCGACGTCCGTCCCGCGCACCTCGACCACCCCTTCGACTACATCGTCCCCGACGGCTGCGATGTCGCGGTCGGCCACCGCGTGCGGGTCCGGTTCGCGGGACGCCTCCGCGACGGCTGGGTCGTGGGCGTGGACGACGAGACCGAGGCGCCTCGCGTCCAGCCCCTCAAGGCGGTCCAGGGACCGGTCACATGGTTCGACGCCGACGACCTGCGCCTGTACCGCTGGGTGGCCGACCGGTGGGCGGGCACCCTTGCCGACGTGCTGCGCCACGCGCTGCCCAAGCGGATCGTGGACGTCGAGTCCGAGTCACCCCCCGAGGCGGGCGAAGCGGGCATCGGGCCGGAGACGGGCCCTGCGGGGCAGTGGATCGACTACGACGGCGATCCCCTCGAGGGCGGCTCGACGTGGCTGCGCCCGCTGCCCGGGGACGAGGTCACCCTGGGCGTGGACCTCGTGCGGCGCACGCTTGCGGCGGGGTCCTCGGCGATCGTGCTCACCCCCGATCCCGCCTCGCCGCTCCTCGAGGCCGCGCTGGAGGTGGCCGGCCCCCTCGGCGCGGACCTGCGGGCACGCCAGAGCGACCGCGACCGGTACCGCGCCTTCCTCGCCGCGGGTGCGGGGCGGGCCCGGGTGCTCGTGGGGGAGCGGGCTGCGGTCTTCGCGCCGATCCGCGACCTCGGCCTCGTCCTCGTCGACGACGAGGCGAGCCCCGCGTACAAGGAGCGGCGCAGCCCCCGGCACCATGCTCGCGATGTCGCGCTCGCCCGGGCGCGGATGGCGGGCGCGTGCGGGCAGCAGCTTCGGCGTGG
>SKQL01000069.1 GCA_007119035.1 Nitriliruptorales bacterium | reverse complement strand
CTGGGTGGCGGTGAGGGGCGCTCGTCCGGTGGACGCCACCCCACCAACCCGCAGGGCAAGCCCGAAGGGCGAACCCGCAAGAAGAACAAGGCGTCCGATGCCGACATCGTTCGCCGACGCGGCAAAGGCCGTCGCCGCTGACGCTCGTCTGAGCCTGGGGCCGACCCCCGAGAAGGAGCACGGAAATGCCACGCAGCTTGAAGAAGGGACCCTTCGTCGATCTGCACCTCGAGAAGAAGGTCGAGGCGCAGAACGCGAAGGGCGAGAAGCGCGTCATCAAGACGTGGTCGCGCCGCTCGGAGATCTTCCCGGAGATGGTCGGCCACACGATCGCGGTGCACGACGGCCGCAAGCACGTGCCGATCTACATCTCCGAGTCGATGGTCGGTCACAAGCTCGGAGAGTTCGCCCCCACCCGTGCGATCAAGTGGCGCGGGGCCGGCGAGAAGCAGCAGATGAAGACGCGGCGCAGGTAAGGGGAGAGGGAAGAGATGGAGGCGAAAGCCACGCTCCGCTACGCGCGGGTGGCACCGAACAAGGTCAGGCAGGTGGCCGCGAACGTGCGGGACCTGCCGGTCGAGGATGCGCGCGACTTGCTGCTGCTCGAGACGAAGGCTGTGGCGCGCGACATCCTCAAGGTGCTCGACTCAGCGATCGCGAACGCGGAGAACAACGAGGGGCTCGATCCCGAGGAGCTGTTCGTCGTCCACGCGGTGGTCGATGAGGGGCCCGTGCTCAAACGCTTCCAGCCGCGGGCCATGGGCCGTGCGACTCGGATCCGCAAGCGCACCAGCCACATCACGATCACCGTCGGCACCGACGACGAGGACGAGCCGGTCGCCGCCGCGGTGAGCCCCCAACGCTCGGCGTCCCCCGACGCTGGCGACACCGATGATTCCGCCGATACCACCGACACGGCGACGGAGAGCTAAATGGGTCAGAAGATACATCCCTACGGGTTCCGGCTTGGCGTCATCAAGCCGTACACATCGCGTTGGTTCGCTGGTGCGGACTACGCGGCCTACGTCGCTGAGGACGACCGTATCCGGGAGTTCATCCGTGAGCGCGTCCGCCATGCGGGAGTGAGCCAGATCGTGATCGAGCGCACGCGTGAGCGGGTCACGGTCGACGTGTGGACCGCACGGCCGGGCATCGTCATCGGGCGACGGGGTGCGGAGGCCGATGCCATCCGTGGCTCGCTCGAGAAGATGACGGGCAAGCAGATCAAGCTCAACATCAAGGAGATCAAGACCCCCGAGCTCGACGCGCAGGTCACCGCTCACAACGTGGCGGAGCAGTTGCGCGGCCGGGTGAGCTTCCGGCGGGCCATGCGCCGCGCGACCCAGAACGCCATGAAGGCGGGCGCGAAGGGTGTGCGCGTGCAGTGCTCCGGGCGTCTCGGAGGCGCGGAGATGAGCCGGACGGAGTGGTACCGCGAAGGGCAGGTGCCGCTGCACACGCTGCGTGCGGACGTCGACTATGGCCTGGACGAGGCGCGTACCACATATGGGCGCATCGGCGTGAAGGTGTGGATCTACAAGGGCGAGGTCCTCCCCGAGCAGCGGGAGGGCGCCACGCGCCCCCAGCGCCGGACCGCTCCGAAGGCCGCGGACCCGATGCAGGCGACGGACAAGGCGGCTCCGACAGCTGGCATGGGAGACGAGGCGCCGGAGAGGGAGCGAGAGGCGGTCCCGTCGCCGACAGGCGAGCAGACACCGAAGCATGTCGGCTCCGGTCAGCCCGCCAACCTCGACCTCGGCAACGTCCCACCTGAGGCGCCCGCTCCGTACGACACCGAGGAGGAGCGTGCCGCAGTCGAGTCCGACGAGAACGCCCCGACCACCTCTCGGGCCGACGCGGAGGCGCCGGACACCGGTGAAGCCTCGACGGACGATGCCGGCGAGGAGACCCCCGGCGAGGAGACCCCCGGCGAGGAGACCCCCGGCGAGGAGACGCAGGAGAGCTGATGCTGGCCCCCAAGAGAGTTATCCATCGCAAGCAGCATCGCGGTCGCATGCGCGGCAACGCGAAGGGCGGGACCGAGATCTCGTTCGGCGAGTACGGGCTGCAGGCCGTCGACCGTGGTTGGATCACCAACCGTCAGATCGAGGCTGCCCGTATCGCGATGACGCGGTACATGAAGCGTGGCGGCAAGGTGTGGATCAACATCTTCCCGCAGAAGCCCTACACGAAGAAGCCGGCCGAGACCCGTATGGGCTCGGGCAAGGGCAGCCCCGAGGGCTGGGTCGCGGTGATCAAGCCGGGCCGGGTCATGTTCGAGGTGTCCGGCGTCAGCGAGGACGTCGCCCGCGAGGCGATGCGCCTGGCCGCGCACAAGCTGCCCGTGAAATGCCGCTTCGTTTCACGCGACGGCGAATAGGCGGGGAAATGACTTCCACAGAACTACGTGAACTATCCGACACCGAACTGGTCGAACAGCACGACGAGCTCAAGGAAGAGCTGTTCAACCTCCGGTTCCAGATGGCGACCGGCCAGCTCGACAACCCGCGCCGGCTGCGGGAGGTGCGCCGCGACATCGCGCGCGTGCTGACCGTCGAGCGTGAGCGCGAGCTCGAGACCGCAGACACCGCGAAGGGGACGAAGTAGCGATGGCGAGCATCGAGCAGCAGCGCGAGCGTGGTGAGCGCAAGGTCCGCCAGGGCCTTGTCGTCAGCACCAAGGGCGACAAGACCGTGGTCGTCCGCGTGGAGCGCAGAACGACGCACCCCCTCTACCACAAGATCGTCAAGCGGAGCGAGCGACTGCACGCTCACGACGAGGCCAACGACGTGGCGGAGGGCGACTGGGTCCGCATCAGCGAGACCCGGCCGCTGTCCAAGCTCAAGCGCTGGCGTGTGGTCGAGGTCCTCGAGCGCGCCAAGTAGCAGCACGCGTCCCTCCCCTTTCAGACGAGAAGAGCGAGTCAAGAGCAATGATCCAGCAAGAGAGCAAGCTGCGGGTCGCCGACAACACGGGCGCCCGAGAGGTGCTGTGCATCCGTGTGCTGGGCGGGTCCGGGCGTCGTTACGCCTCCGTGGGCGACGAGATCGTGGCCACCGTCAAGCAGGCCATACCCGGCGCCGGCGTCAAGAGGGGCGATGTGGTGCGTGCGGTGATCGTGCGGACACGCAAGGAGCGTCGTCGCGAGGACGGCACCTACATCCGCTTCGACGACAACGCCTGTGTACTCATCAACCCGACGGGTGCGCCCCGCGGCACGCGCATATTCGGCCCTGTCGGGCGGGAGCTGCGCGCCCGCCGCTTCATGCGCATCGTCTCGCTCGCTCCGGAGGTGCTCTGACCATGCAGCGCGTTAGGAAAGACGACCGTGTGAAGGTGCTGTCCGGCAAGGACGCGGGCAAGGAGGGCCGCGTCGTGCGCGTCTGGCCCAAGGAAGGTCGTGTGATGGTCGAGGGCGTCAACGTCCAGACCAAGCACCGTCGACTGCAACGGACCCGCAGCGGAGGCACCGAGGGAGGCATCGTGCACGAGGAGGCGCCGTTCGACGCGTCTAACGTGATGCCGATCTGCGAGCAGTGCGGCAAAGCGGTCCGGGTCGGCTCGCGGTCCGTCGACGGTGGCCGGGTCCGGTTCTGCCGTGCCTGCGACAGCGAATTCTAGAGCCAGAGGGACAAGAGATGACGACGACCACTGACACGTACGTACCGCGTCTGAAGGCGCGCTACGACGAGGAGATCCGCGCTCAGCTGCAGTCTGACCTGGGTCTTGGCAACATCATGCAGGTCCCCACGCTCGAGAAGATCTCCGTCAACGTGGGGCTCGGGGAGGCCGTGCAGGACTCGAAGGCGGTCGACGGCGCGATGCGTGACCTGCGCACGATCACCGGCCAGCAGCCGAGCCCCCGACCCGCGCGCAAGTCCATCGCGGGGTTCCGGCTCCGCGAGGGCATGACGATCGGCGTCAAGGTCACGTTGCGCGGCGACCGGATGTGGGACTTCTTCGACCGGCTCCTCTCGGTCGCGCTGCCGCGTATCCGTGACTTTCGCGGGCTGCCGGCCAAGAGCTTCGATGGCCGGGGCAACTACACGTTCGGCGTCACCGAGCAGCTGATCTTCCCCGAGATCGACTATGACGACATCGACCGCGTTCGTGGCATGGACATCACCATCGTCACCACCGCGGAGACCAACGAGCAGGGACGTGCGCTTCTCGATGCGTACGGGTTCCCGTTCGTCGACAAGGTTCCGACCGCCTGATGAGGATCAATACCCATGGCTAAGAAGTCCATGATCGTCAAGGCGAACCGCAAGCCGAAGTTCGCGGTACGGGGTTACACCCGCTGCAACCGGTGCGGTCGCTCACGATCGGTGTACCAGAAGTTCAAGCTGTGCCGCATCTGCCTTCGCGAGCTCGCCCACCGGGGCGAGCTGCCGGGCGTCCGCAAGGCCAGCTGGTAGCCACCCGCCGCCCGACCGGGAAGTACGTGGCGTGTGAGGGACTTTACACACACGGCCCCGCAACCCCACAGGAGAGATGAACACATGACAATGACCGACCCCGTGGCGGACTTCCTCACACGGATCCGCAACGCAAACGTCGCGTACCGCGAGGAGATCGACCTGCCGTCCTCCAAGCTCAAGGCGTCGATGGCCGACATCCTGAAGCGTGAGGGCTACATTCGGGACTACGCAGTGGACCCTACGGAGCCACAGGCGACCCTTCGCCTGGCGCTCAAGTACTCCACGGAGCGCGAGCGGGCGATCTCGGGGCTCCGCCGGGTGTCGAAGCCCGGGTTGCGCGTGTATGCCAAGCGCGACGAGGTGCCGCGGGTCATCGGAGGTCTCGGCATCGCGGTGATCTCCACGTCGTCGGGCTTGATGACCGACCGGGAGGCACGCAAGCGGGGCGTAGGTGGGGAAGTCCTCGCCTACGTCTGGTAGCGCCGAGAGTCGGGGAGGAGAACCCAGAATGAGTCGTATCGGCAAAGAGCCCGTCGCCGTCCCGAACGGCGTCGATGTCACGCTCGCGGACGGTGTCCTGTCAGTCACCGGTCCCAAGGGCACCCTGACCCAGGAGATCGACCCGGCCGTGACCGTCACCATGGCCGAGGGGACCGAGGACGACGCGGACGCGGACGGCGTGGTCCCCGCTCAGGTGATCACCGTCACCCGGGGGGACGACGAGCCCAAGAACCGGGCTCTCCACGGCCTCACCCGTGCGTTGATCGCCAACATGGTGACTGGCGTCACCACAGGCTTCGAGCGCCGTCTGGAGATCGTCGGTGTGGGTTATCGCGCGGCGAAGCGGGGGTCGGGGGTCCAGGTCCAGGTCGGCTACAGCCATCCGGTGAACGTCCAGGCTCCCGAGGGAGTCGCGTTGGACGTGCCTACCCCCACGCAGATCACCGTGAGCGGGGCGAACAAGCAGCACGTCGGCCAGGTCGCCGCGGACATCCGAGCCATCCGCAAGCCAGAGCCCTACAAGGGCAAGGGCATCCGCTACGCGGGTGAGCCCGTCCGCCGCAAGGCGGGCAAGGCCGCCGGCACCTAGCCGCCAACAGGTACGAGCGCACACTCCCCGTGCACCACTGGCCGGGAGGTGACAGACCAGGAGTCAGAGAATGAGCACCGACAACAAGCGCGCATCGCGCCAACGTCGCCACCAGCGGGTCCGTCGCAGCGTGCGCGGCACTCCCGCGCGCCCGCGCCTCGTCGTCTATCGGTCGAACACCGACATCTACGCTCAGGTAGTCGACGACACTGTGGGGCACACCCTCGTTGCCGCATCGAGCCTCGACGACCAGGTGTCGTCCGAGGGTGACGGCAAGGTCGGCGTCTCGAAGGGTGTCGGCAAGCTCGTGGGCGAGCGTGCCAAGCAGGCCGGGATCGCCTCGGTGGTCTTCGACCGTGGCGGCAACCGGTATCAGGGCCGCGTGGCCGCGCTCGCCGAGGGCGCGCGCGAAGCGGGGCTCGAGTTCTAGACCAGCGCATTCCTGCACGAGCCAGATTCATATAGAGAGGCAGAACGTCATGGCAGCACCAAGTGGAGGCAGCCGCGGAGGGCGCGGTGGCCGCGGCCGCGGCCGCGAAGAGGAACGCAACCCCTACGAGGAGAAGGTCGTCGCGATCAACCGCGTCGCGAAGGTTGTCAAGGGTGGCCGCCGGTTCTCCTTCACCGCCCTGGTGGTGGTCGGTGACCTTCAAGGCACCGTGGGAGTGGGGTACGGCAAGGCCAAGGAAGTTCCCGCGGCCATCCAGAAGGGTGTCGAGGAGGCGAAGAAGAACTTCTTCACCGTCCCGATGGTCCAGCGCACCATCGTTCACGAGGTGACCCACCGCGACGGCGCGGGCTGGGTCGTGCTCAAGCCTGCGGCCCCCGGTACGGGTGTGATCGCGGGTGGGCCGATGCGCGCGGTGCTCGAGTGCGCGGGGATCAACGACGTGCTCGCGAAGTCGCTCGGCACGGCGAATCCCGTGAACGTCGTGTACGCGACCGTGGCGGCGCTCAAGGACCTGCGTCGCCCCGAGGACGTCGCACGCCTGCGTGGCGTCGAGCTCGAGGAGATGCTCCCGCACAAGATGCTCGAGAACATGAAGGCCCCGTCGTGACCGCATCCCTCAAGATCACCCAGACACGAAGCGTCATCGGTTCCCGCGATGGCGCCCGGCGCACCCTGAGGGCGTTGGGCCTGCGCCGCATCCGCCACACGGTGGAGCAGCCGGACCGACCCGAGATCCGCGGGATGCTCTCGAAGGTGGCGCACCTCGTCGAGGTCTCCTACGTGGGAGACGGCGAGGCGCTCGACCTCGAGCCCGGCCAGGAACCGAAGGGTGAGGGGAACCCGCCCGCGGGCTCGACCGTTGGTGACGAGGAGTCCGCGGAGATCGCGGAGGCCGTCGAGGAGGCCCTGTCCGTCGAGGGCAGTGTCGGCGACCTCGGCGAGCTCGTGGACAACCCCGCCTCCCTGTCCGCCACCGACGACCCCACCAAGCCGAAGCCGACTTCGAGAACGACCGCCGACAGCGATGCCGCGGCGGCCGAGCCCACCGAGCCGACCGAGGAGGAGGAAGGCTCATGAAGATCCATCACCTGAAGCCCGCGAAGGGCGCGCACAAGCCCCCATCCCGCAAAGGGCGGGGCGAGGCCGGACGCAAGGGCAAGACCGCAGGGCGCGGGACGAAGGGGACCGGCGCGCGGGGCACCGTGCCCGCAGGCTTCGAGGGCGGTCAGATGCCGCTCGCACGCCGCCTTCCCAAGCAGCCCGGCTTCAGCAACCCCAACCGCGTCGAGTACTCGACGATCAACGTGGGCCGCCTCGCGGAGCTCTTCGCCGACGGAGACGAGATCACGCCCGAGGTCCTGCGCGAGCGGGGCCTGACCCGCAAGGGCGCCCCCGTGAAGATCTTGGGCGAGGGCGAGGTAACCGTGAAGCTCTCCGTCACCGCGCACGCCGCCAGCGCCTCCGCACTCGAGAAGCTCGGCGCGGCCGGTGGCTCGTTCACCACCACCGACGCCTAGGCAGGACCCGGCCCGGGCTGCTTGACCGCAACCGCCAGGAGAGGACCCGCGATGCTCCGCGCATTCGCCAACGCCTTCAAGATCCCCGACCTCCGGGGAAAGATCCTGTTCACCCTCGGGATCATCACGATCTACCGGTTCGGGGCCTACGTCCCCACCCCGGGGGTGGACTACGGCGTGTTGCAGAACATGCTCGACCAGGGCGTCAGCGGGCCCGCGCAGCTGATCAACCTCTTCTCGGGTGGCGCGTTCACCCAGTTGTCGGTGTTCGCGCTCGGCATCATGCCCTACATCACCGCGAGCATCATCATGCAGTTGCTCACCGTCGTGGTGCCCAAGGTCGACGAGTGGAAGAAGGAGGGCGAGACCGGGCAGAAGAAGATCAACCAGTGGACCCGGTACCTCACCGTCGTCCTGGCGCTCCTGCAGTCCACCGCGGTGATCTTCATGATCGGCGCGGGACAGCTCCTGGGGGTCGGGCAGCTGCCGCCCGGCACGGAGTTGATCGTCGACGACACCATGCCGCTGCGACTGCTGATGATCCTCACCATGACCGCGGGGACCGCGTTCATCATGTGGCTCGGCGAGCTCATCACCGCGCGTGGCATCGGCAACGGCATGTCGCTCATCATCTTCGCGGCGATCGTGTCCGCGATGCCCGGTCAAGCCAACATCATCCTCCAGAACGCCGGGGAGGTCGCCTTCGGCGTGACCATGCTCGTGGGCCTGGTGCTGATCGTCGCGGTGGTCTTCGTCGAGCTCGGCCAGCGGCGCATCCCCGTCCAGTACGCGAAGCGCCAGGTCGGCCGGCGCACGTACGGCGGCAGTTCCACGTACATCCCGCTCAAGGTCAACCAGTCCGGCGTGATCCCGATCATCTTCGCGTCGTCGCTGCTGTTCATCCCCTCGTTGCTCACCGGTGTGGTGGACCGACCGGGGTTCACGCGATTCATCGAGACCCACCTCAACGTGGAGCTGCCGGGCTTCTGGTTCATCACCGTGTACTTCGTGTTCACGATGTTCTTCGCGTTCTTCTACACCGCGATCACCTTCAACCCCCAGGACGTCGCGGACAACATGAAGAAGTACGGCGGCTTCATCCCCGGCATCCGGCCGGGCCGGCCGACCGCTCAGTACCTCGACTACGTCCTGACGCGCGTCACGACCGCGGGCTCGATCTACCTGTCCGTGCTCGCGGTGCTGCCGCTGATCGTCGCAGCCCAGGCGGGGCTCCCGTTCCCGTTCGGTGGCGCGGTGTTGTTGATCACGGTCGGCGTGGCGCTCAATACCCTGCAACAAGTGGAGAGCCAGCTCATGCAGCGCCACTACGAGGGCTTCATCAAGGGCTAGCGGCAGGGCAGCCAGAGAGGAACGGTCGTGCGACTCGTACTACTCGGCCCACCAGGGGCGGGCAAAGGCACTCAGGCAACGACGATCGCCGAGGAGTTCGGGATCGTGCACGTGGCAACCGGAGACATCTTCCGGGGGAACGTGGGCCAGGGCACCGATCTCGGGATGCAGGCCAAGGCGTACATGGACCGCGGTGAGCTCGTCCCCGATCAGGTGGTCATCGCGATGGTGATCGATCGTCTCGCGGAGCCGGATGCGGCCAGTGGCTTCCTGCTCGACGGCTTTCCTCGCACCGTCCCCCAGGCGGAGGCCCTCGAGGTCGTGCTCCAGGAGCGTGACCAGCCGCTCGATGCGGTGGTTCGCTTCAACGTCTCCGAGGAGGAGCTTCTCGCCAGGCTGGAAGGCCGCCGCGAGGAGGAGGGCCGTACCGACGATGACAGCGAGGTGATCCGCAAGCGGCTCGTGGAGTACCGCACGAAGACCGCACCCCTCGAGTCGTTCTACGCGGAGCGGGGCCTCCTTCACGACGTCGACGCGATCGGCACGGTGGAAGAGGTATCGGAGCGCACGCTCAAGCTCCTGCGGCGTCTGGGTACGTCATGATCCTACGCAAGTCGCCGGCCGAGATGGAGGCGATGGCGAAGGCGGGCAAGATCGCCGCCGAGGTCCACGAGATCATCCGCGAGGCGCTCGATCCGGGGATGTCCACGCTCGACATCGACCGCATCGCCGAGGAGCAGATCCGAAAGCGGGGGGCGGTGCCCTCGTTCAAGGGATACCGGGGGTTCACGGGCTCGGTGTGCACCTCGGTGAACGCCGAGATCGTCCACGGCATCCCCTCGGCCGACGTGGTGCTGGCCGCCGGCGACCTCATCAAGTTGGACACGGGTGCCTACATCGACGGCTACCACAGCGATACCGCGGTCACGTGGGTCGTCGGTGGTGACGAGGCCGCGTCCGAGGAGGCGCGCGCGCTCGTCCGCCGCACACGGGAGGCCCTCTGGGCGGGAATCTGCGAAGCGCACGTCGGCAATCGCGTCACCGACATATCCGCGGCGGTCGAGGCGCGTGCGCTCCCGCACTCGTACGGGGTCGTGCAGGAGTATGTGGGGCACGGGGTCGGTCGCTCCCTCCATGAGGACCCGCAGGTGCCCAACTACGGGCGCCCCGGTCGTGGCCCCAAGCTCGTGCCGGGCCTCGTCCTGGCGGTGGAGCCCATGTTCAACCTCGGAACCGCGGAGACGGAGGTCCTCGACGACGACTGGACGGTCGTCACCGCCGATGGCCGGCTCTCCGCGCACTGGGAGCACACCGTCGCGATCACGGCCGACGGCCCCCGTGTGCTCACCGCCCGCTCGGACGAGCCGGAGTGGCCGTTGGCCGACCCCGCCCGCGTTCCTGGCAGGGCGCCGGTGGACGCGCGTGAGGCAGGCTGATATGCTACGTGCTTGGCCTCGCGAGCATGGAGAGCTGTGCGCTCGCTCGGGGCCTTTCCTGCTGCCCGTCCGACCTAACGGCGACGACGCGCCGACGCGGCGTGGCGTGGCGCTCGAGGAGTGTAAACGGTGAAGGTTCAACCGTCGGTGAAGCGAGTATGCGAACGTTGCCGGATCATCCGGAGGCATGGATCGATCATGGTGATCTGCTCCAACCCTCGGCACAAGCAGCGCCAGGGCTAGCGCACGTAGGCGGCAGGACGAAGACGAAGGGGTAGCTGTCATGGCACGGATCGCAGGCGTTGACCTCCCACGTGAGAAGCGTGTGGAGATCGGGCTCACCTACATCTACGGGGTCGGCGACACCCGGGCCCGCGAGGCGGTCGTCGCCGCGGGGATCGACCCGGCGACCCGTGTCCGCGACCTCGACGACGGCCAGGTGAAAGCCCTGCGGGACTTCATCGACGGGAGCTTCAAGGTCGAGGGCGACCTCCGCCGCGAAGTCGCGCAGAACACCAAGCGCAAGGTCGAGATCAACAGCTACGAGGGGATCCGCCACCGTCGTGGCCTGCCGGTCCACGGCCAGCGGACGCACACCAACGCGCGCACCCGCAAGGGACCGAAGCGCAGCGTCGGCGGGGTCAGCAAGGCCAAGAAGCGCAAGTAGCGCACAGCGCACGCACATCCGTACGCCCGACTTGTAGAGGAAACAGGGAATGGCGCAGCAGAGCAAGGGAAGCGGGACCAAGCGGTCGCGCAAGAAGGAGCGTCGCCAGGTCGCACACGGCGTGGCGCACATCAAGAGCTCCTTCAACAACACGATCATCACGATCGCCGATCAGCAGGGCAACGTGCTCGCCTGGGCGAGCTCGGGGAATGCGGGTTTCAAGGGAAGCCGCAAGTCCACGCCGTTCGCTGCGCAACTCGCCGCCGAGCAGGCTGCGAAGCGCGCGGCGGAGTTCGGCGTGCGCAAGATCGACGTGGTGGTCAAGGGCCCGGGCTCTGGTCGGGAGACCGCCATCCGCTCCCTTGCCGCGAACGGTCTCGAGGTTTCGGGCATCAAGGACGTCACACCCATTCCCCACAACGGCTGCCGGCCGCGCAAGCGGCGCCGGGTCTAAGCCCCGAGAGGCACACAGATCAATGGCTCGATACACCGGACCTGATTGCAAGCTCTGTCGCCGCGAGCGCCAGAAGCTGTATCTCAAGGGCACCCGCTGCGAGGGGCCCAAGTGCGCGATCGAGAAGCGACCCTACCCACCGGGTGAGCACGGTCGTGGTCGGATTCGCGAGAGCGAGTACCTGCTGCAGCTGCGCGAGAAGCAGAAGGCACGCCGTATCTACGGCGTTCTCGAGAAGCAGTTCCGCAACTACTACGAGGAAGCGACCCGGCACTCCGGCTTGACCGGTGAGAACCTGCTGATGCTCCTCGAGATGCGGCTAGACAACGTCGTCTACCGCGGCGGCCTGGCTCGCTCACGCGACGAGGCGCGGCAGATGGTCCGCCATCGCCACTTCCAGGTCAACGGTCGCACCGTGAACATCCCTTCCTACCGTGTCCGCGTCGGCGACGTGGTCACGGTGCGGGAGCGGGCGCGGAACATGGTCCCGATCGTGGGGGCGCTCGAGATCATCGGGTCGCGCACCATCCCCGCGTGGCTCTCGACCGACCAGACCAAGTTGCAGATCAGCGTGCTCGACCGACCAGCCCGCGGGCAGATCGACGTGCCGGTGCAGGAGCAGTTGATCGTCGAGCTCTACTCCAAGTAGCACCGTCCGGTCGTAGCGAGGCAGCGACGCGGTAGTGACAATCGATTAGGAGGCGACCACACCAGTGCTGATCGTCCAGCGCCCCAGCATCACCGAGGAGCCCCTCACGGAGGGGCTCCGTTCCGCATTCGCCATCGAGCCACTCGAGCCGGGCTTCGGGTACACGCTCGGGAACAGTCTGCGTCGCACCCTGCTGTCGTCCATCCCGGGCGCGGCGGTCACGAGCGTGCGCATAGAGGGCGTGCTTCACGAGTTCAGCTCGGTCGAGGGAGTGAAGGAGGACGTCACCGACATCGTCCTCAACCTGAAGGACCTCGTGCTCCGGTCGGAGTCGGATGAACCGGTCGAGATCTTCCTCGGCGGGGAGGGCCCCGGTGAGATCACCGCGGACTTCATCACCGCGCCGAGCGAGGTGGAGATCCTCAACCGCGACCTCCATATCGCGACCCTGAACCGCAAGGGGCGTGTGGAGATGTACCTCACCGTCGAGCGTGGGCGGGGCTACGTGCCCGCGGAGCGCAACAAGGACACCGACCAGGCGATCGGGGTCATCCCGATCGACTCGATCTACTCACCCGTGCGCCGTGTCACCTACCGTGTCGAGGCCACGCGCGTGGAGCAGATGACCAACTATGACCGGCTCATCCTCGATGTCGAGACCGACGGCTCGGTGAACCCTGCCGAGGCGCTCTCGAGCGCGGGGTCGACGCTGCAGGATCTGTTCGGCCTGTTCAGCGAGTTCGAGGAGTCAGGGCCGGGCGGTCTCGCCATCGGCGAGGACATAACGACCACGGGACCCCAGTCGCCGAACCTGCTGCTGCCCATCGAGGACCTCGACTTGTCGGTGCGCTCGTACAACTGCCTCAAGCGCGAGGGCGTCTCGACCGTCGGCGAGCTCGTCCACAAGAGCGAGCAGGACCTGCTGGACATCCGCAACTTCGGCCAGAAGTCCATCGAGGAGGTCAAGCAGAAGCTCGTCGACATGGGCCTGTCCCTGGCCGACTACGGCACGTACTCGGGCTAGCGGCTCCCCGCTCACCCGTCGCGCAGCACCTAGAGGAGTTATGAGACCATGCCGCAGCCGAGGAAGGCCGGCCGCTTCGGTGGTTCGCCGGCGCACCACAAGCACATCGTTGGCAATCTCGCGAGCGAGTTGATTCGTCACGGGCGGATCACCACCACGCACACGCGGGCCAAGACCGTGCAACCCACAGCCGAGCGACTCATCACGTTCGCGAAGCGGGGAGACCTGCACAGCCGACGTCAGGCCGGCAAGGTCGTCAGGGATCCCGACGTCCTCCACCACCTGTTCGCCGAGGTCGGTCCCGCGTTCGCCGAGCGAGACGGCGGCTACACGCGCGTCCTGAAGCTCAACCCGCGCAAGGGCGACAACGCCCCGATGGCGTTGATCGAGCTCGTCGCCGACGTGGGCCACGCCACCGACGGCACGGAGGTCGACGAGCCACGTCGACGTTGGAGCCTTCGGCGCCGTTCGGCGGCCAGCGAGGAGAAGGCAGAGGCGCCCACCGCGGCAGCGGCTGCCTCGTCCGAGGAGGAGCCGTCCGAGCCGGAACCGTCCGAGGCGGACCCGGAGGCTACCTCGGAGCCCGCCGTTGCGGACGAGACCGAGGCCGACCCCGCGGAGGTCGAAGCGCGTCTGGCCGCGGAACAGGACGAGGCCGACGAGGCCAAGGTCGCGGAGGCCGAGGAGGAGCTGGAGCCGCCCGAGGACGAGGACGGGGACCAGGACAAGGCTTAGTGCCACGGGTCCGGATCGACTTCGCGTACGACGGGAGTCGATTTCGAGGCTTCGCGGCCCAGCACGACCAGCGCACCGTCGGGGGGGTGCTGCAGGATGCGCTCGAGCGCCTCGGGGGAGCGGCGGTCGACCTCACCGTGGCGGGTCGCACGGACGCCGGTGTGCACGCGAGCTACCAGACCCTGCACACCGACATCCCCGAGGGCTCACGGCTTCTCGATGACCTCTCCCGGGCGCGCCGAGCGCTTGATCGCATGTGCGGCCCCGAGATCGCGGTCTGGCGGATGCGGGAGGTCCCCGCGTCCTTCGATGCCCGTTTCTCCGCGACGATGCGGCGCTACCGCTACCGGGTCTGCGATGCCTCGGCGATGGACCCGATGTGGCGACACCACACCTGGCATGCGGGTGAGCCACCGCTGGATGTGGAGGCGATGCACGCGGCGGGGCAGCACCTGGTCGGAGAGCACGACTTCTCGTCATTCTGTCGCCGCGCGAGCGTTGAGCAGCACCTTCGACGGCGCGTCGACGTCGTGTGGGTCCGGCGCAGGCCGCACGGCCTCGTCGAGGTCGCCGTGGAGGGCCCCGCGTTCTGTCACCAGATGGTCCGCTCTCTCGTGGGATGCCTCCTTCGGGTGGGGCGGGGCCAGCGCAGCCCCGCCTGGGTCCCCGAGGTCATCGCCGCCCGCGACCGCACCGTCGTCGGCCAGGTGGCGCCCCCTCACGGGCTCACGCTGGTGGGTGTCACGTATCCCAGCTAGTCGGCGTGCCCGCGAATCGACCTTCGAATCGCGCGCGCTCAAGTTGACCGACGTGGCATCGCGACGTAATCTTGTTGGTTGCGCGGCACTTTCCGCCGCCGTCTTATCCTGACCGTTCAGAGGTAGCTGCCGATGCGCACGTTCTCACCCCGCCCGACCGACATCGACCGCCGTTGGCACGTCGTCGACGCCGACGGAGAGGTCCTCGGTCGTCTTGCGACGCGCATCGCGCATGTCCTGCGTGGCAAGCACAAGCCGACCTTCGCCCCGCACGCGGACGTGGGTGACTTCGTCATCGTGGTGAACGCGGGTGGGATCGTGCTCACGGGGAGCAAGGGCGAGCAGTCGCTCGCGCATCGCCACTCCGGGTACCCCGGTGGCCTCAAGTCGGTGCCCTTCGCGCGCCTGCTCGAGGAGAAGCCTGACGCGCTCGTCGAGAGGGCCGTGAAGGGCATGCTGCCCAGCACGACACCCGGCCGTGCGGCTGCGGGCCGCCTCAAGGCGTACGCCGGTCCCACCCACCCGCACGAGGCGCAGCAGCCCACGCCCCTGCCCAACTTCCTTTAGGACAACAGCATGGCTGAGAAGATTTACACCGGTCGCCGCAAGAGCTCGGTCGCACGTGTCCGACTCATCCGCGGGACCGGCACGTGGAAGATCAACGGTCGGCCCCTCGAGGACTACTTCCCCGTGGAGACACTCCAGGGACAGGTCCGTGAGCCGTTCGAGGTCACCGAGTCGGTGGGACAGTACGACGTTGTCGCACGTATCCACGGTGGCGGGGTCTCCGGGCAGGCGGGCGCCCTGCGACTGGGCATCGCCCGGGCCCTCGAGGGCGAGTTCGCCGACTGGCGCCCGGTACTCAAGGGCGAGGGCATGCTGACGCGTGACGCCCGTGAGGTCGAGCGCAAGAAGTACGGCCTCAAGAAGGCGCGCAAGGCGCCGCAGTACAGCAAGCGCTGACCTCCGCCGGGCCGTGGGTCAACTCTTCGGTACCGACGGCATCCGGGGCATCGCCAACACGGAGTTGACCCCGGAGCTCGCGCTCGGCCTCGGACGCGCGGTTGTGCGGACCCTCCGGGAGGAGGGCAAGCCCCGGCCACGGGTGACCGTCGGCCGGGACCCCCGGGCCTCCGGCGACATGCTCGAAGCCGCGCTCATCGCGGGAATGACCTCCGCCGGCGGCGACGTTCGGCCTCTCGGCGTGGTCCCCACCCCGGGCGTCGCCTACCTCACCTCCTACCTCACCGCGGACTCCGGAGCGGTCATCTCCGCGAGCCACAACCCCGTCGGCGACAACGGGATCAAGTTCTTCGGCCCCGACGGCTTCAAGCTCACGGACGCGGAGGAGGAGCGCGTCGAGGAGTTGCTGCAGCGCACCTACGAGGACCGACCGGTCGGTGCGGCCATCGGCCGCCTCCTGTCCGTCGAGCGTCCTGCCGCCCCCTACATAGATCACCTCGTCAACGTGGCGGGGGAGACGCGCCTCGACAGCCTCCGAGTTGTCCTCGACTGCGCGAACGGCGCGGCGAGCACCGTGGCTCCTGAGGTGATGCAGCGGCTCGGGGCGGTCGTGCACTGCATCAACGCGGAGCCCGACGGGGCCAACATCAACGCGAGCTGCGGCTCCACGCATCCCGAGGCGGTTTCGGCGGCCGTCCGCGACATCGGGGCGGACGTCGGCCTGTCCTTCGACGGCGACGCGGACCGGTTGATCGCGGTGGACTCCTCGGGGACCGTGGTCGACGGGGATACGATCCTCGCGATCCTCGCGGCGACGCTTCAGGATCGGCAGGGCCTCACGACCGTGGTCACGACGGTGATGACCAACCTCGGCTTCAAGCTCGGCATGCAGGAGCGCGGCATCGAGGTCATCGAGACGAAGGTCGGTGACCGCCACGTCCTCGAGGCCATGCGGGCGGGGGGGCACCGACTCGGCGGCGAGCAGTCCGGGCACCTGATCATGACCGACTACGCCACGACCGGTGACGGGGTGCTGTCCGCGGTGCGGCTGCTCACCACGATGGCGGAGAGCGGCCAGGATCTCTCCGACCTCGCCAAGGTCATGCGCCGGATGCCGCAGGTGCTCATCAACGTGCGCGGGGTGGACCGCTCCCGCCTCGCGGACAGTGAACGACTCTGGGAGGCGGTCGCGGCGGAGGAGGCTGCCTTGGGTGACGCTGGGCGCGTCCTCGTCCGCGCGTCCGGCACCGAGCCGATCGTACGGGTCATGGTCGAGGCCGATACAGAGGAGCGCGCCGACACAACCGCTCAGCGGCTGGCCGACGTGGTCGGACGTGAGCTCGGTGGTCGTTGACCTGCCGCGTTACTGCACGAGCCGGATGGTGAGTGGGTACTCGTAGCGCTCTCCCGACGAGGCCTTGACGGCGGCGATGAGCGTGACGACGAACCAGAAGATCCCGAGTGCGATGGCGACGAGCACGACGGGGATCACAATCAGGCCCAGGGTGAGGATCCCGAAGACGATCCCGCCTACGACGAGCGCGGCAGCGTAGATCAGCACGGACAACGAGAAGTTGACCGCCTCCTTGCCGTGGGCGTCCACGAACGGATCGTCCGTGCGCTTCAGCAGCCACACGATGAGCGGTCCGACGAACCATGGGATCCCGAGGAAGACCGCGAACGCGGAGATGTGGGCGACCATCGCCCAGTTACGGGATTCAGCGGACGGCCCCGCAGGCGGCTGCGCCCCCGGTTGCGGCAGAGGCTGGGTCGCGGGCGGCGGAGGCTGATCCCCGGGCGGCGGTGGCTCGGTGGGTGGGGGTGGCTGGCCGCTGCCCGGGGGCGGGACGGCGGACGCGTCAGCGTCAGCTTCGCCGGCGCCCTCGGGCCCGTCGGGCTGGGACCCCTCCGGTTCAGATGCCATGTTTCGCCACCCACCTCGACTCGGGTTCTCGCTGCCGATGCTATACCCCCTTACCTTGTTCGTGCGGCTGATGCGACCGTGGTTGGCCGCACTGTCCGGCGGTGACGGCATGGCTCTCTGCCCCCTGTCGCAGGAGATGGCCTGGGGGGTGTTGCCACCGCCATCG
>SKQL01000122.1 GCA_007119035.1 Nitriliruptorales bacterium | reverse complement strand
GAAGAGCAAGAGGGAGCTGACCCCGCAGGAGCAGTTCGAGCAGGACCAGCGACCGGGTCGTCGCCAGTCGGGTCCCGTCAAGGCTGCGGTCGAGGGCCCGGTCGAGGTCGTGCCGGGCATCACGGTCGGGGAGTTCGCCAAGGCGATCGGCGTCAACCCGACCGACGTCGTGCGCGTACTGTTCGGCATGGGCGAGATGGTCACGGTGACGCAGTCCCTGTCCGAGGACCTCATCGAGCTCGTGGCCGCGGAGATGGAAGCCGAGGTCACGTTCGTCACGCCCGAGGACGTCGAGTTCGGCCCCGAGTCGGAGGAGGACCCCGGCAAGCTCGAGCCGCGTGGCCCCGTCGTCACCGTCATGGGCCACGTCGACCACGGTAAGACGCTGCTGCTCGACGCGATCCGGTCGACCGACGTCGTATCGGGTGAGGCGGGTGGCATCACACAGCACATCGGCGCGTACCAGGTGACCAAGGACGGCCGTGCGGTCACCTTCATCGACACGCCCGGGCACGAGGCGTTCACCCAGATGCGTGCCCGTGGTGCGAGGGTCACGGACGTGGCCATCCTCGTGGTGGCTGCCGACGACGGTGTGAAGCCTCAGACCGTCGAGGCGATCAACCACATCAAGGCCGCCGAGGTGCCGATCATCGTCGCGGTCAACAAGATCGACAAAGAGAACGCGGACCCGACCAAGGTTCGCTCGCAGCTGACCGAGCACGATCTCGTGGCCGAGGAGTTCGGCGGCCAGACCACGATGGTCAACGTGTCCGCGAAGTCCCGCGAGGGCCTCGACGACCTGCTCGAGATGCTCCTCTTGCAGGCGGACGTCGCGGAGCTCAAGGCCAACCCCGAGCGGGATGCCCGCGGTGCGGTGGTGGAGGCCAACCTCGACCGGGGCCGCGGCGCGGTCGCGACGGTGCTCGTGCAGGCGGGGACGCTTCGCGTGGGCGACAACCTCGTCGCAGGCATCGCTGACTGCAAGGTCCGGGCGATGTTCGACGACGAGGGGCGTGCCCTCACCGAGGCGGGGCCCTCGACGCCGGTGCAGGTGCTCGGCTGGAACGAGGTGCCCGCCGCCGGCGACGAGTTCCGGGTGGTTCCTGACGAGCGCACCGCGCGCGACATCGCCTCGAACCGCCAATCCCGCCAGCGGCGGATGGAGCTCGCCGAGCAGCGCAAGGGCCTGTCGCTCGAGGAGCTGTCCGGGGCGATCGCCGAAGGGGAGCTCCAGACTCTCAACCTCGTCATCAAGGGTGACGTCGCAGGCTCGGTCGAGGCACTCGCCGACGCGATGGACAAGGTCGAGCTGCCCGAGGTCAAGATCCGCCTCGTGCACAAGGGCGTCGGTGCGGTGACGGAGAACGACGTGAGCCTCGCGGAGGCCTCCGACGCGATCATCATCGCCTTCAACGTGCGCCCCGACGCCAACGCCCGGGCCCGGATGGAGGAGTCCGGCGTCGACCTTCGCCAGTACTCGGTCATCTACCAGGCGGTCGAGGATATCGAGCGGGCGGTGAAGGGCATGCTCGCTCCCGAGATCCAGGAGGTCGTCCTGGGCCGGGTCGAGGTGCGCGAGGTGTTTCGGGTCCCGCGCGCGGGATTCGTGTTCGGCTCGTACGTCACCGACGGCAAGGCGCGTCGCGACTCGAGGATCCGGGTCATCCGCGATGGCGTCGTCGTCGCCGAGGACCAGATCGCCTCGCTGCGGCGGTTCAAGGACGACGTGGCCGAGGTGGCGAAGAGCTACGAGTGCGGGATCGGGCTCGCCAAGTTCCAGGACGTGAAGGTCGGCGACGAGTTCGAGGTCTTCGAGCAGCGCGAGGTCGCCCGCACCTGACCCCGGAAGGCAGGACGCACCGCACCGTGCTCGCCGCACTCGTCATCGTGGAGTTGCACCTCCCGGCCTCCACCTCGCTGAAGGCGAAGCGGGGGCCGGTGCGGTCGCTCGCAGCCGCGTTGCGCAATGATCTCGCGGTCTCCGTGGCGGAGATCGACCACCAGGAGCTGTGGCAGCGCGCCACGCTCGGAATAGCGATCGCCGCGACGTCGGAGACGGGCGCGCGTAAGGTCGCCCAGAACGTGGAGAAGATCTGCGGACGTGACCCGCGTGCGGAGGTCATCCGGTTCTCCGTCGAGATCGTCGAGACCGAGGAGTGATGATGGCAACCGACCGCATGCGGCGCGTCAACGAGGAGATCAAAGAGATCCTCGCCGCGCGCCTGCTCGAGCTCAAGGATCCGCGGATCGGCTTCGTCACCCTCACCGACGTCCGGACGAGCCCCGACCTCGCGCAGGCGGAGGTCTTCTACACCGAGCTTGACGGCGACGAGGGCAATGAGCCCTCCGAGACGGCTGCGGGCCTCGAGAGCGCGGCCCCAATGCTGCGGAGGGAGCTCGCGGACCGTCTACGGATCCGCCGGATCCCCGAACTACACTTCACCCACGATCCCGCGCCCGAGCGGGGCAGGCACATCGAGCGTCTGCTGCGGCAGGCTCGGGAACGCGACCGGGAGTAGGAAGGGCCGCTGGTGGCCAAGGAGGTGCGGTGACAGAAGGGCGGCTCGACGGCGTGCTCGTGGTCGACAAGCCCGGTGGGATGACCTCGCATGACGTGGTAGCCATCGTGCGCCGGGCCGTGCGCCAGGTCACCGGCGGCAATGCGAAGTCCGCGAAGGTCGGCCACGCCGGCACGCTCGATCCCTCCGCGACCGGGGTGCTGGTCCTCGGGCTCGGACGCGCCACACGTCTGCTGCCCTACCTTCAGGCCTCCCGCAAGACCTACGAGGCGAGCGTCACGCTCGGGACCACCACGACCACCCTCGACGCGGAGGGCGAGGTGCTTGCCGAGGCGGACGCGTCGGGGGTGTCGGAGCTCGCGCTCTGCGAGGTGCTGAAGGGCTTCGTCGGCGAGGTCGAACAGGTGCCGCCCATGGTCTCCGCGGTGAAGGTCGGGGGGGAGCGCCTCTACGCCAAAGCGCGGCGAGGCGAGGTGATCGAACGCGAATCGCGAACCGTGACGATCCATGACATCGTGCTCGAGGACTTCGAGCCGGGCCCACACGCACGCGCGGACTTCCTCGTCACCTGCTCGACGGGCACGTACGTCCGCACTCTGGCGGCCGACGTCGGCGAGCAACTGGGCACGGGCGCTCATCTTCGCTCCCTGCGACGCCTAGGATCGGGTCGCTTCGACATAGGCGACGCCGTCGACATCGAGGAGGTCCGCCGCAGGGGGGCCGACGGCACGCTTGCAGAGATCCTCATGCCGCTGGCCCAGGCGGTAGGCGACTACCCTGCCCGCCGCCTCGACGAGGGCGATGCGGCTGCGCTGCGCCACGGTCGCCCGATACCCGCCAGCGGTCTCGAGGGCCCCGTAGCGGCCGTGGATCCGCAGGGCCTGCTCCTCGCGATGGTCGAGGACCGGGAGGGTGCGGCTAGGCCCTTGGCGGTGTTGGGGGCGTGACGGTCGTCACCGGGCTCGACGCTGTCGAGCCCGCGCCATCGGTGGTGTCCATCGGCTTCTTCGACGGCGTGCACAGGGGGCACCAGTCCATCGTGCGCCGCGCGGGGCGCCAGGCGCAGAAGTGGGGTCATCGTGGAGTGGTGGTCACGTTCGACCGCCATCCGATGGAGGTCGTGCGACCGGGCAGTCAGCCAAAGCTGCTGATGACGCTCGCTCGCAGGGCACGGACGCTCGCGGAGCAGGGCGTCGACATCGTCGTGGTGCTGCCCTTCGACGACGAGTTGCGCCACCTCCCCCCGGCGGACTTCGTCCACCACGTCCTGCTCGGGCCCCTGCGTGCCGCGGGGGTCGTGGTGGGCGCGAACTTCCGCTTCAGCCACAAGGCGAAGGGCGACGTGCGGATGCTGTCGGAGCTCGGCGAGATCCACGGCTTCGCCACCGAGGGTGTCACGCTCCTCGAAGACGACGGGACGGTCATCTCCTCCACCGCGATCCGGACGCTCATCGAGCGGGGTGAGGTTGATCGGGCCGCCCTCCTGCTCGGGCGACCGCACGTGCTCGACGGCGTGGTCGTCCGGGGCGACCGGCGTGGAGCGGGCCTGGGCTTTCCCACCGCCAACCTGCAGGTCGATCAGCGGATCGCCATCCCCGCTCCGGGCGTGTACGCCACCACGTTGACGCATCCGGACGGCAGGGTCTTCCGGGCAGCCACGAGTGTCGGCACCAACCCGACCTTCGGCGGTCAGGAACTGCGGGTCGAGGCGTACTGCCTCGACGTCGACGAGGACCTGTACGGCGTCGAGGCGGCGCTCGCCTTCCACGAGCGGGTGCGGGGGGAGGAGCGGTTCGAGTCGGTCGACGACCTCGTGGCGCAGATGCACCGTGACGTGACCGATGTGCGCGAGTCACTGGACAAGCGGATCTGATGCGCCGCCGGCTACTGCAGGCGGGCTTCCTGCTCGCTGCCGTCGCGGCGGTGGTCGTGGCCGACCTCACCGCGGATGAGCTCGCGGTCCTCCAGCCGGCGGGGCCCGCACCTGCGTTCGTGGCGGTCGCGGGAAGGGTGCTCGGCGGGTTCGCGGTGGGCATGGCCTTCCGGTTGCAGATGGCACGGAGCACGAAGCCCGACCCGCGCTTCCGCCTGTGGGTCAGCGTGCCCTGCGCGGCCCTTGCGGTCACGCCGGCGCTGATGGCGGTGTGGACGGGCCCCTGGTACACGCTCGGCCAGACCCTCGTCACGTTGCAGCGTCTCGCGCCCTTCGCGGGCGCGGTGCTCGGCCTCTCGTTCGCGCTGTCGGTGCGGTCCACGAGGCGTTCGAGCTGACCGCGCTTCAGCTGATGCGCTACTCGGTTACGACAACGGTGACGGGCACCACGCCGCGGCCGAGGTCGGCCACAGCCTCGAACGTCGCGCGCGAGAGATCGAAGCGCCGCCCCGTCCATTCGGCGGGGCCCCAGTCGTTCGCCACGGCCTCGACCGATCGCCCGGAGGGCCCGGTGATCGTGACCCGCGTCCCGCACTGCAGCTCCCGGGTGGCAAGCGTCAACTCCCTCGAGTCGTAGCGGTCTCCGCAAGCGGTTCGCCGCCCCTCGAAGCCTGGCCCGTACCAGGAGGCGGGCCCCTCGAGCGCCGTTCCCGTCACGGTGGACTCCATCCGGCGGGGGCTCGTGCGCCCGGAGGCCGTGGTCGAGGCCTCCTCGGGGGCGTCCTCGTCACGTTGCCCCACGGATGTGCCCTCTGATCCGGTCGCGACCTTGTCGGTCTCGTCGGGCGCCTCCGCGAGCTCGGGATCGGCGGGCGGCGCCTCATGCTCGGGTTCGGGTGCAGGCTCCGGTTGAGGCGGGGGCAGGGGCGCCTCGCCCAACCAGACCACGAGCGCAGACCCGGGGGGCAGGGGCTCGCCGGCCGCCGGGTAGGTGGCGGTCACCGAAGCCTCCTGCTCGAACGCGACCACCTGGACGGCGACACCGAGGTCGGTCACGGACTCCCGCATCTGATCGAGGTCGAGGTCCACGAGTGGGGGAACCACACCGGAACGGCCGTCGTCGGGGGCGGGGGCAGCG
>SKQL01000018.1 GCA_007119035.1 Nitriliruptorales bacterium | reverse complement strand
ACGCGCTGCACACCATGCTCGACGCACAGGCCGACGAGCGCGCGGAGGCCCGCAGCATCGTGGCGGGTGTTACGTCGCTCGAGCACCGCCCCATCAGCGGCGATGACGCACAGCTCGTTGGTGTCGGTGGCCCAGTCGACTCCTCCGGTGGGCGTGGACGTGTCATCCTGCATGTGTGCCTCCTGGCTGTTTGCCCAGCTGGTAGGCACCCGGTGGTGCTGGGACGTGCTCGTCGGTCGCTCACTGATCGGCGCTCTGCGGCGCTCAGCCCTGTAGCCGCTTGGCACGTCCCGGGCCGCCGGACCCCGCGTCACTCATGCTGGCCCTCAAAGGGCAAGGCGCTAAGGCGGTGGTCCGGCAGGCACCCGGGGTGCATCAGCCGTCCGATGACCGCTGACAACGAGATGGTGCACCAGTGAGGCGCCTGCGCATCTCCGTGCTCGTGGCCTCCTTCGTCGGGGTCGCGATCGTCGCCGCCTGGCTCGCCGCGCCCACCCCCCAGGATGGCCTGCCGCTGGCGCCCGACTCGGCCGCCGAGGACGGCACCATGGCGCTCGTGGAGACCCTCGAGGCGCTGGGGGCCGACGTGGTCGTCGAACCGACCCCGCCCGACGACGCGGACACCGCGCTCCTGCTCGTCGACAACATCGACGAGGACACGAGGGCGGCGTGGCGCGAGGTGGCCACGCGCGGCGGGACGCTCGTCGTCGCGGACCCGTCAAGCGAGTTGGCGCCGGACCAGGTCGGCGACAGCGCGTTCGGGTTGATCGACCCTCCGATGAGGGCCCAATGCGACCTGCCCGCCCTCGAGGAGGTGGCGGAGGTCCAGACGGCGGGAGGCGCGACGCTGGACGTGCCGCCTGGCGCGGTCGGCTGCTTCCCTCGCGGCGGGGGCCACTGGCTCGTCGCGATGCCCCAGGGAAGCGGCGTGGTCGTCGCGACAGGCGGGGCCTCGTTCGTCACCAACGACGCGTTGGCTGACACCGACAACGCGATGCTCGCCGCCGCCCTGCTCGCGCCCCGGCCCGGCGACGTCGTCGCGATCGCCCCGCCGGACTTCGCAGCGGCCGGGGAGGGGCAGGGTCTCGCGGAGCTGATCCCCGACGGGGCTTGGCTCCTCGCCATCCAACTTACGATCGCGTTCGTGGTCCTCATCCTCTGGCGCGTGCGGCGTCTCGGCCCGCCCGTCGTCGAGGAGGGCGAGGTCGCGTTGCCCGGCTCCGAGCTGGTCATTGGGCTCGGCAACCTGTATCACCAGACGGGATCCGCGCACTACGCGGCGCGGATGCTGCGGGAGGACCTGCGAAGCAGCGCCGCGGCACGGCTCGGGCTCGAGCCGCAATCGGGCATCGCGGAGGTGGCGGAAGCCGCCGTGGGGGTCGGGCTCGACCCTGACCTCGTGCACAACGCGTTGACGGGGCCCGTCCCCCGAAGCGATGCGGGCCTCGTGGACCTCGCGGGGGACATCGAGAAGGCAAGGATGGGGCTCTCCCGCACCGATCTGGGATCGAGAGAAGGAGCAGCGCGTGTCTGATGTCACCGTCGTCCACGAACCGATCGCCCGGGTGCGGGACGAGATCGCCAAGGCCGTAGTCGGGCAGGACCGGGTGGTCACCGGGTTGCTCGCCGCGTTGCTCGTGCGTGGTCACGTGCTGCTCGAGGGGGTCCCGGGCACCGCGAAGACCCTACTCGTCAAAGCCACCGCCGCGGCGCTCGACCTCGAGTCGACCCGGGTGCAGTTCACCCCGGATCTCATGCCCTCCGACGTCACCGGCCAGACGGTCTACCTGCAGGAGACGGGCGAGTTCGACTTCCGTCCCGGCCCGGTCTTCACGAACCTGCTGATCGCGGATGAGATCAACCGGACGCCGCCGAAGACGCAAGCGGCGTTGCTCGAGGCCATGGAGGAACGGCAGGTGTCTGTGGAGGGGGCCGCGCGCGCCCTTCCCGATCCCTTCGCGGTCGTCGCCACGCAGAACCCCGTCGAGTACGAGGGCACGTACCCCCTGCCCGAGGCGCAACTCGACCGCTTCCTCTTCAAGCTCCGGGTGGACTACCCCGATGCGGACCAGGAGCGCGATGTCCTGACGCGCCATCACCAGGGCTTCGACCCCCACGATCTGGGCGCCCTCGGCATCGGCGTGGTCGCGGGAGTGGGAGACCTACTCAAGGCACGGGCTGCGGTGGAGGCGGTTGACATCGACGACCGCGTCATCGGCTATCTCGTCGACCTCGTGCGCGCGACACGCGATTCCCCGTCGACGATCCTCGGGGCCAGCCCGCGCGGCGGGGCGATGCTGCTGCGCGCCGCCAAGGCGTGGGCCTTCCTCGCGGGCAAGACCTTCGTCACCCCCGACGAGGTGAAGGCGGTCGCGCTGCCCACGCTGCGCCACCGTCTCGCGCTCCGGCCCGAGGTCGAGCTCGAGGGGGCGAGCGTCGACGGGGTCCTCCGGGGCCTGCTCGACGCCGTCCCGGTCCCGCGCTAGCACGTGGCCACGCCGCTGACACGAACCCTCGCGCGGGCGGTTCCCGTGCCCACCGGCCGGCTCGCGGCGGTCGCGGCCCTGCTGGCGCCACTACTCGCGATATCGCCAGCGCCGGTCGTCCCGACCGTGCTCGGTGCGAACGCGGCTCTGCTGGCGCTGGCCCTCCTCGACGCCGCGCTCGCTCCCGCTCCCAGCGCGTTGACGCTCACCCGCGACACCCCCGAGGCGTTGACGCTCGGGCGTGAGGCCACTGTGACGTGGCACGTGACGAACCCCGGACGTCGGGTCGTCTCCCTCCGCCTGGCCGACGAGCTCCCACCCTCCCTCGGTGCCGATGACCGGCGCGCCGACGTGCGCGTCCCCCCCGGCGGTCGTGCGCGGGCGAGCACGACCATCCGGCCCACGCGCCGGGGCCGCTACCGTCCGAGCTGGGTGACCATGCGCGTGAAGGGGCCACTCGGGCTTCTCGCCCGCCAGGACGTCGCGGAGGTCCCCGGTGAGCTGCGGGTCTATCCCGCCTTCCGCTCACGGGAGGAGGCCGAGCTGCGCGTAGCCCGGGCGCAGATGCTCCAGGCCGGCCAGCGCCTCGCGCGGGGCCAGGGGGGAGGGGAGTTCGACCGCCTGCGCGAGTACGGGCTCGACGACGAGTTCCGCCACATGGACTGGCGTGCCACCGCCCGGACGGGCAAGGCGATCGTGCGGACCTATCGGGCCGAGCGCAACCAGACCGTGCTGCTGCTCGTCGACAGCGGCCGGACGATGGCGGGCCAGGTCGCGGTCGGTGACGGGCGCAACCGCGCGGGCCTCGCCGACGTCCCATGGACGGTGCCGCGGCTCGACCACGCGATGGACGCGGCCATGATGCTCACCGTGGTCGCGACGGGCCTGGGGGACAGCGCAGGCATGGTCGCCTTCGCGGACCGGGTCCGCGCTGTCGTCCCGCCCCGCGGGCGTGCCGACCAGTTGCGGCGCGTCACCGAGGCGCTGTACCCGCTGCACCCGGTCCTCACGGAGAGCGACTACCGGGAGGCCTTCGCGCAGACGCTCGCCCGGTTCCGGCGCCGGGCCCTGCTCGTGGTCCTGACAGAGCTCAGCCCCGAGCCGATGGCCGAGACGCTCCTGCCCGCGTTGCCGTTGGTCGCGAGGGACCACCTCGTCGTCGTCGCAGGCATCCGCGACCCCGAGGTCGACCGCTGGGCCCACGCGGTTCCGACGGAGTCGTCCACGGCGTACCGCAAGGCGGCGGCCGTGCAGGCGCTCGCGGATCGGCGGCACGCGGTGGGGCAGCTCCGCGGGCTCGGCGCCACCGTCGTCGACGAGGTCCCCGCACGCCTGCCGGGCGCTCTGGCGGACGTCTACCTCGACGTCAAGTCGACGGGGAAGCTGTAGCGATGCGGGCCCAGCCCGCGTCCGCCTGCTCTCCGATGGCCCCCGTCAAGCCCTTCGACGTCGCCTGACGCCCGCACACGTAGACGTAGGCGAGGAAGACGATGAGCGTGGCCACGCCGATGCTGACCCGCACCCACGTGGGCCACGGCGCCCCCGTGACGAAGCCCTCGATCAGACCGGCGGTGAGGAACACCGCCACGAGCCCGATTAGGATCGTCACCGCCCGGCGGCCTTCCTCGGCCAGCGCGGTGCCACGCCGACGGTCGCCCGGATCGACGATCGTCCAGCCGACGCGCAGGCCTGCGCCTCCCGCGATGAAGACCGCGGTCAGCTCGAGTAGGCCGTGGGGCAGGATGAGCCCGAAGAAGCGACCGAGCTCACCGGTCGCGGCGAACATCCCGCCCGCGGCGCCCACCTGCACACCGTTGACCGCCATGATCCACAACGTCGGCAGCGCAGCGAGCCCCCCGCCCGCGAAGGCGAGTATCGCGACCTGGATGTTGTTGACGGTCACCTCCGTCGCGAACTGCGCGGACGGCTGGGCCGTGTAGTAGTCGGCGAAGTCCTCGGTTACGTAGGCCTCCCGGGCGGCTTCGCTGCCCGTGGCCTCGAGCGCCGCGGGCGAGGCGGACAGCCACGCGCCCGTCACGAGCGCGGGCACGAGGAACAGCAGGGTGGACCACAGCATGAAGGCGCGGCTGTGCCACAGCGCGGCGGGGAACGTGTCCCTCGCGAACCGTCCCGCCGCGCGCCAGGTGCGGGGCTTGGTGCCGTAGAGCACAGCGGCTGCGCGGGCGACCAGGCGCGAGAGGTCCGCGGTCAGGGCCGCGTCCCCGAAGCGGGCCCGGGCAAGGGACAGGTGCGTCGACGCGCGTTGGTAGCCGTGGCTCAGCTCCGTGAGCTCCTCGGGCGAGAGCCCGCGCGCGTCCCGACCTGCCTTGCGGGTGAGTTCCGCGAGCCGGTCCCAGTCCTGCTTGTGGGCGGAGATGAAGCCGTCGATAGTCACAGAGGGCAGGATAGGCGTCGACGAGCGAGAAGAGGAATCAGTGGCTGGGGTTGGGGACAGCGGGATGGTGACGCCCGAAGCGGTGCGCCTGGATTTCGAGGAGGCCACGGTCGGCTCCCGGGGTGTTGCCATCGTCGTCGACTGGATGATCCAGTCAATGGTCCTGCTCGTGGCCTCCCTCGCGGGGGGACTGCTCGTGGGGGCGGGTGTGGGGCTCCCGCCGTGGGTGGGCTTCACCCTCGTCACGCTGCTCGGCTTCCTCGTGATCTTCGGGTACCCGATCGGGTTCGAGACCCTGATGCGGGGACGCACTCCCGGCAAGATGATCATGGGCCTGCGGGTGGTCACGGTGGAGGGGGCGCCGGTCAGCATGCGGCACGCCTCGATTCGCGCGGCCCTCGTGCTGGTCGACTTCATCCTGACCTCGGGCTTCGCCGGCGTGCTCACCGCCCTGCTGTCGAACCGGTCCCAGCGGATCGGCGATCACCTCGCGGGCACGGTCGTGGTTCGCGAGCGCACGGGCGCAGGCTCCACGACCGCCGTCGAGTTCACCGTCCCGGAGGGGTTCGGGGGATACGCGGAGACGCTCGACCCGGCGGGGATGCGCTCTGACGACTACCAGACGGTGCGGGCGTTCCTGCTGCGCGCGCCCACCCTCGCGCCCGCCCGCCGTGCCGACCTCGGCCAGCGCCTCGCGAGAGGGGTCGCCCGGCGCATCTCCCATCAGCTGCCCCCCCAGGTGCATCCCGAGGCGTTCCTGCGCTGCGTCGCCGCGCGGTACCAGGAACGCGGCCGACCCGCGCCTTCGGTGCAAACTTCGTATAAGACCCCCGCGCCTCCGGCTCCCGTGCCTCGCCGTTCGGATCTCCCGCAGGGGGTTGACGAGCCCTCGGCGCCTGAGCCCGCCACCCACCCTCAGGCCGGGGGCGGGTTCACCGCGCCCGGTTAGGGGCCCCTGCGTCGGCGTCAGGTGAGGAACTCGAGCACGTTGGTCGCGATCACGTCTGGCTGCTCGAGGTGCGCCCAGTGGGACGCGGCCGGGATCACCTTCACCCGCGACACGGGGATCTCCCGGTGAAGCTCCTCGGTCATCGCGATCGGGGTCGAGCGGTCGTGGTCGCCGACCATCAGCAGCGTTGGCTGCCCGATGCCCTCCCGCTTGAGCGCGGGCGATTTCGCCATGGCCCGGCACGCCTTGGCGTACTGGTGCGGGTCGTTGCGCAGGAACACGTCGCGGAGGAGGCCTGAGAGCTGGGGGAGCTTCGCGTGGGTGCGCGGTGCGAGAGCGCCCTGCAGCCAGTCGTCGACGAGCGCGTCCATGCCGTCGGCTTCCGCGATGTCCGCCCGCTTGGTGTACGCCTCCTTGGCGGGTGGCTCGAAGTAGGAGATGCCGCCGAGCAGGACGAGGTTGTCGACCGCCTCGGGATTGTGCGCGGCGAGGTGCTGCGCGACGAGGGTCCCCATCGAGTGGCCTACAAGGGTCACCGGCGGCAGCTCGAGCGCGGCGATGAGCGCCTCCACGTCCTGCGCCCAGGCCTTGACGGAGAAGGTGCCCTTGCCGGTATCCGACCGCCCGTGGCCCCGCAGGTCGAGGGCGACGACGTTGTGGTGCAGCGAGAGGTTCGCCGCGATGCCGTGCCACGCGTGCAGGCTTCCCCCTAGACCATGGACGAGGACGATGGGGGGGCCCTCTCCCACGCTGGTGTAGTGGTGGCGGACCCCGTTGAGTTCGATGAACATTGCTGCTCCCTGGTATGAGCGATAACCGTGGCAGGCTAACCCATGCGACCGTGAAAGCCCGTATCGTGTGAAGTCATGGCCAGAGTCGAGACCGTCACGCACGTGGAGGCCCCACCCGAGCGCGTCTGGGGGACGCTCGTCGACTGGGAGCTGCCGCCAGCGTGGCTCACCGAGGGTCGTACGCTCTCCGTCGACGTCGCTGTCCACGGGGTCGGCACCGAGGTTCGGCGCACCAGCACGCTGGCGTTCGGCCTCAAGGTCCACGACCGGATGGTCCTGACCGACTGGGAGCCCGAGCGGTTGCTCGGCATCCGTCACGACGGCTCCGCCCTGCGCGGGGTGGGCGCGCTCGAGCTCACCCCCACGCCACATGGCACCCGCGTCGAGTGGTGGGAGGAGGTCGAGACGCCATTCGGCGCGTTGGGCGAGACCCTCGCGACGGTGTTCGCGGTGCCGTGGGCGCGCCGGGGCCTGCGAAAGCGGTTGGCCGGCCTCAAACGCCAGGCCGAGTGCAGCTATCCCGACGCCTCGCGCGACTAGCCGCCGACCCCCAGCGTGTCATCGGGGTCGAGCTCGAGAAGGAAGTTCGCGCACCGCTGCGCCTCCTCCGTCTCGCCGATCGCGTCGGCTGCCCGCATCAGCGCATGCACGCTGCGGAGGAAGCCGCGATTGGGCTCGTGGTGCCAGGGAACGGGGCCCTGCCCTCCCCACCCCGACTTGCGGGCACGATCGAGCCCGCGGTGGTATCCCGTCCGGGCGAATGCGTAGGCAGCGACGGGGTCCTCGTCCTCGAGGGCGTGCTCCGCGAGGCGCCCCCACGCGTCGAGGTGCTCGGGATGGGCGGCTGCGGCCTCCCGCAGGGCCTCCCCGCGACGGTCGGCAGGCACGGCGAGGGCCGTGTCGAGGGCCGCGCGCGCGGCGGCGGGCTCGGCGGGCAGCGAGGTCTCGGTGACCCCGTGCAACGGTAGGTCTCGGCTTGTCATGGCACTGTTGTAGCACCTGCGCCCGGTAGCATGGCGGGTTGGAAGGTCGTAACGTCCCCCGAGCCGTCCCGACAGGAGTTGGCATGCCGTGTGAAGGGCGACGCGTCGCGCTGCTCCTCGCGGCCCTGGCCCTGCTCGTCGGCTCGTGCGCGTCGGCGGGCGGGGACCCGCGCAGAGAGCCGCGGGATGGTCGCGCGGGACTTCAGCTGTCGGGCACCGTCGACGGTCGGCAGGTCGCGATCCGCGACGGGGCCCCTCAACTCGTCATCGGTGACTGCGACCCCTCGACGCCGCCCGACGACGACGTGTGCGCGATCAGCCAGACGATCGGCGGGGACCTGTTCGTGCTCAGCTTCGAGAATCCCGACGTGCTCGAGAGCGGCACCGCGCTCGATGTCGAGGGCTCGCCGTGTCGCGGCGCCCAGTGCGACGACATCACCGAGCACGCCGTCGTCGATGTCCAGTTCGGTGGCGACTCGCGCATCAGGGCCACGGGAGGCGAGTTGCGCGTCCGGTCCGTCGAGCCGTTCCTGTACTACTCGGGCACCGTCCGCCTCGACCTCCCCGACGGGCGGCTGAGCGGGGACTTCGATCTCGTGCCACGCGACGACTGATGCGGCGCCTGGACAGGTGGCCTCACGGGCCACCGAGGACCCTCCGTAGCCGGTCCAGCGTGCTCGGCTGCGGGCTCCCGCCGCGGCGCACGGGACGCCTGCTGGGGCCCTCGTGCAAGGGGGGGAGCTCGTCGGGCGGGCTCGCGGCCGCATGGAGGATCAACGGGTCAGCGCTGTCGTTTCGCACGCCGTGCGTGACCCCCGCGGGCACGAGCAGCGCCTGCAGCGGGGAGAGGGTGACCTCCGCGTCGGGGGTCACCACCCACGCGTGGCCGCCGAGGACCGTGTAGACGATGTCCGCGCCGTCGAAGGACCGGGCCCCCACGTGCTGGCTCGGCTCGAGGCAGAGCAGGTCGACCGCGAGCACGTCGGTGGTGAACACCCGGCGACCGGTGGGCTGTCCCTGAGTGAAGTCGACGTAGTCGCGCAGGTCGACGGGGACGGGCTGTTCGGGAGAGTCCATGGCATCCCGAGTCTAGGGCTCGCGCGTAGGGGGGCAGCGGGCCACTAGACTGCTCAGCTGATCGTTGACGTCGCCAAAGGACCACATCCATGCCAGCGTTCGAGTCCCGCAAGCACTCCGCAACCGAGGTCGACGTCGCTGCTGTGGTCGTCTTCGCCGCCAAGGGCACCGACGGCATCGAGCTCGGCGCCGACGCGGCCGCCCTCGGCAAGTCGTTGCGGGTGGACCTCGCCGCCGAGCTCGAGGCGCTGCGCTTCGAGGGCAAGGCCGGGCAGGTGGCGCGCATCCCCACCCGCGGCCGGGCCAAGGCGCCGCTCGCCCTCGTCGTCGGGCTCGGGGAGGATCCGGACGTGCATGCGCTGCGGCGTGCCTCCGCCGCGGCAGCGCGCGCGGCGAGCAAGGACTCCGACCTCGCGATCGTGGTGCCCGGGGACCTCGTCGAGGCACCCGTGCCGGGGCGGGCGGAGGCCGTCGTCGAGGGTGCGGGGCTCGGCGCGTACGCCTTCACGACGTATCGCTCGAAGGCCGCCGACGCGCCCAGCCTTGGGACGGTGGCCCTGCTGGGGGGGCAGGGATGCAAGCACGCAGACGTGAAGGCCGGCCTCGAGCGCGGCGAGATCACCCTCCGCGCGACCGTGCTCACCCGCGACCTCGTGAACGAGCCGCCGGCGGGCAAGCGTCCCCCCGCGCTCGCGAAGCGCGTGGAGGAGATCGCCAAGAACGCCCGGCTCAAAGTGAAGGTGCATGACGAGAAGGCGCTCCTCGACGGCGGGTTCGGTGGCATCGCGGGGGTCGGCCAGGGCTCCAGCGAACCTCCCCGTCTCGTGGAGGTCTCCTACAACCCGCCCCGGGCGAAGACCCACGTGATGCTCGTCGGCAAGGGCATCACGTTCGACACCGGCGGCGTGTCCCTCAAGCCGAGCTCCGGCATGACCACCATGAAGATGGACATGGCGGGCGCGGCCACGGTGCTCGCCGCGGTCACCGCGGTCGCAGAGCTCGGCGTCAAGGTCAAGGTCACCGCGTTGCTCGCCCTCGCGGAGAACATGGTCTCCGGGGACGCGATCAGGGTCTCCGACGTGTTGACGCACCGCAACGGCAAGACCGTCGAGGTGCTCAACACCGATGCGGAGGGGCGGCTCGTCCTCGCCGACGCGCTCGCGTACGCAGCGGAGTCCGAGCCGGATGCGATCGTCGACGTCGCTACGCTCACCGGTGCGCAGGTGATCGCGCTCGGGAACAAGGTCGCCGCGGTGATGGGCTCCGACGACGACGTCCTCGCGGGGCTCGAGGCGGCCGCGGAGGCGACGGGGGAGGCCATCTGGCGGTTGCCGCTGCCCGACGAGTACCGCGACCACCTCGACAGCTCGGTAGCCGACCTCAAGAACATCGGCAAGGGCCGCGAGGCCGGCACGGTCATCGCGGGGATGTTCCTGAGGGAGTTCACCGCCGACGTCCCGTGGGCGCACATCGACATCGCGGGCCCGGCGTGGGACGACTCCGGGGACGGGATGCTGCAGGGCAAGGGGGCCACCGGCATGGGCGTGCGCCTCCTCACGCGCTACGTCGAGGACCTGGCCGGCTGAGCGTCGCTACCCGAACCTCGCGCGGTCGACGATGACCCGGCGGTGACGGCAGTGAGCCACCTCGGTCTCGCCCTCGGTCACCCTCGCGGAGAACTCGAGTCGCCGGCCGTGCACGCCGAGCAGGACGGCCTCGGCGCTGACTTCGGCGCCGATGCGGCTGGGGGCGCGGTGCTGCAACTCGACGACCGATCCGACACTCGTCTTGTCGGGAGGCAGGCAGTCACCGAGCGCTCGGACCGATGCCTCCTCGACGAGCGCGAGCACCCGTGGCGTGCCGAGCACCTCGACATCGCCTGAGCCCAAGGCCGCCGCGGTGTCGTCGTACGTAACGGTAAGCGTCGCGGTCCCACGGCGCCCGGGCGAGCAGTCGTCTACGTCGAGCATCAAATCTCCAACGGTTTCGCGGTCGGGCTCGGCGCGCTGGCAGGATGGCGGGTGGGCGGCCTCTCATGGCCGGCCTTCCATCGGCTGTCGACCACAGGATGATGATCTTGCGCACTGAGGGCAAACGAGGGGGCACGCTATGAGCGGTCCCCTCGCCGTGATGACGGTGCTGCTCGCGGAAGTGGCTGCGGGCGGTGCGGTGGTGATGTGGGCCACGGGCATATGGGGCCACGTCCGACGTGGCTTCTTCCTCCTCAGCGGCGTCGTCGTCACGGTGTTCGCCTGGGGAGCGTGGGCGACCGGGCGCGCGGGTGTGCGCGCCGCTCGCCTGGAGCACGGCGCGGAGGCCGTTCCCGGCGGCGACGCGATGGTGGCGAGCCTGCTCGTCTTCGCCCTCCTCCTCACCGTGTGGCAGGTGGTGATGCTCACGAGTCGCGAGCCGCTGTCGAAGGTGGTCGGGCTCGTGGCGACCGCGGCGGGGCCCATAGCGCTGGTCCTCGTGGCGATCAGTCGCAGCGACCGTGTGGGGCTCGCGGTCGCGGAGGTCATGTTCGGCGCGTTGTTCCTGGGCTCGACCCTCTATGGCCTGCTGCTCGGTCACTGGTACATCTTCGAGCGCCGTCTGTCGAACACGCACATGATGCGGGGGGCGCGCTGGTACGTAGCGGGGGTCGTGGCGGCCGTCGGCGCGGCCGCCCTCTCCGCCATGAACCCCGCGCCCGCATTGGGCGGCTTCTCCCCCTTCCTCGCGGTCCCGGGCTTCTCGCTGTACCTCGCGCTGGGGCTCGTGTCCGTCTGCGCGCTGATCGCCGGGTTCGTCTGGAAGCTCGCGGACGAGGGGGGTCGCTCCATCCAGGCGGCGACAGGGCTGTTCTACCTCGCGGTGATCATGGCGTTCTCCGCAGAGATGGCGGCGAAGTTCCGCTTCTTCTAGCGCCCCCGTGGGTGGCGGAGCGCATCGCGGGCCCCGGTTGGGTAGGAGTTGGTAGCACCTACGCGAAAGGAGCCACATGTCCTCGAACTGGCGCGAGTTCCTGCTCCGCCGCGCGCTCGGGCGCATGCACGTCAACGAGGACATCCTCCGGCACCTGTCCACGTTCCAACGGCTGGGCGCCACCTTGGAGACCGCCCCTCCCAGGGAGCTGCTGCCCGTCGGGGCACGCACGATGCTGCGGGCCCTGCGGACCCGTGGTGCGTCGGACATCCGTCCCGACTGGCTGTGGCCCTACTGGCTCGAGCGTCAACTCGACCCCCACGACGCGGCCTTCACTCCTCGGGGCCACCTCCCCGCGATGCAGAACGTGACCAACCGGAACTGGACGCTCGTGGGGAACATGCACTCGGCCTGGGAGGGCGTGGTCGACGCCGCGGGCCTCGTGAGTCCCATCCCCGACGAGTGGTCCCTCGACTGGTGGGTGCGCGTCGGTGAGCGGTGGCACTTCCCCAGCCGCGCGCCGGAGGTTCGTCAGGGGTTGCGCGACGCCCGGCCGGTGGTCGTCACCCACCTCCCTGTGCCTGGTGGCGAGATCCGCCAGGAGGTCTACGGCGTCGAGACGGTGCCCGAGCAGGTGGCCATGGAGATCGAGAACGCCACCGACGAGGTGGTGGAGGTCGCGTTCGCTGTCCGCCCCTACAACCCCGAGGGTCTCGCTGTGGTCCAGAGCCTCGTGCTCACGGCTGAATTCGTCGAGGTCAACGCACGCGGCCTCGTCGTGCTGCCCGGCCGACCGGAGCGCCATCACCTGTCGACCTTCCATGAGGGGGACTGCGCCACCGCCCTCGAGCGCGGTGAGATGAACGGCTCCCCCCGCGTGGAGGATCCGGCCGGTCTCGCGCAGGGGACGTTCGTCTACTCACTCGCCCCCCGCGAGCGCATCCGCGCCTCGACCCCGCTCGAGGGGCGGACCATCGAGCGTCGGTGGAGGTTGCCGTGGAGGCGCCGCATGCAGCACACCGCGCCCGCGACCTCGAACCTTCCGGGCGCGGACGACGCGCTGCGGGACTGGGACATCCGCATGGACCGTGGAATGCGCGTCGAGGTGCCGCACACGCGGCTGCAGGAGGCCATCGACTCGAACCGCGCATACCTGCTCCTCCTGCACGATCCCGGCAGCATCACCGCGGGGCCGCTGACCTACCATCGGTTCTGGTTCCGGGACGCGGCGTACCAGGTGGCCGCCCTCGACCGTTGGGGCTTCCACGACGAAGCGGCGGACATCCTGCGGTCGTACCCCGCGCGGCAGCGTCGGGACGGCTACTTCTACAGCCAGTGGCGGGAGTGGGACGCGAACGGCGCCGCGATCTGGACCGCGGCCGAGCACGATCGGCTCACCGGCGACCACGGGCTCATGGCGGAGCTCGCGCCGAGCCTCGGGGCGGGTACCCGGTGGATCGCGCGCACGTGCGCGGACGATCGCGGAAAGGACGCAGCGGCGTCGGGCCTCATGCCGGCGGGGATATCCGCCGAGCACCTCGGCCCCCACGACTACTACTACTGGGACGACCTGTGGGCCTGGCGGGGCCTGCTCGACGGTGCGACGATCGCGAGCCGCCACGGCGACGACACGACCCTCCGGCAGGCAGAGGTGGCGGCGACACGCCTCGAGGCCTCCCTTCGCCGGTCGTGGCAGGACGCGGCCATGCGCCTCGGCGCGCCCGTGGTCCCTGCCGGGCCCACGCGGGGCTACGACGCGGGAATGATCGGCTCGCTCGCGGCGTGCTACCCGCTCGGGCTACTCGGCCCTGACGACCCCCGCGTCAAGGCGACCGCCGAGGTGGTGCGCGAGCGCTTCTGCATCGGCGAGGCCTTCTACCAGGGGATCAGCCACACAGGGCTCGGCACCTATCTCACGTTGCAACTCGCGTTCGTCGAGCTGGAGGCGGGTGACGAGCGGGCGTGGGCACGCTTCGCGTGGCTTCTCGACGCCGCGACCGCGACGTACACGTGGCCGGAGGCCATCCATCCTCAGCTCAGGGGCGGGTGCATGGGCGACGGCCACCATGGGTGGGTCGTCGCCGACGTCCTCAACTTCGCCCGGATGCTCCTGGTGCGCGAGACGGGGCGTGGGCTCGCGCTGCTCACGCTGATGCCCCCCGGCTGGTGGGGCGAGCGCGTGAGTGTCCGGGACGCGCCGACCCACTTCGGGCGGATCACCTACGAGCTCGACTGGGACGGTGACACGCCCGTGCTGTCCTGGGAGTGCGAGCGTGGCGGCGTGCCGCTCACCGCGCCCGGCGTCGATGCCTCATGGAGGACCGTCGACCGGGTCGGTGTGGCGCGGCTGTCACCTCAGGCGGGCGATCTCCCAGCCTGAGCGTGAGGCTCGGCGACCGTGCCGGTCTCACCCGCGGTGCGCCAGGGGCTGCGCCGCCGCAGCCAATAGCTCACGTAGCCACCGACCGCGGTGACGATCATCTGGACCTTGGCGATCGAGCCACGCAGCCGTGTGGCTTCCTTGTCCTCCTTGAGTCGGTGCCCCATCCCCGTTGCGATGAACGCGGCGACGGGAAGCCGCCGTTGCGCGGCCAGCGAGTTGAGGGCGGCCTCCGCCCGGTAGCCGCGGACGTCGCTGTCCTCGAGCGCGAGGAACAGGTCGCGACGCACGGCCCGCTCGCCTGTCAGGAACGGCATGAAGTAGTAGAAGAAGAGGTTCTGCAACGGGCCCCGGTCGAAGAGGCCGCATGCCATCGCCGCCCCGCCCGTCTCCACGCTGCGGACGAGGCGATCCACGTGGCCGGTGGACAGGCCGTAGAGGTCGGCGTCGAGGAAGACGATGACGTCCGCCTGCGTGGCCCTGGCTCCTGCGGTCATCCCCTCGCCCTTGCCCCCCTGGACCTCGATCAACCGTGCTCCGGCCCGCTCGGCGATCCCCTGCGTGCCATCCGTCGAGCCGCCGTCGACCACGATGAGGTCATCCACGAGCGGGGAGGCGCTCGCGGTGCGGACCACGGCGCCCACGGTCGGAGCCTCGTTGAGGGCAGGGATGATGGCGGTGGTGTGGGTCATGGGCCGCAGCGTTCCCCGGCGGCTGCGGGTTCATCCGGGTCGCACGCCGTGTATATGCATTGCTCTGGGGCAAGAAAGGCGTGGGATACGGCACCAGACGCGACTACCACCCGCTGGTGCGAGGGGGAGAGTGACATGCCGCAACCGACCGAGGTGCCGACATCACGCGGGGTCTTCGCGGAGCTCGGGAGGCTCGCCCGCGCCGACGGGATGTCGGAGCAGGTGTGCAGCCGATTGTGCGGTGCCTGGGCACGGGAGCTCGGAGCGCTCACGATCGTGTTGACGCTGTTCGACGAGAATGGCGAAGGGCATGTGATCGGCGCGGCCGAGTCCGCGACCGCGGCGCTCGCCACCGCCCAGTTCCGTTTGGGGGAGGGGCCATGCGTGGACGTGCGCCGTGACGGCCGTCCCGTGCTCGCCGATCTCGACAGCGCTCGGCGGTGGTGGCCGGCCTGGACCGCCGAGCCCGCCGCGTCCGAGCTCGGCTCGGTGGCGAGCCTGCCGTTGGCGACAGAGGGGGCGCAGCAGCCGATGGGCACGCTCTGGAGTTGTTTCAAGGACTCCGATGCGATGCCCGTGGAGGGGCTCGGGGAGGTATGGGCGCTTGCCACGCTCGTCGCCCGCCAGGCGACGACCCAGCGCGAGCTCGTGCGCTGCGAGGCGTTGTCCGCCCAGCTGCAGCACGCCCTCGACAGCAGGGTCGTGATCGAGCAGGCCAAAGGGTTCCTAGCCGCCCGCGACGGCCTCGCGCTTTCGGAGGCGTTCGAGCGGCTGCGGCGTCACGCTCGCAACGAGGGGCGACGCCTCCACGAGGTCGCGCGGGAGGTGGTGGCTGGCGCGAAGCGGTAGCGCGCTAGGCAGGCGCTCAAGTAGCGAAGCGGTAGCGCGCTAGGCAGGCGCTCAAGTAGCGAAGCGGTAGCGCGCTAGGCAGGCGCTCAACTCCCGCCACTCAGCGCGTCGCGGACGACTTCGTAGTCGCTTTCCGGCCATTCGCGGATGTTGCCCTGGAAGGCGAGCTTCCAGTTCTCCCTGGGCCACTTCTTGGGGAACTGGAGGTCCTCGTACAGCGACTCCGCGGGGATCCACTCGTCGGGATCCTCGCGGACGACCTCGGGGCGGATCTCGAACCGCCACGGATAGTCCTCGCCGGGCTTGGATGTCCACAGCGGGTCGTGGTCCTCGAAGTACTCGCTCGTGACCTCCACCACGGCGGCGAACGCGACATGTTTGGTCACGTAGTAGACGACCTTGTCGCCGCGGGCGATCAGCTCGGCGGTCTTGCGACGTCGCGACTTGATCCCTTGCACCGTCCACCCGTGCTCGGCGGTGCGCTCGAGGTTGTCAGGAGAGGTGGTGAGACACCAGGCGGTCATGGCAGTATCGCTCCTCGGCGGGCTTGTCAGTCGGCAAGCGGGTGGTAGACGGCCACGAGCACGCCGCTGCCGAGTGGCACGAGCTGGCTGTCGAACTCGCTGTCCTCGCGAAGCGTGTCGGTGAAGGCCCGGACGCCGAGGACGTCGTCGTCGAGGTCCTCCGGGTCGGCGACGCGACCGCCGAGGAATGCGTTGTCCGCGACGAGCAGGCCGCCGGGACGCAACATGCGCCGGGCGTGGGGCAGGTAGTCGGGGTACTCGGCGGCGGTCGAGTCGACGAACACGAGGTCGTAACTCTCGTCGGCGAGTTTGCCGAGCACGGACAGCGCCGCGCCACGGATGCTGCGCACCCGAGCGGTCGCGCCCGCTTCCGTGTACGCCTGCTGTGCGAGCGCCTGACTGTCCGGGTCGACCTCGATGGTGGTGAGCACACCGCGAGGGTCCATACCCGCGAGCAGCCACAGCCCGCTGTAGCCGCCGCCGGAGCCGATCTCGGCCACACCCCGGGCGGGGCGCAGGCGCGCGAGCCATTGAAGGAGCCCGCCGGTCTCCGCGGGGACCGTGGGTATGTCCGCTTCCTCGCTTCGAGCCCGGGCGGCGCGCAGCGGCTCGTCCTCCGGCGGCGCCAGCTGCCGAATATAGGTACGCGTGCGCTCGTCGAAGTCCACCGTGGTCCCTCCCTCACTGCCCCGTCGCCGCGAAACCCTACCCTTCCGGCTCACCCAGCGGGGAACCGGGGGCCGGTTCCCGACGTTGGCGGTACGTGACTGCTTTGAATAGCGATCCGCTTGCGGTGCCCCGTACACTCGATTGCTGTTTCCCCGAGTGGAGGTTTGTCGTGCCTGGTGACGACCGGGAACCGCTTCCCGATCCGCGGCCCAGCTGGGAGCAGGTCGCGGAGGAGTACGGGCCGCGCATCTACCAGATGGCGCTGCGCCTCAGCGGCAACCCCGATGAGGCTGCCGACCTCGCGCAGGACGTGTTCGTGCGCGTGTACCGCAATCTGCACCGTTACGAGCCCGGCACGTTCGATGGATGGTTGTACCGGATAACGAAGAACCTCTTCCTCGATCGGGTCCGCAAGCGCCAACGGGTGCGCCTGCAATCCCTGGGCGAGGAGGAGTGGGAGCAACCCGCGTCCGCGGATCCCGGCCCCGCGGACGTGATGGAGCGCCGCGCGCTCGAGACGCGTCTGCAGACCGCGCTGGACGGTCTCGGCCCGGACTTCCGCCTCGCGGTCGTCCTGTGCGACGTGGAGGGTCTTTCGTACGAGGAGATCTCGGAGGCGACCGGCTGGCCCATGGGCACCGTTCGCTCCCGCATCCACCGTGGCCGTCGCCAGATGCGGGAGACGCTCGCGCGGCTGCCGTTGGAGGGTGCGGGTGCCTGAGCGAGACGATGTCTTCGAGGAGCCGGGATGCCCCGACGACGGTGACCCCTGCGCCTACGCGGCGGATGTCTCCGCGTGGCTCGATGACGAGCTCGCCCCTTTCGAGGCCGACGCGGTCGCTGCGCACCTCCGGGACTGCCCGGCATGCGCCTCGGAGCTCGCCGAGCTGCGCCGGATTCGCGCGCAACTTCGCAGCCTGCCCTCCCGCCAGGTGCCCGAGGGCCTGTGGGAAGGCGCGGCCACGCAGGCGCTGGCTCACAAGGAGGCCGACTCCCACCGGAGACGCTCCGAGCGCCTCGCGCTCACCGGGCTCGCGTTGGCGGTGGGCGTGGCGGGTGCCCTCGCGTGGCCCCAGTCGAATCAGCCTACGCGCACCGTGGACGTGCCCGTGGAATCGTTCGT
>SKQL01000127.1 GCA_007119035.1 Nitriliruptorales bacterium | reverse complement strand
GGCGCGGTGCTCACCGACGTGTGCAGCGTGAAGACCCGGGTGGTGGAGGAGATGCAGCGCGCCGTGCCCGCCGACGTGCACGTCATCGGTGGCCACCCGATGGCAGGCTCCCACGAGAACGGCGCGGCCTTCGCGAGCGCGGACCTGTTCGTGGGCGCGACCTACCTCCTCACCCCGACGACGCACACCGACACTGCCGCGTACGGGCGGCTGCACAGCCTCGTCACCCGCATCGGCGCGAGGCCCCTCGCGGTTCGTCCCGAACGCCACGACCTCCTCGTCGCGGTGGTCAGCCACCTCCCCCAGCTGGCCGCGACCACCCTGATGAACCTCGCCTCGGAGCGGGCGCGCGACGAGCACGCGGGGCTGCTGCTCCTCGCCGCGGGCGGCTTCCGTGACGCGACCCGGGTGGCGGCGAGCAACCCCGACCTGTGGCTCGAGATATGCGCGGAGAACCGCGAGTCGATCACCGCGGTCCTCGATGACTACGCGGACCGGATCGCGGAGCTGCGTCGCGTGCTCGTCGACGCGGACGAGGATGGCCTGCGCAAGGTCCTCGACGAGGCGAGCGCGGCACGGCGTGCCCTGCCGGGCAAGGAGGTGGCCTCCGGGGCGCTCGTGGACCTCCTCGTCGCCATCCCCGACCGTCCGGGGGTGCTCTCCGACATCACCACGACGGTGGGGGCGACGGGCGTCAACATCGAGGACTTCGGCATCGAGCACGCCCTCGAGGGCGGGCGCGGCGTGCTCCGTCTCGCGATCGCGGGCAGCGACGCGGCGAGCAAGGCCCGGACCGCCCTCGAGGCACGTGGCCACGACGTCGTGGAGCGCCAGACATGATCCCCGAACACGATGTCGAGGTCGCGACGGGCGGACGGGCCATCGGCGCGCTCGCCGCCCCCGCGAGCAAGAGCGTCACGAACCGGCTCCTCGTCCTCGCCGCCCTCGCGGACGGGGTGAGCGTGTTGCGGGCGCCCCTCGAGAGCGACGACTCCGCAGTCATGCGGCGCCTCGTCGAGGCGCTCGGGGCGCGCGTGGTGGACGCGGGCGGCGACTGGCACGTCCACGGCACGGGCGGGAGGCTGCGTGACCCGGGGATGCCGCTCGACGCGGGCTTGTCGGGCACGACCATGCGCTTCGGCCTCGCGCTCGCGACTCTCGCGCCGTCCCCGGCGACCGTCACCGGCCTCGCCCCGTTGCTCGCCCGGCCCGTCGCCCCGCTCGTGGGGGCCCTGTCGACCCTGGGTGCGGACATCGCCGACGAGCAGGGGTATCCACCTATCTCCGTCGGGGGAGGTGGCCTTCGTGGTGGGAGCGTCACCGTGGACGTCAGCCGCTCCAGCCAGTTCGCGAGCGCGCTCCTGCTCGTGGCGCCCTACGCGGCGTCGGATGTGGAGGTGACCATCTCCGGGGAGGCCGCGACCGACTACATCGCGCTCACCATCGAGATGATGCGCGACTGGGGTGCCGTCGTCACGGAGACCGGCCACGGGCGCTGGCGTGTGGACGCGGGAACGCGCTACGTCGCGCGCGACCTCACCGTCGAGTACGACGCAAGCGCGGCCGCGCACCTCCTCGGCCTCGCGGCCGCGACCGGTGGGGAGGTCACGGTGACCAACGCCACCGCCGGGTCGCGGCAGCCCGACGCTGCACTCCCGCAGGTGCTCGCGCAGATGGGCTGCGAGGTTCACCGGGACGGGGACGCGCTCACCCTCCGAGGCCCGCAGCGACTGGAGCGGATCGCCGTCGACCTCGCCGCCATGCCCGATCAGGTCACCACCGTCGCGGCTCTCGCCGCCCTCTGCGAGGGCACCTCCGAGATCCACGGGGTCGGCGTCGCGCGCACCCACGAGACCGACCGGCTGGCCGCCCTCGCCACGGAGCTGGGAAAGCTCGGGGTCGAAGTCGAGGAGTCACCCGATGCGCTGTGGATCACCGGCGGCGCCGCGCGCGGTCCCGCACGGCTCCACACCTACGACGATCACCGGCTTGCCATGTCCTTCGCCGCGGTGAGCGCCCGGGTCGCCGGTGTGGCGATCGCCGAGCCATGGTGCGTGACGAAGACGTACCCGCGCTTCTGGGCCGACGTGGCGCTGCTCGGCCTCGACTGGCGAGAGGTGACCGATTGAGCGCACCCCGCGTGGTGACGATCGACGGTCCCGGGGGGGCGGGGAAGTCGACCATCGCACGCGCGCTCGCGGAGCGCCTCGGTGTGCCTCACGTCGACACCGGTGCGATCTACCGGGCCGCGACCCTCGCGGTGCTGCGCGCGGGCGCGGACCCCGCGGACCCCGCGGGTTGCGCCCTCGTCGCAGCGGAGGCGAGGATCGACCGGGCCGGGGGACGAACCCGCCTCGATGGCGAGGACGTGGAGGACGTGATCAGGGGCGCACAGGTGACGGGACTCGTGTCGCAGGTGTCGGACCACCCTCCGGTCCGCGTTGCGTTGCTCGATGCCCAACGGGTGGGCCTGCGCGAGCACGGAGGGGTCGTCGAGGGCCGCGACGCGGGCACCGCGGTCGCGCCCGACGCCGACCTCAAGGTGTGGCTCACCGCGAGCCCGGAGGTCCGTGCCGCCCGTCGGGCCGCGCAGCTGGGGGAGGAGAGCCCCGAGGTGCGGGAGCGGCTGGCCGCCGACCTCGCGCGCCGGGACGCCTCCGATGCGCTCCGGATGCGGCCCGCGGAGGACGCGATGGTCGTCGACACCTCCGATCGCGGTGTGCACGAGTTGGTGGAGCAGCTATGGACCGCGGCGCAGACCGGAGCGAGCCGATGACCGACGCATCTCCCTCGGGCGCACCTGTCGTCGCGGTCGTGGGCCGGCCCAATGTGGGCAAGTCGACGCTCGTCAACCGACTGGTGGGCGCCCGCGAAGCCATCGTCGAGGAGCGGCCGGGGGTGACCCGCGATCGCACCGTCCACCACGCGGAGTGGGTGGCGCGCCAGATCGCCGTCGTCGACTCCGGGGGGTGGACGGCGCAGTGGGGCGGGGAGGACGATCCGCTCGCAGCCGCGGTGACCGCCCAGGCCGAGCTCGCCGCGGAGACCGCCGACCTCGTGCTGTTCGTCGTCGACCTCACCGTCGGTGTGACCGAGGACGACGCGGCGGTGGCCGGCTGGCTGCGTCGCGGGAAGGCGCCGGTGCTGCTCGTCGCCAACAAGGCGGACACGCTCGGGACATCCCGAGGCGAGCTGGAGGCCGAGCTCGCACAGCTCTACTCCCTCGGACTCGGGGAGCCCGAGGCGGTCAGCGCCCTCCACGGACGCGGGTCCGGCGACCTGCTCGACTCCGTCGTCGCGAAACTGCAGGAGGCCGGCGCGTTCGATCGCCCCGACCCCGAGGAGGCGGGCATCCCCGGGGTGGCGCTCATCGGACGGCCCAACGTGGGCAAGTCATCGCTGTTCAATCGCCTCGTCGGGTCCGACCGGGTGGTCGTGGACGAGCGGCCGGGCACGACCCGCGACGCGGTCGACACGGTGCTCGAGCTTGACGGCCACCGATACCGGTTCGTGGACACCGCCGGCCTGCGCAAGGCGCGGGTGCGCGAGTCCACGGAGTACTTCAGCACCGTGCGGACGATGAAGGCCCTGGAGGCCGCCGCCATCGGGCTGCTCGTCGTCGACGCGGGGGAGAGCATCGGGGAGCAGGAGCAGAAACTCGCCCGCCAGATCCTCGACGCGGGCCGCGGGATCGTCCTCGTGCTCAACAAGTGGGACCTCGTCGACGAGGACGCGCGGTACTGGCGCGAGCGTGAGCGGGACCGGCTCCTGCACTTCCTGCCCGACGCCCCGATCGTGCGGACGTCTGCGACCACCGGGCGGGGACTGAGCAAGCTCGGTCCCCTGATCGAGGCCACGCTCACGGAGTGGCATCGGCGGGTCCCCACGGCCCAGCTCAACCAGTGGCTGTCAGAGGCGGTTGCGGCGAACCCGCCGCCGCTGCTTCCGCACGGGCGCTCGTTGCGCCTGCGCTACGCCACCCAGGTCGCCTCGGGGCCACCCACCGTGCGCCTTTTCGCCACCGGCCGACCGGAGGATTCCTACCTGCGCTACCTCGAGCGCTCCCTGCGCGAGTCGTTCGGCTTCGAGGGGACCCCGATCAACCTCGCGGTACGTGTCAGGCCGAAGTGGGAGGACCGCGACAAGGCGTAGGGGTCTATTCCCCGCCGGCGCCCTCCGCCTTGATCCGCTTGCACTCCGGGCAGACGGGGAAACGCTCCGGATCCCGACTCGGTACCCACTTCTTCCCGCAGAGCGCGGTCACCGCTTTGCCCGTCACCGCGCTCTCGACGATCTGCGCCTTCGGTACGTAGTGGGAGAATCGCTCCTGGTCGCCCTCGTCGGGCTGGTACGTCTTCGGCTTGTGTTCGATCTCGACGCTCATGGTACGCCAGGATAACGGACGTCCCTCCGAAAGTGCGGGTGGGCGCGCATTGGCGGCTGCCCCCCGGGCGGGGTAGCCTTCCGGGGCGGTGAGATGCCGCGCCGACGGGATGTGGCCCAGTTTGGTCCAGGGCGCCGGTCTGGGGGACCGGAGATCCGGGGTTCAAATCCCCGCATCCCGACGAGCTACCCGCCTGTGCGTGGTTTGCCCCCCCCGACGGCTATGCACGCGATGGTTTGGGGGATATGCGGCCTTTGAGGAGCAGGTTTGTAGAGAAGTGCCGCCTGAGTCGGCAATTCTCTACAAACCTCCGGTGTGGCGTGCTACGAGGCTCGTTTCGCCTTCACGTGGCGACGACGGTCGATGATCGTGCTCACCGTGAGCATGAGCCCGATCAGTGCGAGGCCGCCGATGAACTCCGGTGAGGTGAGATCGCCGAGGCCCGCACCCAGGGTCGCGTAGGCGAACCCCCCGGGCACGAGACCGAGCGCGGTGCCGAGCACATAGTCCCGCACGCTGATCGCGCTGACGCCGGCCGCGTAGTTGAGGACGCTGTAGGGAACCCCGGGCAGCACGCGCATGACGATGAGCGCCTGCACCCCATGCAGCCTGACGCGCTCGTCGATCCTGGTGGTCCGCTCGCCCGCGATCCGCTCGACCTGCTGCCTCCCGAGTCGACGCCCGATGAGGAAGGCGGCGGTGGATCCGATCGCGCCTCCCACGACGGCGACGACGGTGCCCCACAAGGGGCCGAAGAGGAAGCCCGCGGCCACGGTGAGCACCGAGCCTGGCACGAGGAGGAGCGTGAGGAAGGCGTAGGCGGCCATGAAGGCGAGGGGGGCGGTGGCGCCCAGTTGCTCGACGGCGGATGTCAGCTCCTGCTGCACCTGGCCCGCGAAGTACGCGGCCACGATCGCGCCGACGACCACCACCCCGGCGAACAGGCCGACGCGGACTTTGTCCCGTCCTGATTGCTGCATGCAACAGGCGTACCCGCGGGGGTCCCTGCCACTCGTCGGAGCTCCTCGCCTACGCTTGGGGTGGGCCGACCCGGTCCGACCTGGATGGAGTGAGGAAGACGTGCGGTTGTTTGACGTGGGAGCTCGGGAAGGCGGTCAGGAAGTCCACGACCGCATCCTCACGTTGCCCAACGCGATCACCGCCGTCCGCCTCGCGGGGCTGCCCGTGTTCGTGTGGCTCGTGCTGGGGCCCGGCCACGTGGGCGCCGCCCTCGCGCTCCTCGTCGTCGTGGCCGCGACCGACTGGGTCGACGGGTACGTCGCGCGCCGGTTCGACCAGGTGAGCCGCATCGGGGTGATGCTCGATCCGCTCGTGGACCGCCTGCTCCTCGGCGCCGCGGCGGTCACGCTGCTCCTCGCGGGGATCCTCCCCGTGGCGATCGTGGTCGCGGTGCTGATCCGCGACGCGCTCGTGGTCGCGGGCTCCCTCCTGCTGTTCAGGGGCTTTCCCCCCATCGCGGTGACGCGCACGGGCAAGACCGCGACCGCCCTGCTGTACGCCGGTGTCCCCCTGTACATGCTCGCCGAGCTCGCCGACGGTGACATCATCCGACCGCTCGCGTTGATCGTCTCGGTGGGTGGCATAGCGGCCTACTATGCTTCTGGGGTGCAGTACGGGCGTGCGGCACTCTCCCTGTGGCGCCAGCGACGCGGCGGGATCGTCTGATAGTGGCCGACGGTCGGCGCCCGCACACGGGGACGAGCACGGCGACGAGGTGGTGGGTGTGTCCGATCCATTGCAACTGCTCGGGTTCGGGCGCAGTTCCGACGACTACGAGGTCCCCCCGACGGGGCCCTCGCGGGAGTCGCCACCCGGCGGCGTCGCGACCGCCCTCACCGCGCTCGGCGCGCTGACGGTGGGATTCCTGCTCGCGACCGGGCTCAGCGCGGGACGTGAGGAGGCGCTCGCGCAGGGCGAGCGCAGGGACGAGTTGATCGCGCTGATCACGGAGCGTCAGGAGCACGCCGATGAGCTGGGGGAGGAGGTGGAGGAGCTTCGTGCGCGCGTCGACGAGGCGCAGGCGAGGGCTGCCGCGGCCGTGCCGGCACTCCAGTCGGAGATCGCGGCCATCGAGCTGGCGGCGGGCCTTGCGGACCTGCGCGGGCCCGGAGTCCGCGTGACGTTGAGTGACGCTCCCACGAGCTGCGACGCGCGACCGAGCGACTGCCGGATCCAGGACTTCGACATCCAGCTCGCCGTGAACACGCTGTTCGAGGTCGGTGCGGAAGCGGTCGCCGTGGGTGGCGAGCGGGTCACCGCGACGACCGCGGTGCGCAGCGCGGGCCAGACGGTGCTCGCCAACCTGTCCGTGCTGTCCTCGCCGTACGAGATAGAGGCGGTCGGGGATCCCCAGGCGCTGTTCGAGGGCCTCGACAGCTCCGACCTGGCACGTGACTTCGATGACTGGTCGCAGGACTACGGGCTCGGCTTCGAGCTCGAGCGGGCGGACGACCTGGTGCTGCCGCGTTACGGAGGCGGCCTGTCGGTGGACGCGCGCCCCGTGGGTGACACTGCGGAGGTTGACGGATGATCCCGCTCATCGCCCTGGTCGTGGGTGCGGTGCTCGGCCTCGTGCTTCAGCCAGCCGTCCCGCCGTTCCTCGCCCCCTACCTGCCCGTGGCGGTGGTGGCGGCCCTCGACGCGGTCTTCGGAGGGGTGCGGGCCCGCCTGGACGGCACGTTCAGCGACCGGCGGTTCCTCATCTCCTTTCTGACCAACGTGGTCCTCGCGGTGTTCCTCGTGTTCCTCGGTGACCAACTCGGGGTGGGCAGTGAGCTCTCGACCGCGGTGGTCGTCGTGCTCGGGGTGCGGATCTTCAGCAATCTCGCGGCGGTGCGCCGCCACCTCTTCCGCGCATGAACCGCCTGCAGCGCCGTGCGCGGCACGCGATGAGGTCCGCGCCCCGCCGTAGCATGGGCTCTGGCATGGTGAGCACCCTCGAGGGCGAGAGCGGTAGGTCAGGCACCCCCGGCGGGCCTGACGACGTCGGTGCGCACCCGCCTGACCGCCGGCGTCCGTTGACCCAGGTCGCGGTGGCTATCGCCTGCGCGCTCCTGGGCTTCCTGCTAGTCGCGCAGGTGCGGGCCTCGGAGAGCGTCGGCGAACGACTGGCCGCGGAGCGCGAGGAGGACCTCGCCGTCGTGCTGGCCGACGTGACCGAGCAGTCCGACCGGCTGCAGGCCGAGATCACCGACCTGCGCCTGCTCCTGTTCGAGTTCGAGTCGACCGCGGAGTCCGAGGAGCTCGCGTTCCGAAACCTGCAGAAGCGCCTCGACGACCTGCGCATCCTCGCGGGCGTCGTGCCCGCGGAGAACGAGGGCGTCGTGCTCCAGGTCGCTGACCCGGGCAGGCAGGTCACCCACGAGGACCTCGTCGACATCGTCCACGAGATGCGCAATGCGGGAGCGGAGGCGATCGCGGTCAACGGGCAGCGTCTCGTTGCCTCCTCGGCCTTCTCGACGCGTAACGCCCGCCTCGTCCTGGACGGCCAGCCGCTGGAGGAGCCGTACCGGGTCGCGGCGGTGGGGCCCTCGGAGAAGCTCATCACCTCGGGGCTGTCCATCCCCGGGGGAGCCCTCGATCGCCTCGGCTCCTACAGCGATGTGACCACGTCGGTCGAGGAGCTCGAGCACGTGACGATCCCCGCCCGCGGGGAGCCGGTACCGTTCGTTTACGGGGAGCCGGTGCCGGCCGACGCCGACAGCGGGTAGCATCCCACCATCCGAGCCTGGAGGAGAGCGGGTTTGAAACCTGAAGAGCTGAAGTACACCGAAGAGCACGAGTGGGTCCGGGTGGAAGGCACTCGGATGGTCGTAGGCATCACCGACTACGCGCAGGATGCCCTGGGCGACGTGGTGTACGTGGACCTTCCTGCGAGCGGCACCCGGGTCGACCGGGGGCAGCCATTCGGGGAGGTCGAGTCGACGAAGAGCGTATCGGACCTGTACGCACCGGTCTCCGGGACGATCGTGGAGCGCAACGAGGCGCTCGAGTCTCGTCCCGAGCTGGTCAACAGCGACCCTTACGGTGACGGGTGGATGGTGGCCATCGACGCCGAGCAGCCGGAGGAGGCAGCGGAGTTCATGTCGGCGGAGGCGTACGGCAAGCTCCTGGAGCAAAGCTGAAGTCGGGCGCCATGTCGAGGTCGCGCCCTGCTACGATGCGCGATCGCATCCAGCGCAGGTTGCCGTGAGGGCGGACACGGGGAGTTGAAAGATGTACTGCACGCACTGCGGTCATCAGAACCCCGCAGAGGCCAATTTCTGTGGCAACTGCGGGCGACCTCTGGAACGGGAGGCTGAGCCGGCCACCACCGGGACGCTGCCTCCGAGCGAGTTCGAGTTCGTGGAGGGTGAGAGCCGCCTGGATGCGCGGTCGATCCTGGCCGACCTCGATCCCGGTACCGCGCTCCTGTCGGTGATACGGGGCCCCAACGAGGGCGCGCGATACCTGCTCGACTCGGACGTGGCCACGGTCGGCCGCCACCCCGACAGCGACATCTTCCTCGACGACATAACGGTCAGCCGTCGGCATGCCGAGTTCCATCAGGAGACGCCGGGGTTCAGCGTCCACGACGTCGGGAGCCTCAACGGCACCTATGTCAACGGACGTCGAGTGGAGCACCAGGCCGTGTCGACCGGCGACGAGGTCCAGGTGGGGAAGTTCAAGTTCCTCGCCATCGTCGCTGAGACCGTCTCTTGATACCCAGGACGCATGCCGTGGCCGATGGTTACACGATCGGTGAGGTCCTCAATCAGTTGAAGGAGGACTTCGAGGACATCACCATCTCGAAGATCCGCTTCCTCGAGAGCGAGCGGCTCGTGCACCCCGACCGGACACGGTCGGGCTACCGCAAGTTCACCGACGACGACGTCGACCGCCTTCGGTTCATCCTCACCGCGCAACGTGACCACTACCTCCCCCTCAAGGTCATCCGCGAGCAGCTCGACCGTCTGGACGCGGGGGAGGTCCCCGACGCGCAGCCACCGCCCCCCGCGTTCCCCGGCGTCGCGGGGGAGGACGCGGACGAGACGAACCCGCACGCTGCGTCAGGGACACAGCAGGCGGGGGCGCTCGCGGCAGACGACCTCGGCGAGCCCCCTTCAGAGGTGGAGATGAGCGTCCGGGAGTTGGCGGACGCGAGCGGGCTGGAGTCGGCGGATGTCCGGGCGTTGCGCGAGTTCGGTGTCCTGGGCGATCGATCCGACGACTCTAGCCTCTTCGACGCGGGCGACCTCGAGGCCGCGCGCGCGGCCCGTGAGTTGCTCCAGCTCGGCCTCGAGCCGCGGCACCTGCGGATGTACCGGCAGTTCGTGGAGCGGGAGGTCTCGCTGTTCGAGCAACTCGTGACGCCGTTGATGCGCCAGCGCAACCCGGAAGCCCGTCGCCAGGCCACACGACAGCTCGAGAAACTCTCCGAGCTCACCACGTGCCTGCAGTCCGCGCTGCTCGCCCGCGCCCTGCGCAGCCAACTGCACGACCGCTGACCCGTGTGCTGGCGAGCCGGCGTGGTCGTCCTCCTGACCGCCGCCCTCATCAGCGCGCACGCGCTGCCAGGGCTCGCCGATCCTGCCGAGGACGTGCTGGCGGGGGTCACCGCCGGCGGTGCGGTCCTCTGGGAGCCTGACAGCGACACGGTGCTCGTGGACCGCGAGGCACGGGCGGGGCGACCCATGGCGTCGACGACCAAGGTCATGACCGTGCTTCTCGCGCTCGAGGCGGGCGCGGCCGACGACGACGTCGTCGTCTCCCCCGAGGCCGCGGAGATCGGTCGGGTGCCCGGTGGCGCGACGCTCGGCTTGTCGGAGGGCCGGATGGTGCCCATGCGAAGCCTGCTCGCGGGTCTCGTTCTCCGTAGCGGCAACGATGCCGCGGTGGCGGTCGCGGATCATCTCGCAGGTGGCGAGGACGCCTTCGTCGCAGCCATGAACGAACGCGCGGCCGAACTCGGCTTGGAGGCGACCACCTTCCTCAACAGCTCGGGGCTGATCGACGACCCCGCCCACGAGGCGAGCCCCCTCGACCTCGCGCGTCTCGCGTCGGCGGCGATGGCCCACGAGGACTTCGCACGCTGGGCAGGCGCGGCCGAGGCGACGATCGACGGGCTCGGGACGATCGTCAACCGCAACGAGTTGCTCGGTGACTATCGCGGTGCCACAGGGGTCAAGACGGGCTTCACCTCCCTCGCGGGCCTGTGCCTCATCGCGAGCGCGACCCGTGGGGACCGGACGCTTTACGCGGTCGTGCTCGACAGCGAGGAAAGCTTCGCCGACGCGGCCGCGCTCCTCGACCACGGGTTCGACGACTACCGCCCGGTCGACCCCCCGACCGAGGTCGCCTACGCGTGGGCGGACGCGGAGGTCACGGTGCGGGCGGACCGTCCCGCGGTGCCCCCCGTGCTCGCCGACAGCGACGTCGTCGAGCGCCTCACGCTCGTTCCCGCACAGGAGCGCCCCCTCCCCGAGGGCGCGGTCCTCGGGGAATCCGTGCTGCTCGTCGACGGCACGGAGGTGGACCGATCGCCCCTCCTCGCGGGTGCGGGGGTCCCTGCGCGACCGCGGCTGGATGCGGACGCGGAAGCGGGCGCCGCGCTGCACGAGGGCCTTCGAGGGCTCCTTCGCATCCGGCCGCTCGATTACGACGCCTGATTGAGGGTGCTTCCGGGCACACCTAGACTCGGGAGGTGCCGACTTGGAGGAAGCTATAACGTGATCGAGCTGGAGCTAGTTGGCGTGCGTGTCGAGTTGCCGCACAACCAGCCGATCGTCTTGCTGAAGGAACGCAAAGGGACGCGTTTCCTGCCGATCTGGATCGGCCCCGTCGAAGCAACGTCGATCGCGCTCGCCCTGCAGGGGGTGGTCACCTCCCGCCCCATGACGCATGACCTCATGCGCGACCTGCTCGAGAACCTGGACGTCACGGTGGAGCGCATCGTGGTGACCGAGTTGCGCGACGGGACCTTCTACGCGGAGATCCAGATGACCCGCGACGGCGAGGTGATCGTCTCCTCGCGCCCCTCCGACGCCATCGCGCTCGCGGTGCGCACGACCGTCCCGATCTTCGCGGACGAGAGCGTGCTCGACGAGGCGGGGATCGAGATCGAGGACGAGGAGGAGGACGAGGTCGAGCGCTTCAAGGAGTTCCTCGATCAGATCACTCCCGAGGACTTCAACCAGTAGGTCGGCGCTATGGACACGTTACTGTCCGTGCTAAGCTGGTCACCACTCAAGTGTCCGCAACGCTCGAAGGCCTCCTTCGTTCCGGGCGCTTAATCTCGGTGATGTGATCAACGCTTGACCCTTGGCTCCATGGCGGCTACTGTCGTTCTTTCCGGTAGTTACGTCGATGGCATTGCAGCCGTTACCGAAGGTGGAGGCCCGATGGCCGCGACGCGCCCCAATCGTTACCTGCGAGACATTCCCCTTCCGGGACTGGATGCGGGCCCCCGCGGCTATCGCGGACCTGGGGTGTGCAAGGTGGTCGGCATCACATACCGCCAACTCGACTACTGGACGACCACCGGTCTCGTGATGGCGTCCGTTCGAAACGCGGATGGCTCGGGCTCCCAGCGGCTGTACTCGTTCGACGACATCGTCCAGCTGAAGGTCATCAAGCGCCTGCTCGACACGGGCGTCAGTCTCCAGCGGATCCGGGCCGGCATCGACTTCATCCGCGATCGTGGGCTGAGCCTGCAGAACGTCACGCTCATGAGCGACGGGCACTCGGTGTACGCGATGGACGACGACGCCCAGATCGTCGATCTGCTGCGCAAGGGGCAGGGCGTGTTCGCGATCGCGTTCGATCCGGTGGTCGCGGAGACGGAGGCGGAGGTCAGCGACCTGCCCGCGGAGCGTGCGTTCCCCGTGGGCGAGGGCGTGGAGATCCTCAGCGAGGCCCAGGAGGCCGACGGGGCTTGAGCGGCGCCGGCAATGACCCGTCGATGCTCGTACCCTGGGCACCGCTGTGACCTTCAACCGGAAATGACGCCTTTTATGCATGCTCGTTTGCTGATTGCCCTGCTTGTCGCGCTGACCCTGCTTCTCGGCGCCTGCACCGATGACGACGATCCCGGGGACGGCTCGGCGGAGGATGCGGCCCCGGAGGAGGAGCCCGATCCCGAGGAGCTCGACCTGGGCGCGCCTCCGGAGCTGAGCGACCCCGTGGACCTCGAGGACGGGGTCGCGGCCACCGTCAACGGCACGGAGATCGAGTCAGAGCTCGTCGAGGAGCGATTCCAGGCGGTCGCTGACCTGCCCGAGTTCTCCGAGCAGCTCGAGGGCCAGGAGGACGAGGCTCGCGCGGCGATCCAGTCGCAGATCCTCGGCAACCTGATCGTCCAGCAGATCATCGCCGACGGTGCGCAGGACCTCGGTGTGGAGCCTAGTGACGAAGAGGTCCAGGCTGCCGAGGACGAGGCCGCTGAGCAGTTCGAGGGAGGACGCGAGGCCTTCGAGGAAGCCCTCGAGGCTGAGGACGTGAGCCAGGAGCAGCGCGAGCAGGAGTTCCGCTTCGTTGCGCGGATCGACGCGATCCGGGATGACCTGGAGAGCAACCTCGACGTGGACGACCTCGACCTCGGTGAGGAAGGGGAGGAGCTCGGGATCGAGCCGGCCGACATCGCGTTCCAGGAATGGTTCGCCGAGCGTCTCGAGTCGACCGAGGTGCAGGTCGACCAGGAGTACGGCGCCTGGAGCCCCCAGGAGGCACAGGTCGTCCCACTGGGCTGACCCCGCCCGGCGGCCCGCCGTGCGGCTAGGTCCGCCCCGAGAGCCACGCCAGCAACATGCGGGTGCCGAATCCCGTGCCCCCCTCGGGTAGGTAGTCCCGGGAGAGCTCCTTGCTCAGGAACGCAGGCCCGGCGATGTCCAGATGCGCCCACCGCGCATCACCGGCGAAGCGCCGCAGGAACAGTCCTGCGGTGATCGCGCCCCCGCCGGGTCCGTCGCCTGTGTTGTTGGAGTCCGCTACCGGGCTATCGAGGAACCGGTCGTACTCACGCGTGAGCGGCAGGCGCCAGTACGTCTCACCGACGGTCTCGCCGGCTCGCACGAGCGCTTCCACCAACGTGTCGTCGGTGCCCATGACCGCGGCGTTGTAGTGGCCGAGGGCGCTGATGGCCGAGCCCGTCAGGGTCGCACAGTCGACGATCGCATCCGCGTCGAGCTCGCCGGCCCGGCCGAGCAGGTCCGCGAGCACGAGCCGGCCCTCCGCGTCGGTGTCGAGCACCTCGATGGTCGTGCCGTCGTAGGCCGTCACCACGTCTCCCGGACGCAGCGCGGTGCCGCTCGGCATGTTCTCCGCGAGGCCGAGCAGCCCCACCACCTCGATTCGGCTGTCGGTCGCTGCGAGGTGGGCGCACACCGACGCGATCGTAGCGGCGCCGGCCATGTCCGCTTTCATCCCCCGCATGCCGTCGTCACGCTTGAGCGAGAGGCCCCCACTGTCGAACGTGATGCCCTTGCCGAGCAGCGCCACGGTCTCGAGGGGGTCCTCCGGCCGGTAGTGGAGCTCGACGAGGCGGGGCGGTGCGGTCGACCCCGCCCCCACCGCGGTGAGCGCGCCGAACCCGTGCTCGGCGAGCCAGGCCTCGTCGCGCACGGCGACCTCGCACCGACCGTCGACGAGGTCGGTGATGGCCGCCGCGAGCGCCGCGGGCCGCTTTCGGTCCGGTGGGCAGTCGACGAGTCGCCGGGTGGCGATCTGCGCTTCGGCGTAGACCCCCGCCAGGGCGATGGCGCGGGTCGCGCCGTCGAGGATGGTGGACGGCACGAGGATGTCGAGCCTCTCGGTGTGGGACCCTTCGTCGCGCTGCCCGGCGGGGGAGCGGAAGCGGTGCTCCTCGTGGCCGCCCAAGGTGAACCCCTCCGCGACCGCCATCACCGATGCGGGGGTGGGATGCACCTCCGCGAGCGTGGTCACGACACGTCGTGCCCTCGTGTGGCGGCCCGCGACCCCCGCGGCGCGCCGCAGGCGCTCGTTGTCGACCTCGTCCATGCGCCCGAGCCCCACGAGCATGACCATCGCGTAGGTCGGCTCGGAGGCGGCCAGCAGGAGGTGCTGGCCCACGTCACCGCGGAAGGACGGGGTGACGGGGACACGTTCCATGCCGAGCGCGTCGAGCACCGTGTTGCTGCCGGGGCCGCCGATGGCGGCCTTGAACACAGGGACGACGAGCAGGTCGGCTTCCTCGATCTCGGTCAAGCCGGCCGCGACCGCGCGGAGTTCGACCATTCCTGGCTCCTGACACGTGTGGTCGGATGCTACCCCGCTGGCCTGCCGTCATCGCGCGCCGTGGGAAGACATATCACCTGGGTCGATTTTCCCGAATGTCTCCGGCGATCGGTCAGGCGGGCAACGATCATGGGTGCCGGGGCCGTTGGGAGGTGCGCGTGGAGGTAGGGGTTGCGATCGCGGCGGCCGTGGGGCTCGGGGGACTGTGGGTCCTCGCCACCCGGCGTCACGATCAGCGCCGGCGGGCCAGGGACGCGGACTGGCACGGGACCGACGCGCGCACGGAGCTCTGGGTCTCCCACGCGCGCTGCCCGCATTGCTCGGCGGGTCGGGGACTGGTCAGCGAGGAGGGGGAGCAGGCGTGGTTCGAGTGCCTGTCCTGCGGGAGGCGCCATCCGAGACGCAGTCGCGGTTAGAGCGCGCGCCTATCGGCGCGCGCTCTCAGCTGTCGAGGATCTCCTTGCTCACGACCTCGCCGTCCTCGATCTCGTAGATCAGCGGCACGCCGGTGGGGATCTCGACGCGGGGGATCTCCTCGTCGGAGAGCCCGTCGAGGTCCTTGACGATCGCCCGCAGGGAGTTGCCGTGCGCGGAGACGAGCACACAGTCGACCTCCTCGGCTGCGGGGAGCACGACCTCCTCGAAGTAGGGCAGGGTGCGGTCCGTGGTGTCCTTGAGGCTCTCCCCGCCGGGGGGCGGGGTCGCGAAGCTCCGGCGCCACGTGTGCACCTGCTCCTCGCCGAACTCCTCTGCGGTCTGGGCCTTGTCGCGGCCCGTCAGCGCGCCGTAGTACCGCTCGTTGAGCTGCCATGCCTGCACCTGCTCGAGATCGTGCTGGCCGAGTGCGTCGAGGACGATCCGCCCCGTGTCGATCGCGCGGCGAAGGGTCGAGGTGAACGCGCGGTCGACGCGGATGCCCTGCGCGGCGAGGCGCTCGCCTCCCTCGCGGGCCTCCTCGCGCCCCTTGTCGGAGAGCGGGACATCGACCCACCCGGTGAACCGGTTCTCCGCGTTCCACTCGGATTGGCCGTGACGGACCAGGATGAGCTTGCTCAACGTGATGCTCCTTGTGGTGATGCTCCCTGTGGGGCGGGTCCTTGACGCTACCAGGCTGGCCGGTCCACCTCGGGACCTCGGGGTTTCCCCCCGTGGGGCGACCTGACCTGTTGGACGGGTGACCGTGGGCCGAGGGGTTGACGCGTAACCTACGGACGCGTAGGTTACGTTGCCGTAGCAATCTGTACCCAATGAGGAAGCCCCGCGTCCATGGCTATCGACGAACGAACACTGCTGAAGGAGCTCGAGCCCAAGGCGGAGGACTTCCTGAACCGCCACACGGGCATGGCCAAGGAGTGGTTCCCCCACCTCTACATCCCCTACAGCCAGGGCAAGGACTTCGACCTCGAGCCGTGGACTCCTGACCAGCCGCGCCTGACGGGCGTCGCCCAGACCGCGTTCGAGGTCAACCTCCTGACCGAGGACAACCTCCCGAGCTATCACCGGGAGGTGTACGACATGTTCGGCCAGAACGGGCGGGACCCCGATGGGGAGAGCCCCTGGCTCGACTGGGTCCACCGCTGGACCGCGGAGGAGGGCCGCCACGCCATCGTCCTGCGCGACTACCTCGTCGTCACCCGCAACATCGACCCCGAGTCGCTCGAGCGCAACCGCATGGCCGCCATGGAGGTCGGCTACGACCGCGACGGCAAGTCGCTGCTGGAGGGGATGGCCTACGTCGCCTTCCAGGAGCTCGCGACCCGGGTATCGCACCGCAACACCGGCCGTTATTCCGAGGACCCCGTCGCCGACCGGATCATGGCGCGGATCTCCGCGGACGAGAACCTGCACATGGTCTTCTACCGCGACATCCTGACCGCCGCGATGCACATCGACCCCTCCGCCGCGGTCCGCGCCATCGTCAACGAGGTCAAGGGCTTCGAGATGCCGGGCGCGGACATGCCCGCGTTCCGTCGCAAGGCCGTCGAGATCGCGAAGGCGGGGATCTACGACCTGCGCGTGCACCACGACGACGTCGTCAAGCCGTTGCTGAAGCACTGGGACATCTGGAACGTGGGGGGCCTCGACGAGGACGGGCAGCGGGCTCTCGAGGAGTTGCGAGCCGAGGTCGACATGCTCGACGCGAAGGCGACGAAGTTCCGGGAGAAGATGGCACGCATCGACGCCCGCACGGGCTAGAGCATTAGCTCGCGGCGAGGCGGTTGGGGTTGCGCGGCAGGCGCGAGAGGCCCATGTACGCGAGGGCGGTGAGGTGCGAGGCGACCTCCTCCTTGGGCGGCTCACGCTCCTCCGACCACCAAGCCCCCACGTGGACGACCATGCCGACGAGGGCGTGGGCGTAGAGGGGCGCGAACTGCGGGTCGAGGCCACTCTCCGCGAAGAAGCCCTGGAGCACGTGCTCGGCCTTGGTGGAGACGTCGGCGAGCAGCCCCGCCATGCCGCCACCGGAGACGCCGGTGTACCCCGACGGCGAGTCACGGGTGAGGACCCGGAACCCGTCAGGGTCCTCCTCGATGTAGTCGAGGAAGGCCATCGCGCTCGCATGGACCTGCTGGCGGCCGTCGATGCCGGGGCCCAGCCGGGAGGCGATCATGTCGAGGATGCGCGTGGCCTCGCGGTCGACGACGACCGCGTAGAGCCCCTCCTTGCCCCCGAAGTGCTCGTACACGACAGGCTTGGAGACCTTCGCCCGCGCGGCGATCTCCTCGATGCTCGCTCCGTCGTAGCCGAACTCCGCGAAGACGCTCTTGGCCACCCCGACAAGCTGGCTCCGCCGTTCGCTGGCGGTCATCCGGCGTTCGCTCATGTCGGCCTCTGCCGTTTCTCTCGGTTGGCCAGACGGTAGCATCTGCCTGTGGCGTCAAACTCGGTCACCCTCGAGATCGATGGTCGGAGCGTCCGTCTGAGCTCGCCCGACAAGGTCGTCTTCCCCGGGCAGGGCTGGACCAAGGCCGATGTCGCGGAGCACTACCGCACGTGCTGGGAGGGAGCGCTCCGCGGCGTGTACGACCGACCCACCGTCCTCAAGCGGTGGAACCGGGGGGTGGCGGGGGAGCCGTTCTTCCAGAAGCGGGCGCCGAAGGACCCCGAGCGGTCCTACGCCACGATCCGCTTCCCCTCCGGGCGCTCCGCGGACCTGCTCGTTCCGCGCCATGCCGCCGATCTGCTGTGGATGGCCCAGCTCAACTGCCTCGATCTGAACCCGTGGGCGGTTCGCAGCGGGGACACCGACCACCCCGACGAGTTGCGCGTCGACCTCGACCCCGGCCCGGGCGTGGCCTTCGACGGCGTCCGCACCGTCGCGCTCGACGTCCGCGAGGTCCTCGACGCGCACGGCCTCGTCGGCTGGCCGAAG
>SKQL01000125.1 GCA_007119035.1 Nitriliruptorales bacterium | reverse complement strand
GTCGCCGCGGGCATGGTCGTCACCGGCGTGGACGAGGACGGGGACTCCGAGGAATTCCTCATCGGGTCGATCGAGGACAAGCCCCAGGGCCTGTCGGTGGTGAGCGCGAGCTCCCCCCTCGGCAAGGCGTTGATCGGCGCGAAGGTCGGCGACACGGTCTCCTACGACGCGCCCGGCGGGCGCTTCGAGCTCGAGGTCACCGGCGTGCGCCCGTTGGAGGGCTGAGGGGCTCACACCGGATCCCGCAGAACGGGGCAGGCCATGCAGCGGGGGCCACCACGGCCACGCGGCAGCTCCGAGGAGGGGATCGTCAGCACCTCGATGCCCTCGTCCGCGAGACGCTGGTTCGTGTCGACGTTGCGCTCGTAGCCCACGACCACACCGGGACCGACCGCGAGGGTGTTGTTGCCGTCGTCCCACTGCTCGCGATCGGTGAGGACCTCGTCCTCCCCCGTGGACAGCACCCGCAGCCGGTCGACGCCGATCCCTTCGGCGAAGGCGGACGCGAGGTCGACCTCCCGCGTCACCCGCATGCGCCCATGCCCCCCGGGCTCGAGGCGGTGCACCGTCGCAGCGCGGGCCCTCGGCCACATCACGACCGCGTCGGCGTCGAGCACGGTGACCACGGTGTCGAGGTGCATCGTCTCGCGGGCCTTGGGGAGCTCCACCGCGAGCACCCGCTCGACGGGGCCATCGGCCATCAATGCCGCCGCGAGGTTCTCGACCGCGATGGGATGGGTGCGCTCCCCCACCCCGACCGCGACGCACCTCTCGGAGAGCACGAGCACGTCGCCGCCCTCGAGCGTCGCGGGGAGATGGTCGCGGTCGTCCTCCCCGTACCAGACCCGGGCGGCCAGGCCCGCGAAGTCGGGATGGTACTCGTAGACGAGTCGCCAGAGCAGGCCCTCGGCCCGCCGCGCTGCCCGCTGCATCGGGCTCAGTACGACGCCCGCGCCCACCCAGGCCGAGGGGTCGCGGGTGAACACCGCATTGGGCAGCGGCGGCACGAGGAACGAGGTGGGGCCGAGCACCCCGCCCGCGAACCCCTCGCCCGCGCCGGGGACCTCCCCCACCGTCAATCCACCGAGGAGGTGCGCCGCGAGGAGCTCGTGGCCGAACGCGTCGAGGCGGGCCCTCACGGGGTCGACGAGCTCCACCCCGCACGTGTCGATCGTTGCCACGCCCTCGATGGCCCGACGACGCGCGAGGTCGTCACCGAGTGTCTCCGCGAGCAACCGGGCGAAGTGGCGAACCCGGACGCCCTCGCCGGTCAGGACCTCGACGAACGCGTCATGCTCCTCCTGTGCCCGGCCGACCCACACGAGCTCGTCGAAGAGCAGCTCCTCCTTGTTGGCCGGTGTCAGCCTCCGCAGCTCGAGACCTGGCCGATGCACCACGACCTCTCGGAGGCGCCCGATCTCACTCGTGACGTGGAGGGCCCGGCGGCTGACGTCCACGGCACCTCCCCTGCAGTCGGATGCCCACTCTACGGACTCGCACCCGCGTCCCTATACTCAGTGTGCCGGCTCAGATCGATCGTCGGCAGTGGAGTGTGCGGTCCTTGGTGGGGTTCCTCGTCATCGGTGCGGTCGGGCTCGGGCTCCTGCTCGTCTCGCTCGTCCTCGGGGAGGTCCTGGACGGCGTCTTCGACGCGCTCGACTTCGATGGAGGGGGCGGATGGCTGTCGTCCCCCGTGATCGGCTCCTTCCTCGCCGCGTTCGGCTTCGGCGGCGCACTGACCATGCAAGGTGCGGGGGTGGGGGTCACAGGAGGCGCGCTCGCGGGGCTCGGCAGCGGGGCCGCGGTGGGCGGGCTCGCGCTGGTGCTCACGCGTTCGCTCATGAACATGCGCACCGACGAGTCCGTCCGCACCACCGACCTTGTCGGATCGCGGGCCACCGTCATCACACCGATCCCCGAGGACGGCTACGGTGAGGTCTCGGTCAGCCACCTCGGGCAGATGCTCAAGTACAACGCCCGCGCGCAGGACGCCGTGCCGTTCGGCACCACGGTGGAGATCACCGCCGTCATCTCGAGCTCGGCCGTGGTCGTGGAAGCGGTCGACGAGTAACTCCCCGAGGAGGACAGATGCTGGATTTCTTGTTGGACAGCCCGCTGGTCGTGGGCATCATCGGAGCGGTCATCCTCCTGGTGATCGTGGTCTACCTCATCGTGAGCCGGATCCAGGTAGCGGGGCCGAACGAAGCGTTCATCATCACCGGGCGCAAGGGGGCGGGCCCGGTGAAGAACCCGGAGACGGGCGAGATCTCGGACGACCTGTCGGGCCAGAAGGTCGTCATGGGCGCGAGCGTGTTCGTGCTCCCCTTCATCCAGAAGCTCCACGTGCTCGACCTATCGAGCCGGCGGATCTCCGTGGGAGTGACGGGCGCGGTGTCGCAGCAGGGCATCAAGTGCGACCTCGAGGGCGTCGCGATCGTCAAGGTCGGCGGCAACGAGGACGCGATCCGTGCCTCGGGCCAGCGCTTCCTCACCCAGCAGGGCGATATCGTCCCGTTCACCCAGGAGGTCCTGTCGGGCTCGTTGCGTGCGATCGTCGGTCGACTGACCGTGGAGGCCATCATCCGCGACCGGGCCGCGTTCGCGTCGGAGGTGGCCGAGGAGGCGGAGACCTCCCTCACCAACCAAGGCCTCACGCTCGACACGTTCCAGCTGCAGGACATCCAGACCGAGGGCCAGTACCTCGCGGACCTCGGCCGTCCAGAGGCGGCCCGCGTCGATCAGGAAGCGCAGATCGCGGAGGCGAGGGCCCGCCAGGAGTCCGAGCAGGAGAAGCTCAAGGCCGAGGAGCAGATCGCGATCCAGGATCGCCAGCTCCAGCTGAAGCAGGCGGAGATCAAGGCCGAGACCGACGAGGCGAACGCGCAGGCGGCCGCCGCCGGCCCGCTGCGCGAGGCCTCCCGCAACCAGGAGGTCATCCAGGAGCAGGAGCGGGTCGCCGAGCGCGAGGCCGCGCTGCGGGACCGACAGCTCGACGCGGAGGTCCGCAAACCGGCAGACGCGGAGCGCTACAAGATCGAGCAGGAGGCCGAGGGCCGCAAGAACACGACGATCTTCGAGGCGGATGCGGAGAAGGCCCGCCGTGCCCGCATGGCGGAGGCCGTCGAGCTCGAGGGGCGCTCGGAGGCGGAGGCGATCCTCGCCCGTGGTGAGGCGGAGGCGGAGGCGCGCCGCAAGAACGCGGAGGCGTTCAAGCTCTACGGCGACGCGGCGGTCATCAACATGCTCACCGACGTGCTCCCCGACATCGTCCGTGGGGCCTCCGAGCCGATGAGCGAGATCGACAACATGACCGTCATCTCCACCGACGGGGCCTCGAGCCTCGCGAAGAGCGTGGCGACCAACCTCGAGCAGGGCCTGCAGATCGGCTCCGACCTCACCGGCGTCGACCTCAAGGGCCTCTTCGCACGCATGGGAACGAGGAACGGCGGCAGCGACGGCCCATCAGAGGCGCGGGACGCGGTCGAGTCGGTCGCTGAGCAGGCGGCGGATGCAGCTGGCACGACGGACCGCGAGACCTAAAGTGCGCGCCGATAGGGGAGCACTCTAAGAGCGGAAAGGACCCATCGTGCGGGAATCCCGGGGCGTCATCGCCCGCGGCAAGGGCTCGCCGGTCGAGCTCGTCGACATCCGAATCCCCGACCCGGGACCGGGCGAGGTCCTCGTGCGCATCCAGGCGTGCGGGGTCTGCCACACCGACCTCCTCTACCGGGAGGGTGGGGTCAACAACGACTTCCCCTTCCTCCTCGGCCACGAGGCGGCGGGTGTGGTCGAGGTCGTCGGGGACGGTGTCGCCACCCACCAGCCAGGGGACTACGTGGTCCTCGCGTGGCGAGCTCCCTGCGGCAATTGCCGGTCCTGCAGGCGCGGGCGGCCCTGGTACTGCTTCGACAGCACCCACGAGGCGCAGCGGGCCCCCACACTCGCGGACGGCACCGCCTTGTCGCCCGCCCTCGGGCTGGGCGCGTTCGCGTCGCACACCGTCGTCGGCGCGGGAGGGGCGGTCAAGGTCGATCCCGCGGTTCCCGCCGTCGGCGCGGGCCTGATCGGGTGCGGGGTGATGGCCGGGTGGGGCGCAGCGGTCAACACCGGCGCGGTGACGCGTGGCGAGACAGTCGCGGTGATCGGCTGCGGCGGGGTCGGCAACGCCGCGATCGCGGGCGCCGCCATGGCCGGGGCGAGCAGGATCATCGGCGTCGACATCGAGGACCGGAAACTAGATCTGGCGCGTCGCTTCGGCGCGACGGACGGGATCAACGCGCAGGCGGTCGACCCCGTGGATGCGATCAGGGACCTCACCGACGGCAACGGCGTCGACGTGGCCATCGACGCGGTCGGGTCGCCGCGAACGTACGAGCAGGCCTTCTACGCACGCGACCACGCAGGGCGCACGGTGATGGTCGGCGTGCCCGACCCCTCCATGTCCATCGAGCTCCCCATGATCGAGGTGTTCGGCCGCGGCGGGTCGCAGAAGTCGTCGTGGTACGGCGACTGCCTGCCGTCGCGGGACTTCCCTCTGCTGACCGACGCCTACCTGCAAGGGAACTTCCCGCTCGATGCGTTCGTCTCGGAGACCATAGGCATCACCGACGTGGAGGAGGCGTTCGCGCGGATGGAGCGGGGCGACGTGCTCCGGTCGGTCGTCACGTTCGACGGGGCCTAGAGTCGCCGTGAGGTCCGGCCTCCAGCGGCTAGAGACCTCGATCCTCCAGGCCGACCAGCCGCTCGCCGAACAGGCGCTGTGAGACGCCCGTCTGGTCGAGGTACATGCAGATGCCCCCGTTGAAGAACGGCCAGCCGACCCCGAGCAGCATCCCCGTGTCGATGTCGCGGGCGTCCGCGACGGTGCCCTCGTCGAGCATGATCCTCGCCTCTTCCGCGACCGCTTGGAGACCAGCCTCACGAATCTCGTCGGCTGTCCACGGTGTGGCGCCCCCCTCGACGTGCACGGCCTCGCGAACCTCGTCGAACGGCACCCGGCCCTGGCTCCAGTCGTAGATCCCGGGCACGTCGAGCTCCGCGATGCGCCGCAGGTTCTCGTCGACCTCGAAGCGGTCCGGGTACGCGTCGTGGAGCGCCTTGGCCGTGCGGAGGGCGACCTCGACCCCGCTGAAACCGAGCAGCTCGAACGGCCCCATGGGCATCCCCAGGGCTTTGACCGCGTCGTCGATCTCCGCGAAGTCGTTGCCGTGTCGCAGCGCCGCGACACATGCGCCGGTGAAGCGGAGCAGCAGGCGGTTGACGATGAACCCGGGGGTGTCCGCGCACAGCACGGCGGACTTGCGCAGCTGCTTGCCCACCTCGAACGCGGTGGACAGCGTGGTGTCGTTGGTGCCCTCCGCGCGGACCACCTCGAGCAGGGGCAGCACCGCCACGGGGTGGAAGAAGTGCAGGCCTACGACACGCTCGGGATGCGCGAGGCCCCCGGCCATCGCCGCCACCGACAGCGCGGACGTGTTAGTCGCGAGGATGGTGCCCGCGTCCACCACCTGCTCGACCTCGGCGAGGATCTTGCGCTTCACGTCAGCCACCTCGACGACGGCCTCGAGCACGAGGTCCGCGCCTGCCAGCGGCTCATAGTCGAGCGTGTAGGTGACGATCGACTTGAGGAAGCCCGCACGCGCGGGGTTGAGGCGACCGCGCTCGACCCGCTTGTCGAGCTCGCCCTCGATCGTCGCCCGCGCCTGCTCGAGGACCTCCTCGTCGATGTCCTTCATCACGAGCGGGGCCTCGGTGCGCCCGAGGAGGAGCGCCCCCAGTTGCGCGCCCATCAGGCCCGCGCCCACCACGCCGACCTTCGTCATCGGTCGGGCCGGCGTGTCGGGCTTGCCAGGCTGCTTCCTCACCCGACGCTGGGTGATGTCGAAGCTGTACACCGACGCCTGCGCCTGTCGGGACGGGAGCAGGTCGGCGAGCGCGGCGACCTCCCTCGCGCGACCCTCCGCGAGGTCGCCGCCGCGGGCCGCGAACTCGATGAGGTCGATCGCGACGTAGGGCGCGGGCGTGGCTCCGTGCGTTCGGTCGTCTGCGGCGCGGCGCGCGTCGGCCAACGCGTCGTCGAGGCCCACGTCTGACGGTTCAGCCCGCTCGATCGTCTCCTCGCCCGTGACGAGCCCTTCGAGCAGGGCCACCGAATCGTCGAAGAAGTCGACCGCGGGAATCAGCCGGTCCGCCAGGCCGAGCTCGACCGCCTCCGGTGGCTTCATCATCCTGTTGTTCGCGAGCGCATTGTGGACGATCACCCGAAGGGCGCCCGGCGCACCCACCAGCGGAGGCAGCAGTTGGGTGCCCCCCCAGGCGGGAATGATCGACAGGAATACCTCGGAGGAGGCGATCGCCGCCGCCGCGGACGACAACGACCGGTAATCGCAGTGAAGGGCGATCTCCAGGCCGCCACCCACGCAGGCCCCGTTTATCGCGGCGAGGGTGGGATAGGGCAGCGCGGCCAAACGCGAGAACGCACCGTGTCCCGCCTGCGAGGCCCCGCGGGCGAAGGCCTCGTCGGCCCCCCAGAAGCTGTTCATGTCCGCGCCGGCCGCGAACACGTGCGGCTTCCCCACGAGCATGAGCCCCTTCACGTCCTCCTGGGTCTCGAGCTCGTCGAGTGCCCCCTCGAGCGACGCGAGCGCCTCCCGGCTGAAGGTGTTGGGCCTGCGGTGGTCCTCACCGTTGTCCATGGTGAGCAGGGCCAGGCGCCCCGCCCGCGGGGACTCGTAGTAGGTGAGCTTGAACTCGGTCGTCGCCTCGGACATCAGATCTTCTCCCAGAGAACGGCGCAGCCCATCCCGAGACCCACGCACAGCGTGGTGATCCCGTATCGGGCGTTGGAGTCGGTCCCGAGCCGGTGGGCCATCTGCTGGGCCATCCGCGCGCCCGACATCGCCAGGGGATGGCCGACGGCGATCGCGCCGCCGTACGGATTCACCTTCGCGGTGTCGTCGGGGAGGCCGAAGTGGTCGAGGAACGCGAGGACCTGCACGGCGAACGCCTCGTTGAGCTCGACCGCATCGACGTCATCGAGCGAGAGGCCCGTCCGCGCGAGGAGCTGCTCGGTGGCGGGGATCGGCCCGTAGCCCATCGTCTCCGGCTCCACACCGGTGAACGTGTAGTCGACGAGGCGCATGGTCGCTTCCAGGCCCATCTCGTCGGCCGCCTCGCGGGAGGTCAGCAGGACGCACCCGGCCCCGTCGTTCAGTCCCGCCGCGTTCCCCGCGGTGACGCGACCGCCGTTGCGGAACGGTGTCTTCAATCGCGCGAGATCGTCGAGGCTCGTACCCAGCCGCGGGTGCTCGTCGACATCGACGACCCGCCAGCCCTGCTCGGTCCACACTGTCATCGGCACGACGTGGCTCTCGAACACGCCACCGGCCTGGGCTTTGGCGTGACGCTCCTGGGACTGCAGTCCGTAGGCATCCGCGCGATCGCGGCCGATCTCGGGATGCTCGTCGTGGATGTTCTCCGCCGTCGTGCCCATGACGAGCGCGGAGGGGTCGACGAGGTTCTCCGAGAGGAACCGCGGATTGGGATCGATCTCCGCACCCATGGCGTGGTGGCCCATGTGCTCGACGCCGCCGGCGATGACCACGTCCTGGGCGCCGACGCGAATCGCGTTGGCCGCGTTGGTGATCGCGGTCAACGCACCCGCGCACATGCGGTCGAGCGCGTAGCCGGGAACGGATTTCGGCAGGCCCGCGAGCACCGCGGTGGAGCGCCCGAGCGTGAGGCCCTGGTCGCCCGTCTGAGCCGTCGCCGCCCACACGTTGTCGTCCACGCGTGCCGGGTCGAGCGCGGCGTTCCGCTGGAGCAGGGCACGTATGGTGCGCACCGCCATGTCGTCTGCACGGGTCTGCGCGTAGTAGCCGTCATCACGCGCCCGGCCGATGGGCAGGCGCACCCCGTCCACGTAGACGGCGTCTCGAAGCTCCATTCCCGTTCCTCCCTCGTGGGGCACCCTTATGCTACCGAACAGTAACATCAGGGCCAGGCCCTGTCAGCGCTCGCGGGACTGTGCCCCCTCGGGGGGCCTACATACGAGCCGCGGGCGGGAGAGTCAGGCAGGCGCCTACCTGGAACCATAGGGTGAGGACAACGTCCAAGGTTTGAGCTCGACCCAGACAACCCCCGACCGAGGAAAATGCAATGCGTGGTTCCTGGTTCGCCGTTGCGCTCCTTCTCCTGACCGGCCTCTTGGTGACCGCATGCGGAGCCGACCCGGCAGACACCGAATGGCAGAACGATGTGGACGTCGACGAGCCAGACGAGCCCGAAGGAGCCGATGAGGGCTCCGGTGAGACGGATCGGGTCGCCAAGCAGTCCTTGACCGGCACGCTCGAGGGCGATGCGCAGCTGGAGGGGGGCTGTGTCTGGCTGGAGACACCCGATGGCCGGTACGAGGTGCTGTGGCCCGACGACATCAAAGCCGAGACCGATCCCGTGCAACTCGTGCGCGACGGCGAGGTCGTCGCCGAGGAGGGCGACGAAGTCGTCGTGGAGGGCCACGTCGAGGACGACATGGTGTCGGTCTGCCAGGTCGGCACCATCTTCACCGCAGAACGCCTCGTCGAGTAGCGCGACCTGCCCCGATTCGCCGCCAGCCCTGCCCGGTTTGCCCCGATACCCGGGAAGGTTTGTAGAAAACTGCCGCCTCACCCGGCAACTTTCTACAAACCTCCGGCCGGAATGGGGCTACACCGTGCGAAGCGGGCGGCGGCGCCGCGCGGCTCGGGCGCGGCGGGCGCCTCAGGTGATCGGGTATCCCGCCTCGTCGAGGGTCTCGCGGAGCGAGTCGATGTGCTCGTGGCCGCGGGTCTCGACCTCGAGCTCGACCTCCACCTCGGAGACTCCCAGGCGGGTGCGCATGCGATGGTGGCTGACGGCGATCACGTTGGTCCCCGTCTGGGCGATGCGCTGCAGGAGCCCGGACAGCGCTCCCGGCCGGTCGCGCAGCACGGTGCCGAACGCGAAGAACCGGCCCTCCTCGAACATCCCGCTCTGGAGGATCCGCTGCAACAGGAGCGGGTCGACGTTGCCGCCGCACAGGATCGCCACCACCGGGCCGCGGAAGGTCCCGTGCCCTTCGAGGATGGCGGCGAGGCCCGCCGCTCCCGCCGGCTCGACCACCTGCTTCGCACGCTCGACGAGGAGGAGGACCGCCCGAGCGATGGCCTCGTCGCTCACGGTCACGACCTCGTCCACCCGCTCGCTGACGTGGGCGAGCGCGAGCGGTCCGGGGCGCTTCACCGCGATCCCGTCCGCGAACGTCGAGACCTCGCCCAGCGCCATGGGCGTTCCCGCCCGCAGCGACTCGGGGTACGCCGCCGCGCCGCTCGCCTGGGCTCCGACGACGCGCGCATCGGGTCGGGTGAGCTTGACCGCGCTCGCGACACCCGCGGCCAACCCCCCGCCCCCGATGGGAAGCACCACCGTCGCCGCCAACGGGACCTGCTCGAGGATCTCAAGGCCCAGCGTGCCCTGGCCCGCGATCACGTCGAGGTGGTCGAACGGGTGGACGTAGGTGGCGCCCGACTCCTCCGCCCACGCGAGGGAGGCAGCGTACGCGTCGTCGAACGTCGCCCCCACGAGGCGCACGTCCGCTCCGTACCCGCGGGTGGCCTCTACCTTCGGTAGAGGTGCCTGCTCCGGCATGAACACCGTCGCCTCGGCTCCCGCGAGCAGCGCGCTGAGCGCCACCCCCTGCGCGTGGTTGCCCGCGGATGCGCACACGACGCCGCGCGCCCGCTGCGCCTCGTCGAGTTGTGCGATGCGGTTGTAGGCGCCGCGCAGCTTGAACGAGCCGGTGCGCTGCAGGTGCTCGCACTTGAGCAGCGTCTCCACCCCGGCCAGCTCGGAGACGGTGCGGCTGATCTCGACGGGGGTCCGCTGCGCGATGCCGTCGAGGCGTCGGGCGGCAGCTTGGATCGCGGACAGCTGGACGAGTTCCATCGCCTGAGCCTACAGGGGCGGCCACGGATACGGGCGGCGATCGGTCGGCGGCGCGGGCAGGCGCGAACGCTCGGCGAGGGCGGAGGAGCGGGCGCGCAACGCAAGCACCTCAAGGGGCGACAGCAACCTCTCGAGCCGGGACGCGAGCTCGCCTCCCCCGAGCAGCTCCCGCTCGATCCCCGCCACGTCGTCGCGCCACCGTGGCACGATCTCCTCGTCGCCGAGGTCCCAGATCACGGTGCGCAGCTTCGGCTGGGGATGGAAGGTCAAGCCGTGGTCGATGCCCACGATCCGGGTGCTCCCGTGAACCTCGAGGACGTGGCTGCCCTTGCGATCGGCGTTGTTGACGAGCAGGTCGAACGTGGCCATGCGAGCGAGCGCGGACCTCGATCGGCCCTCCTCCACGAGGACGAAGTAGTGCCGCGAGGGATCGTGGGGGACGAACAGCTGCACCGATCCCTCGCCCAGCGGGGCGTCGGCGCGCAGCACCGTGGGGGGAACGATCTCCCAGCCCAGGGCCTCCGAGACCTCGTATGCCGCGACCTCCCGTCGGCACAGGGTGCCTTCGGGGAAGTCCCCTAGGGGACGCTCCCCCTCGCGCGGCTTGTAGATCGCGGCGATCCCCTCCCCGGGGTCGCCCACGTCCACGAGCAGGGTGTGGTTGCTCGCGTTGGGCAGGTACCCGCGCAACTGCAGGTCGTCGTTGGCGAGCCGCTTCAGCAGCTCAGGTCGCGAGAGGACCATGGCCGTTCATCGACGGGCACACATGCCCGTCCGCGCCGATCGGCCTACCGCAATGCCGACAGCTCTCGCGGGCGCCCGCCTCCACCGCGTAGGCCGCGTAGGCGGCGAGGCCCCCGAGCTGATCCCGCGTCATCCACAACCGAACGTAGCCGGGCTCCTCCTCCTCGTCGTCCGTCAACTCCGCGACCTCGAGCGCGAACAGCTGGGACTCCTCGTCCATGCCGAGGCTCATCGAGCCTGCTCGCCAGATCGGCTCCACGGGCTCCCGCAACCTGTACGAGGCCTCGTCGAGGTCGTCGGGAGTCACCGTCACACCCGCCTGGGCCAGCAGTTCCTGCGCGAGTTGCGCGAGTGACCGGACCTGTCCCTTCTCCACGATCAGCGCGACCCGGTCCGGCCCCGACTCCGCCTGCACGTAGAAGGTCCGCGCACCCGGCTCGCCGAGCGCGCCCGCCGTGATGAAGTCGACCGTCTCGAACTCGTAGGACTCACCCACGCGCGCTCCTCCGATAAGCGGCACCGTCCAGCCCGCCGTTGTCGTTGAATCTCGTCAGTGCGGGCCTCACGCCGACGCCCAGGTCGAGGATCGTCACCGAGCCGGGATCGATCACCAGGCGTTGGAAGAGATCGAGTGGCTGACCGAGGTAGAACGCCACGATCGCCTTGATGACGTCGGCGTGGCTCACCGCCGCGATCACCTGCCGCCGGTGCGCTGCGACGAGGCGCTCGACCTCGTCGGTGGCTCGCGCCTGCGCGCCGCGGATGCTCTCCCCCTCGGGGAACACGGTGAGCGAAGGTGTGGACTGGACCACCTTCCATCGCCTCGTCCGCGAGACCTGGGCAAGCGTGCGGTCGGTCCAGCGGCCGTAGTCGACCTCCAGGAGCCCCTCGGCCTCGCGAACAGGCAGCTTGAACGGCGCCGCGACGTGCTCCGCTGTCTGCCAGGTCCGTGTGAGCGGGCTCGCGTAGACCGCCTTCACCGGGAGATCGGCGATCCGTTCCCCCGCCGCCTTCGCCTGCTGCACGCCACCCTCGTCGAGCTCGGCTCCTGTGCGCCCCCCGAGGCGCTTGCCGGTCGCCGCAGTGGTGCCGTGGCGTATGAGCAACAGCGTTGTCATGTCCGAGTCCCTCTCCGTGCGCGGGCTCTGGACCGCTCCGGCGCCTTCCGCGTAGCGGCCAGCCTAATCCTCCCTCTAGGCTGCGGCTGTGCACGAGCCGTGCATGCCGAGGGATCAGCCGATGACAGGGGCACCGTGATGAGCACCCGCACCGAACGCGACTCGATGGGCGAGATGGCCGTGCCCGCGGATGCCTACTATGGAGCGCAGACGCAGCGGGCCCTCGAGAACTTCCCGATCTCAGGGCAGGGGATCCCCCGTCACGTGGTCCGCGCCCTGGGGCTCATCAAGTCCGCGGCCGCGGTGTTCAACCACGACGCGGGCGTACTCGACGAGCGCCAGTTCGATGCGATCACGCGAGCGGCGGACGAGGTCGCCGACGGTATCCACGATGCCCACTTCGTCGTTGACGTGTTCCAGACGGGCTCGGGCACCAGCTCGAACATGAACGCGAACGAGGTCATCGCCAACCGGGCGATCGAATTGCTGGGAGGTGAGCTCGGCGCGAAGGACCCTGTCCATCCCAACGACCACGTCAACGCGGGCCAGTCCTCCAACGACGTCTTCCCCACCGCGGTGCACGTGGCGGCCTACACGGCCGCGACCGAGGAGCTGCTCCCCGCGCTCGCGCACCTCCAGTCCTCGCTGTCCGGCAAGGCGGCGGAGTTCGCCGACGTGGTCAAGCCCGGCCGCACGCATCTCATGGATGCCACACCGGTGACGCTCGGCCAGGAGTTCGGTGGCTATGCCCGCCAGATCGAGCTCGGCGCCCAGCGCATCGAGTCGGCGCTCGTGCGTGTCGCAGAGCTGCCCCTCGGCGGCACTGCCGTCGGCACGGGCCTCAACGCCCCGCCGGGGATGACCGACGTGGTGATGGCAGAGCTCCGGCGACGCACCGGGCTGGACGCGCTGCGGGAGGCCGACGACCACTTCGAGGCGCAGGGCGCCCGCGACGCGCTGGTCGAGCTGTCGGGCGCGTGCAAGGTCATCGCCGCGAGCCTGACCAAGATCGCCAACGACATCCGGTGGATGGGCTCGGGACCGCGGACGGGGATCGGCGAGCTCCAGCTGCCCGAGATCCAGCCGGGCAGCTCGATCATGCCCGCCAAGGTCAACCCGGTCATTCCCGAATCCGTGACGCAGGTGGCCGCGCAGGTCATCGGAAACGACGCGGCCGTGACGGTGGGAGGCCTTTCGGGCGCATTCGAGCTCAATGTCTACATCCCCGTGATGGCGCGCAACGTGCTCGAGTCGATCGCGCTGCTCGCCACGTCCTGCGTGAACTTCGCGGCGCAGTGCATCGACGGCCTCGAGGCGAACACCGACCGGGCCCTCGAGTTGGTCGAGCGGGATCTCGCGATCGTCACCGCGCTCGTGCCCGCGGTCGGCTACGACCGCTCCGCGGAGCTGTCCAAGCGAGCCCTCGAGGAGGACCGTCCGCTGCGCGACGTCGTGAAGGAGGCAGGGGTCCTGCCCGAGGAGGAGGTCGACCGGATCCTCGACATCAAGCGCATGACCGAGGGCGGCGTGCTGTAGGGCTCCCCACCGGTCAGCTCTCCCGTCGCAGCGTCGCGGCGAGATGGTGGGTCAACGGCTGGCCCTCCACGGCCATGCGGACCGCGTAGGTGAGCGTCGGGCCGTCGACCTCGATGTCGCGTTCGACCGCGGCGACCTCCTTGGCGGTAGCGGTGGTCGCCAATGTCGTGCTCGCCACACGGATCGTGGTGGCGTCGAGGGAGCCTTCCGCCACCTCGGCGATACCGGTGGGATGCGCTATCACGAGTTCGATGCGCCCGGGCCCGGGCGCCCGCACGAATCCGCTCTCCGCGTGCAGGGGGCGCCCGTCGTCGAGCGCTGACGTCCGCTGCGCGTACCACAGGAACGGCTTGCCCGTGTGCCAGAACTGGACACGCTCCTGGTAGTCGAACGATTCGATGGTCGGGTACTCGCCGTGTCCCGTGCCACTCCACGCGCCTATGAGGAACGCGAGTGCGGGTGGTGCATCCGTCATGGCCTCGATCCTCGCACATCGGGAGCCGGCCAACGCGCGGCGGCCCGGAGCCTCTCGCGCAGGTGCTCGGGGTCGAACGGGCCTCCCGAGGGCCGGACGAAGAACACGTCGCGGGCCGAGTGGCCGAGAGTCGCCACCCGCGCTCCCGCCACGTCGAGGCGCTCCTCCGCGAGGACCCGCCCGAGGCGGTAGAGCAGGCCGGTCGTGTCAGGGGCGAGCACCTCGATCCGAACGATGACGGGGCCACGGTCGAACGTGACCTCGATGGGGGAGTCCGCGGAGGGCGTGGTGGACGACCCTCGTGCCGATTCGCGGGATTTCACCATCTGCTCGACATCGAGTCGACCGGCCACCGCCTCGCAGACGTCGGCGAGGACCTCGGGATCGGCGTCCTCGGATTCGCCCGCCACCACGAACCAGTCGAGTGTCAGCCCGTCGCCACGGGTGAAGGCTCGGGCCTCGTGGACGAGCAGGCCATGGCCGGCGAGTGTGCCGGCCGCATCGGCCATGAGCCCCAGGCGGTCGGGGGCGACAACGCTCAGCACCCGGGTGCCCTCCGCGCTACCGGGGCGGAACGCGGCCCATGGCTCGTCGGGGCAGGGGCGTTCGGCGAGCAACCGCGCGTGCTCGACCACCTGCTCGGGACGCGCAGCGAGGAGGTAGCGCCGTGGTGCCCCCACGAGCACCACCTCGAGGTCGAGATCCCCCGCCCTGTTCCGCGCCTCCTCGACGATTGCGGCGGGATCCAGGAGCGCGCGGGTCTGCTCCACGTCGCCGGACAGACGAGTCCGGACCCGGGCGTGGAGCTCGGTGATCAGCCCGGTGCGCCACGCGGAGTCCATGGACGGGCCCGTGGCACGCGCGTCAGCGAGCGTGAGCAGATACAGCCCGTCGAGGCACTCCACGTCTCCGACCTGCTCAGCGACCCGGTCGAGCTCGTCCGCATCGTCGAGATCCCGGCTCGTCGCGACGACGGGCAGGAGCAGATGCAGGCGCACGAGGCGGGCAACCCGGTCCGCCCGCCGGCTGTCGAAGCCCATCCGCAGCAGCCACTCCTTCGCGACCACTGCACCGACCACGGAATGGTCGCCTTCGAACCCCTTGCCGACATCATGCAGCCACGCACCGAGGAGGAGCACCTCAGGCTCGTCGAGGCCCTCCCAGATGGTCGAGTGACGGGGGTCGCGCACACCGTCGCGGAGCTCACCGAGCTCCGCGACCGTCTGTGCGAGATGGGTGTCGAGGTCGTAGACGTGAAACGGGTTCCGTTGGGGCACGCCCCGCACCTGCGGCCAATCGGGCAGGAGCGCTGTGAGCAGCCCGGTCGCGTCCGCATCGGCCAGCGCAGGCAACGCGTCAGGGCCGTGACGCAGTATGGACAGCAGGGCGGAGCGCTCCGCCTCGGTCCATCGAAGGGTGCCGACCCTCTCCAGCTCACGCGCCAGCCGGGTGGATGTCTCGCGCCCCAGGTGCAGCCCCCGGGCGGCACCCGCGGCGAGTCCACGGAGAGCCAGTGACGGGTCGTCGGCGAGCCGGCGACCGGCCTCGATCTCGATGAGGCCGTCGTCGAGCATCACGCCTTCTTCGAGCGTCTTCGGCTTGGGCCGACCGCGGCCGCGTCCACGCCGGGCGTCGGCCAGCATCCGGGGCCACGCGCGCCCGTGAAGGTGCGCGACCCTTCGGTTGGCGAGGTTGACGGTGCGCAGCAACTCGTCCGCGTCGCGGATGCCGAGCTGCTCCGCGACGACCTCCTGGGCGTCGATGGTGAGGCGATCCGCGGCAGTCCCGGGCGTCGTCCGGCCGTAGTGGAGATGCAACGCGCACCGGACCTCGAGCAACGTCTCACCGGCGGAGCGCAGTGAGGGGAGGTCCGCTGCACCGAGGTAGCGGGCACCGACGAGCGGCTCCAGCCCGTGCTCGCCCAGCAGGCACGCTGCCGCCCAGCGCAGGCTCTGGATGTCCCGGAGGCCTCCCGCACCCCGCTTCAAGTCAGGCTCGAGCAGGCCGGCCCGCTCCCCCTCCACCGCGTGTCGCTCCGTGTCGGCCGCCTCGAGGTCGGTCAGCAGCTTGCCGCCGTTTCGGCGCATCCAGCGCGTGTAGCGTGCCCGAAGGTCGTCGGCCAGTCCCGCGTCGCCGCTGATCAACCGACGATCCGTCAGCGCGGTCGCGGACTCGAGCTGGTCTCCCGCGGCCCGCACCGCCTCTCCCGGAGTCCGGACCGCGTGCCCCAGCGAGAGCCCTGAGTCCCACAGCGGGTAGCACACCGCTCGGACGAGCTCCTCGAGGTCGCGATGCCCCCACCCGTCGTGGAGCAGCAGCACGTCGACATCGGACGCGAGGCAGAGCTCCGAGCGCGCGTAGCTACCGAGGCCGACCACGGCCACGCCCCTCGAGTAGGGCAGCGCCGCACGGATCACCGCGTCGACCCTGTCGCTGTACTCCCGACACCACTCGACCCCCGGTCGATCGGCGATCGAGGCGGGATCGAGGGTCTCGGAGCCTTGGGGTGGAGCCCCTTGCCGCCGGTGTGGGCTCAGAGTGCCTCCGGTCCGCTCTCACCGGTTCGGATGCGCACGACCTCGTCGAGTGGCAGGACGGCCACCTTGCCGTCACCGATCTTGCCGGTGCGCGCGGCCTTGGCGATGGCATCGACCACGCCGTCGACCTGGTCGTCGTCGACCATCACCTCGACCCGACTCTTGGGCACGAAGTCGACCTGGTACTCCGCGCCGCGATAGACCTCGGTGTGCCCCCGCTGCCGGCCGAAGCCACGGGCTTCCGATACGGTCAGGCCCGCGACGCCGACTTCGCGCAGGGCCTCCTTGACGTCTTCGACCTTGAATGGCTTCACGATTGCCACGACGAGCTTCATTTGATCCTCTCCGGTTTGGGCGTCTCCTTCCCTAGTTTTCTATTCGAGAGCGACGTAGGCAAGTTGTAACGATTACGTAACATGCCCGGAACAATAGTTTAGTCCGCAGCGCGGATCACGTAGTCGTCAGCCTCGTCGTCCCACTCCATGGTGATGAGACCCCGGGTGCGTGCGGCCTTGCAGAACTGCAGGAAGCCCCCGAAGCCGAACTGCTTCTCGCTGAACGACGGCTCGCGCTTGCGCAGTCGGTCCTTGAGGCCCGACAGCGGGGGTGGGTCACCGCTCTTCTCCAGGTCGCGTATCACATCCTGCAGGAGCTGGAATGCGCCCTCCTCGCCGCTCGACTCCTCGGGGAAGCTGACCTCGGGGTCACCCCGCGCAGAGCCGAACGACAACTCGATGATCTTGCGACCCTCGAGGTGGCGGAGCAGCTCCCCGAACGCGCGGAATCCGTAGTCCTCCTCGCTGAACGTCGGGTCCTTGCGCAGGATCGCGCGCTTGAGGTTGGAGGCGAGTACCGTGCCGCCAGAGGTGCGCAGCAAGCCAGACAGCGTCTGGGTGACCAGACGCTCGAGCTTCGCGGCGTCCTCGACGGTCTCGCCCGCATCTTCCGCACCCCTTGTTGCCGCTTCGGCAGCGGCCTCGGCCGGCGGGGGCGCCACGGGCTCGGTGGAGGCCGGGGTCGTGACGGGGGCGACCTCGGGCCGGGAGTCCTCCCTCCGGGGGCCACGCCGCTTCCCGGCGCCTCGTCCGCGCCTGGCGGGGAGGTTCACCCCCTCGAGACGCTCGTAGAAGAGGAACTCGTCGCACGCGGGGGGCAGGAGCGCGGAGGTCGAGGACTGGAGCCCCACCCCGATAACCCGCTTGTTGAGCTCGCGTAGCTTGCCCACCAGCGGGGTGAAGTCGCTGTCGCCTGTGCCGATCACGAACGTGGTGATGTAGTCCCGCTCGAATGACAACTCGATCGCGTCGACCGCCATCTTGATGTCGGCGGCGTTCTTGCGCACCGCCCCCATGCGCTGAGGGATCTCGATCAACTCGACATGCTGCTGGGTCAGCATGCGCCGGTCCTCGTCGAAGTAGGACCAGTCCGCGTACGCCTTACGCACGACGACCCGACCCCGCTCCGCGAGCGCGTCCGCGAGCGGCTTCATCTCGAAGCGGCCTCCACCCGAATCCTCGCGCGCACCGATGGCGAGGTTCTCGTAATCGAGAAACAACGCGATGCGCTCCTCTTCGTCCGTCATGTGATCTCAGGCCTTGCGTTCGTAGGGGCAATCTGTGCGCGTCCCGCGCAAGCGTAGCGGACGAACGGGCGAAAACGGTTACCCTGCCTTGAGACAGGGGGCGTGGCCCAACAGGCAGAGGCGCACCGCTTAAAACGGTGGAGTTGTGGGTTCGAGTCCCACCGCCCCCACCTGGTGGCGGTCCGACGCCCGTACCGCCCGCGCGCGGAGGGTGCGCGGGCGGGTGCGGGGGTGGGGGTTAGAAGGGAAGGTGGGGTCGGGGTCGCGGTCAGCCCCACGGTACGGGGGTCCGTCACGGTCCCGTCCCCGTCCTTGTTCTCGTTGCTGTTCTCGCTCACGTTCGCCTT
>SKQL01000050.1 GCA_007119035.1 Nitriliruptorales bacterium | reverse complement strand
GCGGCACGGGGCGTCCTGGGGGAGGGGGCCGAGGAGCGCCTGCGACTCGGCGCGTCCGCCCTCCTCGACGACCTCCTCGCCCGTCGGCGGCCGGGGTGGGTTGCTAGGCTCGGGCGCAGCTAGCCCCCGGGAGCCACTCGGGGGTCGTTTTCTGGGAAGGCACATCGATGACGCAGCTGGACCCATCCGCGCTCTCTGACCTGACCGAGGGCGACCTTCCACCCGAGACCGACGTCGATCTCGTCCACGTCCCCGCGGACGCGGACACCTCGGCGGGCTCGCACGACACCTCGATGGATGCGATCGTCGAGCTCTGCAAGCGCCGCGGCCTCATCTTCCAGTCCTCGGAGATCTACGGCGGCCTGCGTGGGGCGTGGGACTACGGACCGCTCGGCGCGGCGCTCAAGGACAACGTCAAGGACGCGTGGAAGCGCGACATGCTGCAGTTGCGCGGCGACGTCGTCCAACTCGACGCGGCGATCCTCATGCACCCGCGGGTGTGGGAGGCCTCCGGGCACGTCGAGGGCTTCACCGACCCGCTCACCGAGTGCCGCACCTGCAACGCGCGGTTCCGCGAGGACCAGGCGGTCCAGGGCGACGCGAAGACCTACGAGTGCCCGCGCAGCGACTACTCGCTGTGCGACTTCGGCCCGGCCAGGCAGTTCAACCTGATGTTCCAGACCCACGTGGGACCTACCGAGGAGTCGGGCTCGAAGGTGTGGATGCGCCCCGAGACGGCGCAGGCGATGTTCGTCGACTTCGCGCACGTCCAACTCACGAGCCGCCAGAAGGTCCCGTTCGGGATCGCCCAGGTCGGCAAGTCGTTCCGCAACGAGATCACGCCCCGCAACTTCATCTTCCGCGTACGCGAGTTCGAGCAGATGGAGATGGAGTTCTTCGTGCGCCCGGGCGCTGACGAGCAGTGGCACGAGTACTGGATCGGGCAGCGATGGGACTGGTACATCCGCTTGGGCATGCGCCGGGAGAACCTCCGCATCCGCGACCACGCGGCGGACGAGTTGAGCCACTACGCCAAGCACACCGTCGACGTGGAGTACCGCTTCCCGTTCGCGTGGTCGGAGCTCGAGGGGATCGCGAACCGCACCGATTTCGACCTGAACCGACACGCGGAGTACAGCGGCAAGGACCTGTCCTACTACGACGGGGAGCGTGACGAACGGTACGTGCCCTACGTCGTCGAGCCGGCTGCCGGCGTGGACCGTGCGGCGCTCGCGTTCCTCGTCGACGCCTACCGGGTGGAGGAGGCTCCGAGCGCGAAGGGTGGCACGGACCGCCGGGTGCTCCTCAAGCTCCACCACAGGCTTGCCCCCACCAAGGCCGCGATCCTGCCGCTGTCGCGCAACGACAAGCTCGTGCCGACCGCCAGGGAGGTGGCCGACCTCCTGCGTCGCCGCTGGACCGTGCAGTACGACGACGCGGGCTCGATCGGCAAGCGGTACCGCCGCCAGGACGAGGTGGGCACGCCGTTCTGCGTCACCGTGGACTTCCAGACCGTCGAGGAGGACCGGGCGGTCACCATCCGGGACCGGGACGAGATGACCCAGGAGCGGGTGTCCATCGATCGCCTCGTGGAGTACCTCGACGACCACCTCGACCTCGACTGATCCCTCTGAAGCTCCGCTCGAGGGTTAGGGGCGTCGAGGACTAGTCGCACGCGTGTCAGGCCGGGTTCAGTGACGCCCGCCCCACCGCCGGTAGGGATCGGGCGGGCCGCCGGGGCGTGGTGGGGGCGTATAGGGCTCCCGCTCGCGGGGCTGCGCGGCGAGGCGGGCGAGGTCCTCCTCCATGCGCTCGGTGCGCTCGAGCAGGTCGGCGAGCGCACGCGACGCCCAGGAGGCGAGCCGCAGCGCCCCGCCCGCGACGAACGTGAGGACCCACGCCACCACCGCGAAGCCCTCCTCCCCGCCCCGGAACAGCAGTCCGCCCGCGATCACGCCCGCGACGCCCGCGGCATAGACGAGCGCGTCCGCGACCCGGGCCGCGGTCACGAGTTCCCGCGTCTTCGCTCGTTGCATGTTGTCTCCTGCGCGAGGGAATGGACTATGGAGCCTGCCACAGGGTGCCCCGAATAGGGTTCATCGATCCGCCACCGATGCTACGATCGAAGTCGTGAAGGAATCGTTCGAGGTCCGAGAGCGTGCCGAGGAGATGGAGCGCGCAAGCCTCTCCACCTGGGCCAGCTTGGCCAGCGAGTCCAAGGGCCGGGACCGCCACGAGGATCCTGATCCCCTGCGCACGGCCTTCCAACTCGACAGGGACCGCCTCACCGACACCGACGCGTTCTCGCGGCTGGGCGCCAAGACGCACACGTTCGTCCCCGAGGCGCCGGGCGCGGGGTGGCGTTCGCGGTTGTCGGTCACGTTGGCGACCGTCAAGCTCTCCCGCACGTTGGCTCGTGCGCTCCGGCTGAACGAGGACCTCACCGAGGCCATCGCCTCCGGCCACGGACTGGGGGCGCCGCCGTTCGGGCCAGCCGGCTACGAGGTCCTCGGCGACGTGCTCGGCGAGCCCTTCGAGGTCGCCGAGCAGAGCCTGCGCGTGGTGGAGCGGGACAGCGCCCGGCTGAACCTCACGTGGGAGGTCGGCGACGGGATCATCCATCAGTTCGGTGGGGCGTCCACCCCCGAGGGCAACACCGCTGCCCTCGGGAGGCGCTTGGCGACCGCGTTGTCCGACCTGCGCTGCGCCCTGCGCGCGTCACTGGTCCACCTCGACGACGTCCCGCCACGTGTGCGGACCGTCCTCGGCACCGACCACCGCCACCGTGTGGCGGTGCTCCTGCGGGAGACGGTGAGCGCGTCGATCGACCAGCCCGACATTCGCCTCGGCGAGGAGGCGGAGGGGGCGTTGCGCGACCTCGAGGAGTTCATCGACGAGCGGGTCCACCGTCGCGACGTCGCCCGCGCCGAGCACGACCGGGCGCTTCACTGCATGCGCAGCCTCGCGGTGTACGCGGACTCGACCTCGGACGTGCGCGACGAGTCCGAGCGCGTCGCCACGATCGTGGATGACCTCGCGGCCGCGACGGATGTGGAGATAACCCAGCGCTTCGCCGCGGTCTTCCTGCCCTCCACCGCCGCGGGCGAGTAGGCCGCCCCACGCGCTCCACAGCGCGGATCAACCCTCTCGCGCCGCCTGCGATGCTCGTAGACTCTGTATCGAGAGCAGGAGGGAGAGTCGGTGGCCGGTCGCATCAACGACGAGGACATCCAGGCTCTACGCGAACGGGTCGACATCGCCGCGGTCATCGGTGACTACACCGGCTTGAAGCGCGCAGGTGGTCGTCTCAAGGGCCTGTGTCCCTTCCACGGTGAGCGCACACCCTCGTTCACCGTCGATCCCGCCCGGAGGCTGTTCCACTGCTTCGGGTGCGGTGAGGGCGGCGACACCATCGGCTTCCTCCAGAAGATCGAGGCGCTGTCGTTCCCCGAGGCCGTCGAGCGCCTCGCGCGCCTCACCGGGTACACGTTGCGCTACGAGGAGCTGTCCCCCGGGCAGCGCAAGGCGCTGGGGCGCCGGACCCGGCTCAGCCAGTGCTTGAGCGAGGCCGCGGACTTCTACCACGCCCGGTTGTTCACCGACGACGGCGACGCCGCGCGCGAGTACCTCAAGTCGCGGGGCCTCGGCCGTGAGCACGCGGAGCACTTCAAGCTCGGGTGGGCGCCCGACGCGTGGGACGGCATCGTCCGCCACCTCTCGGGCCTCGGGTTCGACACCGAGGAGATCGCCGACGCGGGCCTCGCCACCAGAGGGCAGCGGGGGCTCATCGACCGCTTCCGCGGGCGGGTGATGTTTCCCATCTACGACGCGGGCGGACGCGACGTCGTCGCCTTCGGGGGCCGGATCGTCCCCGGTGTCGAGCTGCGCACCGGACCCCGCGACGGCACGCCACCCAAGTACATCAACTCCTCGGAGACCGAGGTCTACAAGAAGTCGCGGGTGCTCTACGCGCTCAATTGGGCGCGCGCGGAGATCCAGCGGCGCGACACCGTCCTCGTGGTCGAGGGCTACATGGACGTGATCGGCCTGCACGTCGCGGGGGTGTCGCACGCGGTCGCGACCTGCGGGACCGCCCTGACCGCCGAGCACTTCAGCCAGGTCGAGAAGTTCGCCCGCCGGGTGGTGTTGGCGCTCGACGCGGACGACGCGGGCTACGCGGCCGCTGACCGTGCGCGCGCGCTGGCGGAGGAGGCGGGGCTACGCGAGATCGGGGTGCTGCCGCTGCCGCCGGGCGAGGACCCCGCGGACCTGGCCGCCCATGGCGCGCAACGTGTCGAGACGGCCCTGGGCGAGGTCCAGACCGCCATCGAGTTCCAGATCGCGCACCTCATGCGGGGCGCGGACACGACGACGCCGGAGGGGCAGGTCGAGGCGTATCGGCGGACGTTCGGGCTCCTCGCGCAGATCGAGGACCGTGTCCTTCGCTACCACTACATCCGTGACGTCGTCGCGCCGACCGTGCAGCTGTCGGCGGACTGGATCGAGCTCGAGCTCGACGACGAACGGGCGCAGCGCAAGCGGACGACCGCACCGAGGCCCGCCCTGCGACGCGGGGACGGCCTGCCGCGGGATCCGCAGCTGCTCCTCGAGCGCCAGGTGCTCCAGGTGGCGCTGCAACGGCCCGACACCCTGCCCGCGACGTGGGACAAGCTCGGCGAGGACGAGTTCACCGCCGCCCCGTCGCGTGAGCTGTTCCGCGCGATCACCCAGGCGCCCCGCGGTGATCTGGACGCGATCCTCGACGGGCTCTCAGACGACGAGGCCCGCGGCCGCGTGCGCGCGCTCGCGCTCGCGGAGCTGACGGTCGACCCCGAGCCCGCCGGGATCGCTGACATCGTGGCGCGGCTGCGGGCCAGCGCCGTCGCGAGGCGCATCGCGGTCCTCAACGCCCGACTGCGGGAGATGGGCGAGCAGCTCGCGAGCGACGAGCGCCGGCGCCTGACCGCGGAGCTCTATGACCTCGAACGCCGAAGGCGAGACCTGTTGGAAGGGAGGGACGCCTGAGCGAAGGCCTGCTCGGGCGGTGACCATGAACCGACAATCCCAACACATCACCGAATCGCCCGGCAAGAGCCCACTCGAGGTCGCGTCCGTGCCTGAGGACCCCCGGGCGTTGGCTGGCGCGGAGCTGCCCGCGTCCCGCGCTTCCGACGACGGGGCGGGCATGATCGGTGATCCCGTCCGCATGTACCTCCATGAGATCGGCCGCGTCGAGCTGTTGAGCGCCGAGGAGGAGGTCGACCTCGCGAAGCGCATCGAGGCGGGCCTGGCCGCGTCGGCGTTGCTCGCCGAGCCAGGGCAGACGAGCCTTGACCGGCGGACCCTGCGCACGATCGAGCGGTCCGGCCAGCTCGCGAAACGCCGCCTGGTCGAGGCCAACCTCCGGCTCGTGGTGTCGATCGCGAAGCGGTACGCGAACCGGGGGATGGTGCTGCTCGACCTCATCCAGGAGGGAAACCTCGGCCTCATCCGGGCGGTGGAGAAGTTCGACTACCGCCGCGGCTACAAGTTCTCCACGTATGCGACGTGGTGGATCCGCCAGGCGGTGACCCGCGCGATCGCTGACCAGGCTCGCACCATCCGCATTCCCGTCCACATGGTCGAGACGATCAACCGGGTCCGCCGGTCGCAGCGGCAGATGTTCCAGGAGATGGGTCGCGAGCCGACCGTCGCGGAGCTGGCCGCCGCGACCGAGCTCGAGCCCGAGCGCGTACGGGAGATCCTCCGCCTGGGGCTCGAGACGGTGAGCCTCGAGACTCCGGTGGGGGAGGAGGAGGATTCGAACCTCGCGGACTTCATCGAGGACGCCGACGCGGTCCTACCCGCGGACGCGGCGAGCTTCGTGCTGCTTCAGGAGCAGCTGGCGAGCATCCTGCACACGCTGTCGGATCGGGAGCG
>SKQL01000078.1 GCA_007119035.1 Nitriliruptorales bacterium | reverse complement strand
GGTGCGCGTTGCTCTGTCGCCCCTGAGAGGATGAGGTCGCTCATGACTGCCCGACTCGTTGCAATCGAGGACGGCGAGCTCGAGGTCCTCGATTGGGGCTCGGGCGAGCCGGTGGTGTTCGTGCAGACGGCGCTGACCGCCGACGAGCTGCTGCCTTTGGCCAGCCAGACTGCCCTTGCGGAGGGCTACCGCAAGCTCGTCTACCACCGCCGCGGGTACGCCGGCAGCAGTCCCGCCGCCGGCGCTCGGTCGATCGTCGGCGATGCCGCGGACGCTCGCGCGCTGCTGGCTGCCTTGGGTATCCAACGCGCCCACGTCGTGGGCATCTCGTTCAGCAGCGCGATCGCGCTGCAGCTGGCGGCCGACGCGCCCGACTGCACCCACAGCCTCACGGTCGCCGAGCCGCCGCCGGTGCACACCGCGCGCGGGCCTGAGTTCCGCGCGGCGAACGAGCGGCTCCTTCGCACCCGGCGCGAGCAGGGGGTGGACGCCGCGCTCGAGGAGTTCCTCACGCTGCTGAGCGGCCCCACCTGGCGCGAACAGATCGAGGAAGACCCTCCCGGCGCGGTCGCGCAGATCGAGCGCGACGCGGCCACGTTCTTCGACACCGACATCCCGGCGCTGCTGGACTGGCAGTTCAGCGCCGCCGAGGCCGGTCGGGTCAGCTGCCCGGTGCTGTATGTGGGCGGCAGCGACAGCGCAGGGTGGTTTCTCGACGTCCGTGACCTCGTGCTCGGTTGGTTACCCCACGCCGAGGATGCCGTAATCCACGGGGCGGGGCATTCCCTGGAGATCACCCACCCCGCCGAGGCAGCCGAGGTACTGGCAGCCTTTCTCCGGCGCCACCCGATCACAACTGGCTGAACCCGCTGATCATCTGTCCTCGCGCGAACCGAGAACGCCTCCTCAACCAAGGCGTGCCTGTGAATCCGTTCCCGGCCCGCAGGAGCAGTCACCTGCGATATGGGAATGTGGAGCACCCTGCAAACACACCCCCATTAGGTCCGTGTTCACGGGAGGGGGATGGGGGTGTTGGACCGCAGCATGGTCTGCCGGGGAGCCGGTGACGTGGGTGCCGCTGACCTCTGATGGCCGGCATCTTCTGGCACGGGCGATCCTGCGGCGAGCAGACTCGGGTCCTGGGGTTGTTATGGCAGCGTGACGACGAGTTTGCCGGTGACTTGGCCCTGTCGGAATCGAGTGAACGCTTGGGCGGTGTCCTCCAGCGGGTAGCTGCGGTGGATGACCGGGGCCACGTGGCCGTCTTCGAATAGCTGGGTCAGGTCGGTGAGTCCAGCCGGCCTCGGCTGGTACATCAGGGGGCCGATCCGGCGACCTCCCCTCATCGGCGTCCTGCCAAGCGCGACGCTGGCGAGGATCGTGCGCATCGAGCCGCCGACGATGACGGCGACGCCCTGGGGACGGAGAGCTCGGCGGTAGGCCCGCATCGGGCGGGTGGCCACGACGTCGACGATCACGTCGTACTGACAGCCGGTGCGGGTGACGTCGTGCTGGGTGTAGTCGACGACCGCCGGAGCGCCGCTCGTCACGGGTGAGGCCGATGGCCTGCACGGTGCGCGGCGCGAGGGCGATCATGGCGGCCTTGCCGCCCTTGGTGGTTTCGGCGCGCAGGGTGAGGGTGTGGTAGGTCACCGATGTCCGTAGCCACTTCGGGCGCGACCGCCGACGCGATCGGCGCCACCTCGGGTGTGAGTGACGGATGCGTGCGTTGACTCACAGGCGCGGAGCACGTGTTCCTCGCGAACGGGGAGGAATTCGCTGATGCGCTCACAGGCGCCCCTGCCGCCGCGGCTGCGGAGGCCCCGCTGTTGTTCGTGCCGTCGAAGGGAAGAAGCTGGACGGCCAGGAGCCCAGGTGGATCTGGCCGTCGGAGTAGTGGGCGATCCTTGCGGTGAAGGCCGTGGCGTCGTATCGCTGTTCGACGTCGTTCGGCTGGACGAGCTCGGCCGGCTGCGCCGTAGGTGCCGCCACGTGTGGCATGTCTTCACTGCTTGTGTCCGGATGGTGGGCGTCCACTGAAGCAATCAGAGCGGGTGCCCCAGCCGTGGCAAGAGGGACCAGCAGCGGAGCAAGCAGCCGGGGGCCTCCAAGACGAGGGCTGCGGCGTAGCAGGGGGTGGGAGGCGGCTCCGGCATGGACCAGCGGGCGGCTTCGCCGGGGTCGCCGTCGATCGCGCGGAGCTTCGGGGGTTTGCTCGGGGCAAGTGCCACCTCGATGCGTTCGAGGCCGCTGGCGATGCCGATGCCGACCGCTTTCGCGTAGGCCTCTTTGCTCGTCCAGGCACGCAAGAACGCCTCGTCGCGCTGCGCGTCGGGGATGGCGGCCAGCGCCGCCCGCTCGCGGGGAGAGAACCACCGCTTGGCGATCTGCTCGGCTTCGGGGACGGGGCGGAGGGCCTCGAGGTCTACACCGACCTGCCGTCCACGTGTCACCGCGTAGAGGGCACCGCCCTGCGAACGGGAGTAGTTGAACTGGACGGGCGGGCTGCCCGATGGGGTGGCCAGCTCGGGCTTGCCGTTTGGTCCGTCGCGCAAGGCCAGCACCCGAGGCTCGCAGTCGAGGTAGCCGCACAGCAGCCACCGCAGCATCCCTCTGGCGGCGACGAACCTGCGCCGGTCCCTGGGGAACACGAAGGAGTCCGCCCGCACAAGCTCGTCCGGGGACAAGCCCCGCGCGAGCTGTGCGAGGGGCCAGGCGGGCCGGTCGAGGTCCGCCCGCCAGAGGTGGACCTCGTCCTCGCGCAAGGCAGCCCTGGCCGGCGCAGGCTCCCAGCAACGCGTCGCGTCGGTCGCCGGGAGGCGCGTGCTCATGACGCCACGAGATCCATCTCGTCGAGGCAGGCGCTCAGCTGCTCGGCGAGCGCTGCCACGTGCGGTTGTCGCAGGATCGTGTGGTGGTTGCCGGAGACGGTGTGCCGCATCACCCCGCCCTGCGCGAGCGCGTCCCAGCGCGGCGCGTGGCGGGCGGCGTGTCCGTGGGACCCCTCGGCGTCGAGCAGGGTGACCCGGCCAGCGTAGGAGGCTGGGACGTAGTGGCGCATGGCCTGGAGGTTGGTGGTGAACACCTGCAGGTGACGGTGCAGTTGGGGCAGCTCCAGGTCGGGGGGCACGAGGTGCGCCCGCCGGGCGTGCTCGAGGACACACCCGAGCTGGTCGTCGGCGGACAGCTCCCAGAAGTCGTCGATGGACACGGTGAGGTCGTCGACGGACAGGCCGAGGTGTTCCACGAAGCCGCGCAGCGCCTCCGCCTGGTCGGCGTGCCCGGCGGCGCCGTCGAAGGTGGGCGGCACGGCATCGACCACGGCCAGTAGCGTCACGGGTTGGCCGCGCTCGTCGAGCTGGCGGGCCATCTCATAGGCGATCAGCCCACCCATCGACCAGCCGCCCAGCAGGTACGGGCCCGGCTGCTGCACGCGCTCGAGTTCCTGGATGTAGTGGCGGGCCATGTCCTCGATGCGGGTGTGGGGCTCCTCGCCGTTCAGGCCGGCCGCCTCGAGCCCGTACAGCGGACGGTCCTCGCCCAGCGCGGCCGCCAGCTCGGCGTAGCAGTAGACGGTGCCGCTCACGGGGTGGACCCAGAAGAAGGGCCGCTCCCTCCCGCGGGGCTGGATGGCGACCAGCGGCGAGCGGGGATCCGGCTGCTCGCGGAGCAGACAGGCGAGCCGCTCGATCGTGCGGTTCTCGAGCAGGCTGGAGACCGGCAGCTCCCGCCCGAACGCTCGCTCGACCTCGGCGATCACCCTCATGGCGAGCAACGAGTGGCCTCCGAGCGCGAAGAAGTCGTCGGTCACCCCGACACGACGATCGGGGAAGAAGCCCTCCCAGACGCGGAGCAACTGCCCCTCGACGGGGTCACGCGGAGCCACGGGGACGTCCGTCCGCTCGGGCCCGGAAGCTGCCTGTTCGGCGAGACGGGCGTGGTCCACCTTGCCGCTCGCGGTGCGCGGCAGGGCGTCGAGCAGCGTCGCGCTTGACGGCATCATGTAGCCGGGCAGTTGTGCAGCCGCATGCTCCTCGAGCTCGCCGTTTGACGTCGTCTCCCCGGCGACGACGAACGCTTCGAGCCGCACCTCACCGTGCGGGTGCTCCCGGGGTATGACGGCCGCCTCCCGGACGGCCGGGTGGCGTCTGAGCACCCCTTCGATCTCTCCGGGCTCCACGCGGAAGCCGCGCACCTTGACCTGCCGGTCTGCGCGGCCCACGAACGCGATCGTGCCGTCCGGCAGCCAGTGGCCGACGTCGCCGGTCCGGTAGAGACGCTCGCCGGGCGTGAACGGGTCCTCGACGAACCGCTCGGCAGTGAGGTCTGGCCGGTTGCGGTACCCGCGCGCCAGGCCGGCCCCGCCGATGTGCAGCTCACCGGGCACCCCGACCGGCACCGGCTCGAGATGGTCGTCGAGGATGAGGACGCGGGCGTTGGCGATCGGCCGCCCGATCGGCACGACCGGACGCTCGTCGCCGCGTCGGCAGGCCCAGTGGGTGGTGTCGATCGCCGCTTCGGTCGGTCCGTAGAGGTTGTGCAGCTCCGCCGGCAAGCGCGCGAGGAATCGTTCGGCGAGGTCGGGCGAGAGCGCCTCGCCGCCGCAGAACACCCGCCGCAGGTCACCGCAGTCGTCGATGCCCGGCTGCTCGAGCAGCGCTTCGAGCATCGAGGGCAAGACCTGCAACGTCGTGACGTGCTGCTCGGCGAGCAGCCGCACGAGCCTACCCCCGTCACGCTCTGCCTCCGGCGGTGGCAGGACCAGGCGCGCGCCGGCCGACAGCGGTCCGAACAGCTCCCACACCGACGGGTCGAAGCCGAGAGGGATCCGCTGCAGCACCGCATCGCCCTCCGACAGCGGGAAGGTGCGCTGACGCCAGCGGACCTGGTTGCAGATCGCTCGGTGGGGCACCATCACGCCCTTGGGCTCTCCGGTGGAGCCCGAGGTGTAGATGACGTAGGCAAGGTCGTCGGGGGACGTGCGGGCCGCGGGCCGGTCCGCGGGCTGGCTGGCGATCTGCGCTGCGTCGGCGTCGAGCGCCACGACCGCGGCGTGGTGGTCGGGCAGGCGGTCGAGCAACTGCCGGTGGGTGAGGAGTGCCGCAGGCTGCGCGTCACCGAGCATGAACCGCAAGCGTTCTGTCGGGAGGGCAGGGTCCAGCGGCAGATACGCCCCGCCTGCCTTCAGGACGGCCAGCGCCGCGACCACGAGCTCCAGCGATCGCGGCAGGCACACGCCCACGATCCCCTCCGGGCCTACCCCGAGCTCACGCATACGGTGGGCGAGCCGGTTGGCCCGCTCATCCAGCTCCGCGTAGGTGAGGCCGGCGTCGTCGAGCATCGCGGCCACGGCGTGCGGCGTCCGTTCGACCTGTGCCTCCACCAACTGATGGAGGCACGCCTCGGGTCCGAGGTCGGCTGCCGTGTCGTTCCACTCCACGAGGACCTGCCGACGCTCAGCGTCGCTGAGGAGCGGGATGGCCGACAGGCGCTGCTCGGGGTCAGCGACGACCGCCTCGAGGACGGTCCGGAAGTGGCCGAGGATGCGGTCGACGGTCGCGGCGTCGAAGCGGTCGGCGTTGTACTCGAGCATCCCGCCTAGCCGCTCGCTGGCGTCGAGGAGCAGGACGAGGTCGGCCACCATCGTGCCGCTCTCGACCGCCTCCGGTCGCACGTCGAGCCCGGCGACCTGCAGCTCCGGCAGCCGCGTGTTGTGCAGCACGAACATCGCCTCGAACAGCGGGGTGCGCCCCGGGCCACGCTCGGGCTGTAGCGCTTCGACCACCCGCTCGAACGGGACGTCCTGATGCTCGAACGCCTCCAGCGTGGTCACCTTGATCCGCTGGAGGAGTTCGCGGAACGTCGGCTCACCGGACAGGTCAGAGCGCAAGACCACGGTGTTGAGGAAGCAACCCACCACCGACTCGAGTCCGG